>PADE01000252.1 GCA_002702965.1 Planctomycetaceae bacterium
CCAAGGCCGAGGGAGGTAGCGCCGAGGGCCTCAACCCGCTCGCGGTAGCTGAGGCAGGTGTAGTAGATGACTTCCACCAGTGGTTTCACGCGTGGCCTGACAAGGTCGCAGCCAAGGCCGAGGGAGGTAGCGCCGAGGGCCTCAACCCGCTCGCGGTAGCTGAGGCAGGTGTAGTAGATGACCTCCACTCCTCTCACACTACGATACTACATGTCCGGGACGACCCAGCTCGATGCCGGTCAAATTCGCGAGATTCTGGGGAGTGTGACCCGATCTGTGTCCGTTTCTGGGTCACATTGTTTCTGGGTCACACTATTGACGTAAGTCGAATACCCCGGAGAGGATTCGAACCTCCGACCTACGGTTTAGGAAACCGTCGCTCTATCCGACTGAGCTACCGGGGCAGAACACCGTCGCGCGACGCAAGCGGGACCGAAGAGGGACAACGGCGCAGCCGACAAACAAAGACAGTGTACCGACTGGGCTGCTCGATCGTCAGGCCCGCCGACAACGACGGGACAGCCGGGTTGGGTGTCGCCGTCAGCCGGCCCCAACCACANGCCGTGCGCGGCCCCTTTGCTGCCTCGTCGCGTCGGGGACGATACAATGGGTCCCCGACGTCCGGTTTCTCTCTTGTGTCTTTTTGTCGGAGCGCCTGCCGTGATCCGTTCTACCCGCCCCCGCTGGCTGCTACTGTCGATGCTGATCCTGCTGCAAGCCGTGACACCCCTGGCAGCCTGGTGGGATGCCGGCCACTTCATCGTGTCGCTCATCGCCTACCAAAAGATGAATCAAGAAACACGTGCACAGGTGATCGAGATCCTCGGCGAGCACCCACAGCAGCAGCGTTACTTCGATCCGCCGAAAGACCTCAAGGGTGGCGACGTCGGACGAGATCGGTGGATTTTCGCGCAAGCCGGTGTCTGGGCCGACCGAATCCGCCGCACCGAGTGGGACCGGCCNACCTGGCATTACGTCAATCTACCGCTGTTCCTTTCGGACGCCGATAAGCAGNGTCTGAGCGGCCGTCTGACCGTCAATCGTGACACCCGATTGCCGCCGGGCGCTGATTTGGATACGCCCGCNCTCAACGTCATCCAAGCAATCAAGCTCTGCCGCCAGACGCTGCAGACAGCCGATCGAACGCCGCAGCAAAAATCGCTGGCGGTGGCCTGGTTGTTTCACCTGGTGGGCGATGTCCACCAGCCGTGTCATTCGACGGCGCTGTTCACCCCCCAACGGTTCCAACAGGGCGACCGCGGCGGGAACGGAATTCCCCTGGTGCGAATCCGCAATCTGCACCAGGCCTGGGACAGCGCGCTGGGCAACTCGCGCAAGCTCACACAGCAGGTTCAAAACAGCGCCGTGGAGATCCTCCGCGATCAGCAGACCACCCAGACGGCCGAGCAAACAGCCTCCCTGCTGGACCCGGCACAGTGGGTCGCAGAAAGCCGGCAGCTGGCAACCGAGGTCGCCTACCACGCAAAGATCCTCGACGCGGTCCGCGGCGCCGAGCAAACCCCGAAAGTCAAGTTGGCGCAGATCGCGCTACCCGAAACTTACTATCGCGAGCTGGCCCGCCACGCGCGGCGCCGGGCCGCACAGGCCGGCTTCCGGCTGGCCCGACTGTTGCAAGAGGACCTGGCAAAGTGACATTCTCGGCGCCGGACACCACTGCCACTCAAGTGCGCTCCCGATTGCCCCCCAACAGCTGTGGCAGTTGACGTCGCGTTACCCAGACAGCGGAAGCGAGGACGATCCAAAGCATAGCGTTCCTGTCGGTAGAAGTCCGAGTGTCCGGTTGACATCATCGACGGCGCTCAGCCGAACCGCACACAAAAAACGGACCGCGTGTTGACTAAACACCTCTCCCGCCGCACTGCCTGCTCGGTTCTAGTGCCCGCATGAACCACAGCGGATGTCGTCGTTGTCCAGATTCGACAGATTGTGACAATCAAACAGCACCCCTCACGGTNTGTGAAACCCATCCGGATCGAACGGGTGACCGCTGACGGCGGCCGCGGCTTGACGGCGACCGATCGAGAGATAAGCTGCCTCGCAGGGGGACCGGATCCGGTTTCAAGTCCGGTGGCCGCGACACCACTACTTGCTAGGAGGACGTCGATGCGCCATGGCATCCGCTGCTGGGTGGTCTGGCTGGCCTGGGCCGCCGGCCCGCTGACCACCNACTGCCAGGAAATGGTAGTGCACTTCGATTTTTCGCGCACCGCAGGGACCCGGGTACCCGATCAAAGCGGCCATCAGCGCCACGGTCATGTCGTCGGTGCAGGTCTCACTCCCGACCGCGGCCGCCGGGTCTTGCGGCTCGANGGTGTCGATGACTACGTTGACGTTGCGGGCTTCGCCGAACTTGGCTTGAACCAGCTGTCCGTCGAACTGTGGTGTAAGCCGGCCCGCGACCGAGTCCCGTTGATCAGCCAACCATTTAGTCCGACCCGCAGTTCGCTGCTACTGCAACTGTCGGGTGACCCGCTGCGGGTCTACGGACAGGTGCTCGATCCCGATGGCACCCGCGAACACTATCTTGAAACCCGCCGGCTGGACCTCGCCGGCCGCTGGACACACGCCGTGTTGACCTGCGATGGTCGCTGGCTGCGACTGTTTCTCAACGGGCGACAGGAGACGTTCAGCCCGATCGGACAACTCCCCACCAACACCGGTCGCCAGATTCCCTACGCAGACCGCCGACTACAAATCGGCCGCAGTTACTACGCTCCGCGCTGGAACTACTACGCCGGCGACCTCGGCGAACTGCGGATCTACGACCGACCTCTCACCGCCGCCCAAGTCTCCTCCCATTTCCGTGCTGCGGCGCCGACCTGGGACAACCGTTGGAAGGTACAAAATCCGGCGCCCGAATCCGTAACGCAACCCCCGCCACCAGCCCCCAAGAAACCGGCCNCAGGCGATCTGCTCGATCTGGTGCGGGCGGGAAAACCGGCTGCCACCATCGTGATCCCGAATCGGGCCAGCTACTGGACCAACACNGCCGCACACTGGTTGCAAGATTATGTCGAACAAACGACGGGCGCCCAACTACGGCTGGTCGATGACCGCAGCGACGTCCCCGGCGCCGTGATCTCGGTGGGACATACCCGGCTGGCGCGCGAAGCGAAGATCGATCTTGAGGACATCCGCTGGGACGGTGCCCGATTGGTCGTGCGCGACAATCGGCTGTACCTCATCGGCCACAACGTCAAAGCCAGTTTCCAGAACGCCGAAAGTAAGATCGCCGACGGCAACTGCCGCGCCGTGGTCACCTTCCTGGAAGACCACTGCGGGATCCGCTGGTTCCTGCCCGGGCCGAACGGAACCGTGATTCCCCAACAAAGTGAGCTGCGGGTCCCGCGGTCCTTGGATAAGCGGTTCAATCCGGCCTTTGCCTTTTCCAGCGGGCGGTTCCCGTACGGTTCACAGGGACACTGGAAAGACAATATCACGCCGGCGGCGATCGCCAACAACTATCGCAGCGGGATCGCCTGCACCTCCGGCGGACACACCTATTACGCGATGGTCCCGGCCGCCCAGTACTTCGACCAGGACCCGACGATGTTTGCACTGATCGATGGGCGACGCCAGAAGGAAGGAAATCACCTCTGTACCACCCATCCGGAGGTCCGCCGACTGCTGATCCGCGGGCTGCGGAAACAACTCGATCGCGGTTACGACGTGGTCACCTTGGGCCAGGAAGACGGCTACGCCCGTTGCCAGTGCGAAAACTGTGANGCCCTCGANCGCTATCGGTTTCGCGCCGCGCAAATGAGNTGGCGCGATTTCCAACGGACCATCTTGCGGAACACTCCGTGTGAGCGGTTGTTCCTGCTGCACCAATCGGTCATCCAAGAAGTCCAGCGCTCGCACCCCCAGGCGACCGTGTTGCTGTTTGCCTACGCACCGACCGCCTGGCCGTCACACAAAATCGAGCGCTGGGGCGATCGGGTGTGGGTCGAACTGACGCAACAGGACGACGAGATCATCGGTGCCTGGAAAGGTAAAGCGGGGGGGTTGACCGGGTACGTCTACTGGTTCGACATTCAACTCCCGGCCGGCATGGACGTCCACGCCACGCCCGACGAAGTGGCGCAGCGGATCCGCTACCTGCACAAGAATGGCTTCCTCGGCCTCTACCATTTCCCCGAGACCAATTTCGGGTTCCAAGGGCCCGTGATCTACACACTGGGCAAACTGATGGGAGATCCCGCGCTCGACCCGGACCAACTGGTCGACGAATTCTGTCACGGGATCTACGGCAGCGCGGCNGTTCCCATGAAACAGTTCTTCGACCTGCTGTACTCGGTCCACCAGGAGCGATTCCCGTTTCACCTCCGCCAGGGAGATCTGTGGCCCGCCTGGCTTTCCACGACGGATCTCTACCTGATGCTCTACACGCCGCCCGTGCTGGCTCGCTTGGAGTCGCTGCTGCAGACCGCACAGGCCGCTGCCGAAACCGAGCGCAGCCGCGGTTGGGTCAAGCAGACCCGGGAGTTTCTCGATTTTACGACGCTGCTCACAACGGCGGTGACTGCCTACCGCCGCTACCAGCGTCAGCCAACCGAACCCCACCGTCTCGAGGTACAGCAGCGGGTGGAACAGTTCGACACCTTCCGAATGAAAATCCTGCGGTACGAGCAGTCGTACACCGACCGCTGGTTTCCCGGGCACGATCACTTCTGCAACTGGTTAACGGCCGGGGCGCGGCACGAATCCCAGGTCTACTACACTCCCTGGAGCCAGCGAAAAGCAGACGTGCTCGCGCGCGGGGTCCGGGGGCTGGCGATCGGGTACGGAGGCGGACCGGGATACAGCTATGTGAAAGAGCCCTTCACGCTCGACTCGAAGAAACCATCCCGCTGACGTCCCGGTGAGCGCGCGCCACTGTCCCGATTTAACTCCCCTAGCCACCCGAGACCGACCGATGGAATCACCGACGCGCTGTCCTCCACGGGCCACACTCTGCACCGCGATCCTGGTCTGTATCACCGGCATTGCCGCACCACGAGCCGACGAAAAGTCGTGGGTTACAGACCACAGCTTTGCAGATTTCTCCGGCGGTTCGCTTTCCGCCGGTGGCGCCAATCTCTACGTGGCGCGGTCCGGACAGATCGAGATGATCAACCGCCTGGATTTCAACAACGATGGTCACTTGGACCTATTCGTCGCCAATGATCACAACCACCTGGAAGGTGCCGACCTCTTGATCTACCGTGGGCGCCCCCAAGGACCTCGCTCGCTGCTCCCTCCGTTGGCCGACCAGTTGCCGCAACAGAAATTGCTCGATGAGATCCGCCGCCGGCAGGACGCCGCGATCCGGCTACCCAGCGATGGGGGCGGGCGGGTGACGGTAGCCGACCTGAACAACGACGGTCGCGCAGAGATCATCTGCTGTAATTTCAAACACAATTACACGATCTACTCCAATGCGGTGATCTACTGGAACGGTGAGCGGGGATTCGACGCCCAGCGGCGAACCGAGTTACCGACGCTGCTCGCGGGGGGCGTCGCAGCCGCCGACTTCAATCAGGACGGATTCGTGGACTTGGCGTTTGCCAACCGCGGNAATTTCGAACACCTGGCGCTGGTCGAGCCCTTCGGGCACCTGGAATCGTATGTCTACTGGAATGGACCCACCGGCTTCGACGCCGAGCGAAAGACCGTGCTTCCCACCGCCACCGCGGTCGACTGTGCGGCCGGCGACCTAAACGGCGACGGATTTCCGGAGCTGCTGTTCGCGAATCATAACCGCCAGGAAAACAACCTGTTTTTGTACTGGGGAAGTGCCGAGGGATTTTCGGCCGATCGGCGGCTGGTCAGACCGGTTTCTCAGCCGGTCGGTCTGCAGTTGGCCGACTTGAATCGCGATCGACGACTCGATCTAATCGTCCTCGAAAAGGCAGATCGAGCCCTGTTATTCCGGGGNACCGAGCACGGTTTGGAAGAGGCGCCTTGGACTTCGCTGGCGACTCGCGGTGCGCGGCGGGTGGCGGTTGGTGACCTGAACGCAGATACGATTCCCGAACTGGTATTCGCCAACGCCAGCGCCGACGACCCGCAGGTCTCGTTTCTCTACTGGGGCACCGCCCAAGGGTACAGCGAGCAGCGCCGTACGGAACTCCCAACACTGCGTGCCAGCGACGTGGTGCTGGCCGACTTCAACCGTGACAGCCGACTCGACATCGGCTTTTCCAACACCTCCAACGGTACAACACACGACGTCAACTCTTATCTTTACTGGAACCGATCCAACGGCTTTCACAAGGCCGANCGCAGCGAAGTGCTGGGATTTTCGCCCAGCAGCGCAGCGGCCGCCGACCTCGATCGGGATGGTCATCAGGACCTGGTACTGGCCAGTCACGTCAGTGGTCGCAGCGGCGCCATCGACTCGCTCATTTATTGGGGCAATCCGGTCCACCGTTACTCGACCTCATCGGTCACACGGTTGCCCAACTGCTCGGGGCTGGGCCTCGCGGATCTAAATCAGGACGGCTACGTCGATGTGGTGGGCGGATCCCAAGGTGTCATCTACTGGGGAGGAGAGGAGGGATTCAACGCGCAGCGAATCGACCCCAACGACCGGCTGAACGGCAACTCGGTGGCCATCGCCGATTTGAACCGCGACGGTTTTCTCGACTTGGTGATCCCCGAGGGNTTCCGGCCGCGGTTTCCTGAACCGGGTGAGAAAGTCACACCGACCACCGGCCGCGTTCTGTGGGGCAGCCAGGACGGTTTTAGCACCGCCCATCAACTGGTACTTACCCTCCAGACCCATTTCAGCCAGAGCGTCAACATCGCGGACCTGAACAACGACGGTTTCCTGGACCTGATCTTTCCCGGTCTGGAGACGGGTAAAACTCAGATCTTCTTTGGCGGTGCGGACGGCCGCTACACCGACGAGCGCACGACCACCTTCATGGCGCATAACGCCTCGACGATCGAAATCGCCGATCTAAATCGCGACGGCTGGCTGGATCTGATTTTTGGCGGGGGCTGGGACATCCACAACCGAGCCAAACCGACGCGCCACGCGATGATCCTGTGGGGCGGCCCGGAGGGTTATGCGCGCGAGCGGGGGCTGCGTCTGGAGGCATTTGACGCCCTCGAAGCGGCGGTGGCCGACCTCAATCGCGACGGCCACTTAGACATCGTGTTCTCTAATTACCACGCCTACTTCACCCGTCGGATTCCGGCTTTGATCTACTGGGGCGGAGTCGACGGTTCGTACAGTGAATCTCGGCGGACCGCGCTACCCGCGGAATCTTCGAGCGCCCTCTCCGTCGCCGACTACAATCGAGACGGCTGGTTGGATCTGTTTATCTGCAACCACGTGATCGAGGGAGATCACAGCGTGGGTTCGCACATCCACTGGGGCGGCCCCCAGGGATTCTCGGCAAAGCGGCGGCAGTGGTTGCCCACCTTCGGTCCCCATTTCGGCATCGGGCGAGACCTGGGAAATCTTTACGACCGACGGCTGCGCGAGGAGTACACTTCCCGCTCCCTGCAGATTCCCGATGGTCAGATTCCAACCCAACTCGCATGGCAGGCACGCACCCCGCACGGCACCGCGGTGCAGTTGCAGATCCGTACAGCCCCTTCCCGTGAGTCGCTGCGTGGGGCGACATGGGTGGGACCCGAGGGGCCCGCCAGCCTGTTCCGAGAACCGGGGCGCATCCCCCCGCCGCCGCTCGACCATCGTTGGCTGCAGTACCGGGCGCGGCTGACCACGCCCGACGGCGGCAGCACGCCGGTACTCGAATCGGTCACGCTGATGGTCGCAGACCGTTGAGATCAGGCGCCACCGGANACGACCACCAGAGTCAGNCGCAGAGGTTGTGGTTTCGCCGTGTGCCGGGGCGTGTCAGAATGGCCCGGTCGACATCCGTGCAGACCTCACAATTAGTTTTGCGCCCTCCTACCACGGCGAGTTCTCATCGTCATGCCGCTGCCTCCAGAAACCGATCCGGCTCGGACACACGACACCTCCGGCCGCGCCACAACCGTCCGCTACCAGGTCCTGGCGATGCTCTGTCTGGCCGCTGCGATCGCCTACACCAGTCGCAATTGCCTGTCGGTCGCAGCGGGAACCGTCGGCCGAGAACTGAGCATCTCGGTAACGCAAATGGGTGGCGTGATGAGCGCTTTTTTTTGGGGGTACGCGCTGGCTCAGATTCCCGCCGGCTGGCTGGGCCACTGGATCGGTTCGCGCAAAGCGTTGTCGATGTACGCGCTGCTTTGGTCACTGGCCTGCCTGGCGTTCAGCCTGGCGACCGGATTGTGGTCGCTGGTCCTGATCCAGGTGATTTTCGGCATCGCGCAGGCCGGCATTTTCCCCTGCTCCGCAGCGGTTCTCGCCAACTGGCTGCCGACTTCGCGACGGGCTTTTGCAAGCGGTCTACTGGGTAGTTGCATGTCGTTGGGCGGCGCCTGCGGTAGCCTGCTGACGGGCCTGGCCATCACCGGTGTCGTGTGGGGGGACCGGATGATCCCAGCGATCCCCTGGCGGTGGGTATTCGCTCTGTTCGCGCTTCCCGGGATTGCCTGGGCCGTTTACTTTTATTGGTGGTTTCGCAACCAACCTTCAGCGCATCGAAGCGTCAATGTTGACGAGTTGGCGTTGGTCAACCCCAACCACGGCCGGGACGACGCGCTCCATCCCGCATCGCCGAGCGCCATTTCCTGGATGGCGATGCTGTGGCGGCTAGACGTGTGGATGTTGTTTGCCCAGCAGTTCTTTCGGGCAGCCGGGTACATCTTCTTCGCTACCTGGTTTCCCACATTTCTCAAGGAAACACGCGGCGTCAGCACGGCCGCATCCGGCGTGCTGACCTCGTTGCCCCTGTTGGCTGTGGTCGTTGGCGGAGTCTGCGGTGGTCTATGGATCGACTTTCTCTACAACCGCACGGGCAATGTTCGGCTCAGTCGCCAGGTCACACCGGTGGTGTCTCTGGCCAGCTGCGCGCTGTTCATTTTCCTGGCCTACTTCGTCCAAAGCGCCACCGCCGCGGTCCTGTTGATTTCGCTGGGGATCTTCCTCGCACAGCTGGGAGGACCCTCCGCCTACGTCGTGACGATCGACAAAGCGGGACCGTACACCGCACCCGTGTTCGGCGCCATGAACATGGCGGGCAACCTCGGCGCAGCGATCTGTCCCAGCGTCGTCGGCGTGCTGGTAACCTGGTCAGAGAATTGGAATCTGATCTTGTTCCTATTTGCAGGCATCTATCTGGCCGCCGCCACCTGTTGGATCTTTCTGGACCCTCGCGGGTCGATCACCGACCACGCGTAGGACAACCGACCTCGCGAAAGCCACAGCCCGACAACAACGCATCTCCGCGAACCGGCTGTCGCGGTCGGTTATACTCTGTGGTCAGTCGGCTGGCCACGACACCGTGGTGTCAGATCGGTGTAGAACACGCGACGGAGAGTAGAACCGTGGAGATCCACCGCGGGCATCGCTCGCACCCTGCGACCTCGATCTGGACGCCGCTGTGGGTGGTCGCTCTGATCGCCTGGTCGGGGGCCGCGGTCGCGGCCGATGCTCCGCGGGGAAGAGTGCTGCGCCGCACGTACGATTTCCGCGAAGCCGGAAGGAAAATGGAATACGCGTTGTACGTGCCCAAACGTGCAACGCCGCCGAGAGGCGCCCCATTGGTAGTGGCACTTCACGGCTTGTTTAGCAATCCCCAACAGATCATCCACTATCCTGGATTCACCCAGGCGGCTGAAAAACACGGTTACCTGATCGTCGCGCCGATGGGCTACAACTCGCACGGTTGGTACGGCAGCCAGGGACACGGCTCCGATCTTCTCGGCCGGGTCGGTTCGGACCCCAAAAACCTGGGAGAGCTGAGTGAAAAAGATGTCCTGAATGTACTCGCTCTGATCCGTCAGGAGTTTCGCATCGACCCGAATCGCATCTATCTACTGGGGCATTCGATGGGTGGCGGAGGTGCCCTGCACCTGGCCATGAAGTACCCGAGTATCTGGGCCGCCATCGCGCCGATCGCGCCCGCCGTTCCACGCCGATCGGATGGTCTAATCCACGCCAAACACATCCCCGCCATCGTCATCCAGGGAGATCGCGACGTTCTCGTGCCGGTCTCAGGAACGCGTCGCTGGATCGCGAAAATGAAACAGCTCGGTATCACCCACAAGTACATTGAAGTCGCCGGCGGCGACCACATTTTCGTCGCCTTTCGGTACTTCCGCGAGATCTTCGAGTTCTTCAANCACCATCCCCGCGCCGCCCTCGAGGCACCTCCCGAACCGATCGCGGCTCTGTAAACCCACGGCCACATAAACCGCGTAAGCACGATCGACGACCAGGCCACACGGTTAGCCAACTTGGGTCAGGGCGTCCCGCAGTGTACTCAAGAACTTCTCCACGTCGGCCTGTGTGTTGTACCCGTGTAACGCGACCCGCAGGCGGCCCGCCTGACACATCACATGGACACCGTTGGCGCGCAAGTGCGTCTGAAGTTGGTCGGCCTTCGGATGCCGGAAGGCGAGAATCCCCGCCAGCGACGCGGGATCGGATGGAGTGAGTGGGTCGACCGGCAATGCCGCTAGCCCCTCGTGACAGGCTTCCACCAGCGGCCGCGCCGCGTGGTCGATCTCAACCACGCCGACACCGTCGAGGTACTCCAGCGCCGCACGCAGCGCGTAAACGGCCATGAAATTGGGCATGCCGACGGCAAAACCAGGCGCGCCCGGACTATTGACGACCCGCTCGAAGCGATCGGGACCAAAAGCGTCCGGCTGATTAAACCACCCCCCGGCCGGAACCACCCAGTCGTCGGCCCGCGATGCGGGAATGCCAACCAAGCCGCCCCCGTGAGTCGACAAAATCCACTTATGAGTGCTGCTAATGATCAGATCGACACCTGTCAGATTGAGCGGCACGCGACCCAAGGCCTGAGTTACATCGACCGCGACCAGCGCACTGGAATGTTGCCGAACCAACTCGATCAGTTCCTGCAGCGGCAATAGGAAGCCGTTGTAAAAACTCACCAGCGACGTGGTCACCAGACGCGTCCGCGGTCCCAGCAGTGAAGCCAGATCTTCCAGGTGCAGTGCCCACTGCCGCGATTGCCAGAGACGGACCGTGGCCGGACAATCTCCCTGCAACCAGGGCGTCGCCCCGGCGGGAAAATCGAGGTCGTTGATGATCACCTCGTCTCCCGGTTGTAGCCGCAAAGCCATCGCGGCCAGGTTGTAGGCTTCCGAAGAACAGGAGCAAATGCCGATTTCGTCCGCACTCAACCCGAACATCCGCCCGACGAGCTCCCGCGCCGCATTCCATTCGTTGAAATGCAAATCGCGGCCGTCCATGCCGAGCTGTTTGTCGCGAAAATACTGCTCGATCGCCTGGCCAACCGCCAGCGGCGGAATCCCTTCGGCAGCCGTGTTCAGGTACGTCATGTCTGCCAGGCCAGGAAACGCCAGGTGGCGCGATTCGGTCGTCAGCATCGAAAATCTCCCTGCGTTAAGCGCGGCCTTTGTTGTGGCTGATGCGCGGTTTGAGAGGCCTCAGCGACGAGCCTCCGTTTTGCCTGCCGGCGCCTGTTCCCAGGTGTAGCGAAGATCGCGAACGTGGCGCTCGAACCACTCCAATTCAACATTCATCTTGAACAACCGGTGTCTCAGTTCTTTCCAGCCGTGCTCCGCGCGCGGCGCCACGTAGAGATGCGTGGGCACCCCGTTGGACTTCAGCGCTCGGTACAATTCGACCGACTGGGCCATCGGAACACGGGCGTCGTTT
The DNA here is from genome assembly GCA_002702965.1 of Planctomycetaceae bacterium. Classification (GTDB taxonomy): domain Bacteria; phylum Planctomycetota; class Planctomycetia; order Pirellulales; family Pirellulaceae; genus UBA9264. The sequence goes on from PADE01000252.1 coordinate 11,777, forward strand.
TGACCCACCAGAACCAGCGTGGGAGTGGTCACCTTGGCGATCTCCCGCAGTGGTGAGTGTTCCCAAAACACCTCGATCGGTGCATCTGCCTGCCAGGGCGTTCCGCCGAACCAGGGAGTGCGGTAAATACGGACATCGCTCTGGCCGTACATCGAAATCCAGTTGACCGCACCCGCACCCGACGAGGCGGCCCGAAAACGGTCTGTAAAGGTGATGAGCTTGTTGGTCATGTGTCCGCCACCACTCCAACCCATGATCGCCATACGATCCCCATCGACGATGCCCGCCGCGATCAGATGATCGACCCCGGCCATCACATCCAGATGAGCGTTTCGGAAGTAATGGCCCACCATGTCACGCAGGAACTCGTTACCGTAACCGGTACTGCCGCGGTAATTCGGTTTCAAAACCAGGTAGCCGCGCGCCGCCAGTATCGGAAGATAGTCACGCCACCGTCCGAAGCCGAAGCGGTCGGAACTCGCGGGACCCCCGTGGGCCTGTACCACCAGCGGATACCGCTCTCCCTTGCTGTAACCGAGAGGATAAATCAACAGCCCTTCGACGGCCGCTCCATCCGCTCCCCGCCAGGCCACTTTCTCCTGACGTGGCAATTGAAACTGAGCCGTTCTCTGCTCGAGTAATCGAGTCACCCGAATCAGATCTCGAGCGCCCGGTTCGGGCGGCATCTGTTCTGGCAGCAGCCATACATCTCCGGGATTCGTGGGCTGGTCGATCGACATCACGTGCTGGCGGGCGGGAACCGAGTAATGCCATCCGCGCACCGCGTGGTCGCCAGTCGTCAGCACCTTCAGTTCCTCGGTCACGATGTTGAACTCAAACAGGTCGACGTGCGTCCCGCCATTGGCTCGAAAGAAGACCGACCGGCCGGCCGCCGACCAGTTCGCCTCTAAGATCTCTCCCGAAAACTCGGTGAGCACTCTCCGCGCGGGGCCACCGGAAGCCGCAACCAAGAACAGCCCTGCATTGTAGTAATACTCGAATTGCGCATTCGCCTTCGCGAGAAACAACACCGTCTGGTTGTCGGGCGAGACCCGGGCCGATTTTTCCGGCACCCGGTTGTCGGTCAGCCGGACGGGGTCCTCACCGCGGGCACCCATGATATGGACTTCTCCGTGATCGCTGTCGCCGAACAGGGGGTTGACCGATCGGTGGACGACAATCCGAGTCCCGTCCCGCGACAGCCGGAAATCGAGGATCGAAAAATCTCCACCCGTAATCCGAACTTCCGCCCGATCCTCAATCCCGAGCTTCCAGAGATGGACCTGCTGGAAGTTCTCGTCAAACGCAAACACATCGTCTTGTTGCTTCACCTGCTCCCGCCGGGCAGCGGTTCTTGGCTCGGCGGAGAGAAAGTAGAGGCTATCGCCGCCCACTGACCAGGCAAACTGCTTGACACCGGTCGCACGGGCCGTAATGCGCCGCGCTTCGCCACCGGCCGTGGGTAGCAGATAGATCTGCTCGTGTTCGTCTGTACCCCGCTTGGCCAAGAAAGCGATCGCATCCCCAGCGGGCGACCAGCGGGGACTGTGCTCGCCCGCAGAGCCTCGCGTCAGACAGACCGCAGCGCCACCGGCGACTTCGGTCCGCCAGATGTGGCGAAGCTGGCGGTTCTGCTTCCAGTTCGCCTCCGCGAGCGTGAACAACAGCTGTTTGCCGTCTGGAGACAGTCGGGGCTCGGCGAGCGACGGAATCTCCAACAGGTCGACGAGCCGCATCGCTCGCGCCGGCTGCGCGGGACTCGCGACCGTGGTGGCTGCGAGCAGTAAAAACGGGCCGACAAAAAAATGGAGGGGTCGCATCATCTGAACGATTCCTGACAGCAGCTTGAAGAGCCCATGATGGCTCGCCAGCGCAGCGCACTTTGCCGCGAGCCACTTCTGGAGATTAGCGTAACAAGAATCCTGCCGGGAATCTGCTTCCGGCCGGCTCCGCCGGGCGCGCCACAGCCCGTCGAAACGCGCGGGGGGCGTCTCGGGAGGTCCGCAGTAGTTCACAGCGGGGTGCGTGGACCTCCCCGCCGCCGAGATACGGAACCGCACGGGGGTGCCGCCTCGCGATACTTGGAAGCGCACGGCCGCGGCGTCAAAGGGTCGCAGGAACTCAGACCTGTGGACGGGAGTCAAAAAGACACACCCCGCGCGGACCAAGCACCCGCGCGCGGGTGGCGGGGCCACTTCGCTGGGAAACCTACTCGCTAGGCAACACAGACGATAGACGCCATGTTACGCAGCTGGCTCGGCCGATTCTTCTTTCAACTCGACCGGTGCACCCTCGATCGCCTGTTCGGGTGGTTTCTCGTCGGCGGGTTCCGCCGGTTGCTCTTGTTTGGGCTTCGCGGCGAGCGCCGACTCCACCTGGCTTTTCACTTCGTTGGTCAGCCGTTCAGAGAGCCGCGTTTCGGCCTTGGCAATCGACTCGCTGACGGTTTTCTGCGCGTCCTTACCCAGTTGCACAATCGCCTCTTGCACCTTGGTGTCAGCCGCGGCGCGGATCTGGACCAACTGGCGATCAACCTGTTCGTTCACGCGTTTGGCAACAGCGGAAATCCGCTCATCAGCCGCCGATCTCATCTGGGCGATCTCGGTCGCGACCTCCTCGTCCAGTTTCCGTGATTCCTCGGCGAGTTGCTGGATCGCTTCACGATGCAACTCGGCAATTTTCGCCTGCACGGCCTCGGACAGCTTTTCCGCCTCGGCGACCAGTTGTCGCTCCAACTTCTGATCGATGCGTTGAGCCGCCTCGTTCACATCCTGCTCGACCTGTTCACCCAGCTCTTGGGAAAGCTCAGAACGGATCTCGGCCTTACGGCGTTCCCACAGGCGGCGGAAGATCCCCGCCGATGAAGTGTCGGCCCACAACATCACCGTTAAAGTCGTCAACACCGTCACGGGAAGAAAGAATCGCATGTCATCGCCTCCTGGAAACAAGCAACAAGCTCGACAAGAACCAGCCAGACACGCTCTCGCCAAGCGTAACCGTTTATCGGCTCGGAACATCTTATCGCTTACCCCTTTAATATGCACACATCCGGTTTTGACGTCCAGTTCTTTCTGATTGGAAGACTTTTTCCGGCCGTACCGGCCAACGCTCAATCCACCGTCTCGGCGGAGCCGACACCGGGCTCTGTCTGACCCTCACGTTGCCGGTTTTGGCTCGCAACCGGCCGTTTGTGACCGGAGGGTCGGGACCGATCGGCTGAAACCAGGTGCGCAGAGTGCTACACTCTGTACACTCCCGATCGCGGTGCGCCATTCTCGGCGCCGCGCTGAACGATCGTTCCGCCCCCATTGGACAGCACCCAGACGATGGCCATCAACTACCAGGTGCGGCGGTTTTTTCCCCTGGCTCTCCTCGCCGCGTGCGCGCTGGCCGTGGCTTGGGTGGTCAGTTTTGGCACGCTTCCCAAGGCGGACTTTGCTTTTGCAAACGGAGACCAGATCCAGACCGTCGATCCCTCCAAAGCGACGGGGGCCCCCGAAGGTCGGATTATCAACGCCCTGTTCGAAGGACTGTTGCGACAACTTCCGCTCGAACAACCTCCCGACGCGACAGGCAACGTTCCCCTCAAACCGGCTACACGGGGAGTCGCCGATTCGTATTCGGTCTCGGAGGACGGCCTGGTCTACACGTTTTCGATTCGTGAGACGGCAACCTGGTCGAATGGACGCCGTGTGACCGCGGACGACTTCGTCTGGTCTTGGCGGCGCACGCTGCATCCCGAAACGGGTTCCAAGTACTCCTACCAGCTCTACTACATCCGCGGGGCCCAAGCGTACAACGAATCCCGACCCGAGGTCGATCAAGCTGTCGAAGTCGAACTCGACGACCGCCCCGCTCACCCCTCTGGGCAGGAACAGCTATTCCCCCGAGGTTCGATTCTGCGCGGAATCTTGCGCGAGGTCCGCAACGTCGCCGACCCGGCGGAAAACGGCCCCGCTGGTAACGCTGAAACAGCGGCTACCGATGCGTCGACGGCGGACCGTCCGATCTATGTGGTGGAGATCAAACCGCAAAAGGACGGCCGTGTGCTCTGGAACCAACCGGGCCAACGACGGGTGTTCAGCTCGCGCCCAGGTGGATCGGCAACCTCGGAGGGAGACCGTGTGGAACGCATTCGCCACCTGCTTCCCGATTTCGAGAGAACCGTCCGTATCCGCGCCACCGACGCGCGCACGCTGGTAGTAACACTCAACAACCGAACACCTTTCTTTCCCGATCTGGTCGCCTTTTACCCGCTCTACCCGGTATGCCGCGAGTGCATCGAAGAGCACGGCAGCCCGGGCTGGACGCTTCCACAGAATATCGTGACCAACGGCCCCTATCAGCTGCAGTTCCGCCGAATCCGGGACCGTGTTCGGCTGAGAAAGAGCCCCCGTTACTGGGATGCCGCAAACGTCGATCTGGAGACGATCGACGCGATGGCCGTCAAGTCCGAAACGACCAGCTTGAATATGTTCATGAACGGACAGCTCGACTGGGCGACAACCGTCCCCAACCCCGTCATTCCCCAGTTGAAGAAACGAACGGACTTTCTCTCGGCTCCCATGTTGACCGTCTATTTTTACCGTCTCAATGTCGCGCGTCCTCCGCTCGACAATGCCCGCGTCCGCGAGGCCTTGAACCTGGCAATCGACAAACGGCGGATCGTCGAACAGGTAACTTCCGCGGGACAACAGCCGGCACGCAGCTTCGTCCCACCGGGACTCCGCGGCTACCAATCGGCATTTTGCGGGGAGTACGACCCCCAGCGGGCGCGGACGTTGCTCGCCGAAGCCGGGTTCCCCAACGGGACGGGTATCCCCAAGATTCAAATTGTCTACAACACCAGCGAAGCTCACCGCGACATCGCCCAGGTCATCAGCGAGGACTGGAACGTCAACCTCGGCGTCCAGACCGAACTGCGCAACCTCGAATGGGGCACTTTCCTCGATACGCTGTCTCAGGGGGACTATATGGTGGCCCGCAGCGGATGGATCGGCGATTACCCGGACCCCAATACGTTTCTGGATATGTTCGTCACCGGCGGGGCCAACAACGAGACAAACTGGAGCAATACCCGCTATGACGACTTGATCCAAACGGCCCAAGTGGAAACCGACGCCGAGGTACGGATGGGTGTTCTGCAGCAAGCGGAACAACTATTGATGCAGGAATTACCGATCATTCCGATCTACTTCTACGTCTCGATCAACATGGTGAATCCACGGATTGAAGGCTTTTCCGCCAACATCCAGGACATCCACCCGTTGCACATCCTGCGTCGCAAGAAATAATCCCCATCCGCGAGGCGTTTCCGTCGTGATCAGATTCCTACTGAAACGACTTGGTTGGATGGTGCTCACTATGTGGGTGGTCTTCACGGCCAGCTTTTTTCTGATGCGGGCTGTCCCTGGAGGCCCCTTCGACTCGGAAAAAAAACTCCCGCCTGTAATCAAGAGGAACATTGAAAAGCGATACATGATGGATCGCCCATTGCTGGAGCAATACTGGAGCCATCTTTGGGCCACGGCCCGCTGCGACTTCGGTCCGAGCTACAAACTCGAAGATTACTCCGTCAACGACGTAATCGCGCAGGGGTTTCCGGTATCCGCGTCGCTGGGAATTCTGGCGATGACTTTTGCACTCTCGTTAGGACTGGTTTCCGGAGTGGTTTCCGCGGTGCTGCGCAATTCGGTGTACGACGTCGGATTCATGGTGGCAGCCACGATCGGTATCGCCGTCCCGAACTTTGTGCTGGCCAGTCTGATGATCGTGTTGTTTGTGTTCTTCTGGCCCATCTTTCCCGCAGCGGGGTGGGGCGAGTTACGACAGATTATCCTGCCGGCGCTTTGCCTAGGAGCACCGTTTGCCGGTTACATTTCTCGCCTGACGCGTACGGGAATGCTGGAAGTCTTAGGATTGGATTACATCCGTACTGCCTACGCCAAGGGCCTCACTACGCGGGAGGTGGTCGTCCACCATGCCCTGCGCGGCGCGGTGCTTCCGGTGGTGTCCTATCTCGGCCCGGCAACGGCGGGAATTCTTACCGGCTCATTGGTGTTGGAACAGATCTTCGCTCTGCCGGGCATGGGCAGCCACTTCATCCAAGCTGCCACACAACGCGATTACACATTGGCCATGGGGATGGTCATGGTCTACACCTTTCTATTATTTGTGATGAACACGCTGGTCGATCTGTCGTACAGCATGATCGACCCCCGAGTCGAGGTAGATTGAGCACATGACCGCTCCCGATTCGGATCGCACCCGCGCCTCGAGCGGCGCGACAACGAGCCCACGTGGCCCGCGCGATCTGGACGCGTATGCGCATCTGCTGAAACAGGCGCAACAACAACAGGGCATCTCGCTGTGGCAAGATGCTCGCCGACGACTGAAAAGAAAACCGGTCGCGATGTTATCGCTCGGATACCTGTTGGGTGTTTCACTACTGGCGTTGATGACACCGCTGCTACCGCTGCAATCCCCGCAGTCGATGGGAATCTCCTCCGCACCGCAGGGCGAGAATCGCAAATTACAGCCACCGTCTTGGACGGCTGTCAAGTTCAACCTGCGCCGACCGCTGGCGGCCTACGATGAACGGATCTCGAACCTGCGCAAGCAGATCGGCGCTAGCCGGGAATCCCAGCGAAAGCAATTGGAAAAACAGCTGCGCGTGGTCGAAAAGTCTCACCCTTTCGGAAAATTATGGAATGAACCCGGGCTGGTAACACGAGGCATGATTCGCTGCCGAGTGGCTCTCTTTGGAGACACCTGTATCCCGTCGATCTGCGGCACCGACATCCTGGGGCGAGACGTACTTTCGCGCGTCCTCTGGGGTTCGCGCGTCTCGCTGGCGGTCGGCCTGGTGTCGACCCTGGTGTCGCTGTTGATCGGTGTCACCTACGGCGCCGTCTCCGGTTATCTGGGCGGGTGGGTCGACGCGTTGATGATGCGCGTCGTAGATGTGATCTACTCGGTACCTTTTATCTTCGTGGTCATTTTCTTGATCACGATACTGAACGAAGATTCGATCCGCGCCAGCCTCGACTCGTATGGCATAGATCAGATCATGATCTTCTTCCTGGTGATCGGCGCCTTGTATTGGCTCACCATGGCACGGGTCGTACGCGGGCAAGTCCTGTCCCTGAAAAACGAGGCGTTTGTCGATGCGGCGCGGACGATTGGCGCTTCCCGTTGGCGGATTATCCGGCGTCATTTGCTCCCCAACGTAATGGGAATCGTGATCGTCTATTTGACGCTGACGATTCCGGCGGTAATGCGTTTCGAGGCCTTTCTATCTTTCCTCGGACTCGGTGTCTCGCCGCCCGACGTCTCTTGGGGATTGCTGGTCAACGAAGGCTTGACCGTCATCACGCCGGTCAAAATCTACTACTGGTTGGTAACGTTTTCGGGACTGGCGCTGGCGCTCACCTTATTCGCCCTCAGTTTTCTCGGAGACGGTTTACGAGACGCCCTCGACCCGCGCATGAAAAACCGCGATTGAACCGCGAAAGGCAACCACGTCGCATGCCAAATGCCATGCTCCATGTCGACCAGCTGCGCGTCGAATTCGTCACCGACACGGGGATTGTACGAGCCGTCAATGACATCTCCTTCGAACTCCACGAGGGGCAGACGCTGGGGATCGTGGGAGAGTCTGGGTCGGGCAAGACCGTGGCCAATCTGGCCATCATGGGGTTGGTTCCCCAACCGCCGGGACGCATTGTGTCGGGGCACATTACGTTTGGCGGACGCAATCTACGGAACCTGTCCAACCGCGACTGGTCGAAGATTCGTGGTAGACAGATTTCGATGATCTTCCAAGACCCGATGACCGCGCTAAATCCCTATATGACGATCGCCGATCAGATGCGGGAAGTCACGCAGCGACATCTGGGACACCGCCGCCGAACCGCGATCGACCATGCCGTGGAGATGTTAGAGCGAGTCGGAATTCCGGCCGCTAGCCAACGGGTGTTTGATTACCCACACCAGTTTTCGGGCGGCATGCGGCAACGTGTCATGATCGCGATGGCCCTCTCCTGCAAGCCTGAAGTCTTGATCGCCGACGAACCGACGACCGCCTTGGACGTCACGATCCAGGCGCAGATTCTGGACCTCATGAAACAGCTGCAGGAAGATGAGGGCACCGCCATCATCTTCATCACCCATGATCTGGGCGTGGTCGCCAACATCTGCCAAGACGTGCTGGTCATGTACGCAGGTCGCATCGTTGAGCAGGCGCAAGTAGGCCCCCTGTTTCGGCAGCCCCTCCACCCCTACACTTTGGGGCTGCTCAAATCAGGGCCCCGCTGGGACCAGCGGGTAGCCGGACAACTAGAAACCATCGACGGACAGCCACCCGATCTCACCCAATTACCCGACGGATGTGCGTTCGCGCCGCGCTGCCCCTATGTGCAAGACCGCTGCCAACGCGAGTTACCGCAACTCCTCTTTGCGGGAACGGCGGGTGGCAGCCAACGCGGACAGGCCTGTTTCCACGACCTGTCGACTCCGGCCGCCGGCGCAGTCGAGGAGGTGGACCGATGACAGTCGGCCATTCGCAGTCTGAACAGGTCCCGCTGCTTCGGGTGCGGAACCTGAAAGTCCATTTCCGAGGTCGCGATGGCTGGTTTTCCGCCGCCTCTGCGATCCGCGCTGTAGATGGCGTCTGTTTTGAGCTGCGCGCGGGAGAGACATTGGGATTGGTGGGGGAATCGGGCTGCGGCAAAACAACCACTGCGCGGGCCATCCTCAATCTGGTACCGGTCACCGCTGGCAGCGTCGAACTGGCAGGGACCTGCACCAGTGGACTGTCCGAAAGCGCTATGCAACCCTATCGGCGGGAGGTCCAGATGATCTTCCAAGACCCGTTCGCATCGCTCAATCCACGGATGACGGTAGGGCGTATCATCGCCGAACCGATGGAGATCTTTCGGCTTTACGACACACGTCAGCGGCGGTTGGAAGTAATGCGCCTGATGGATCTGGTGGGACTGAATCCGAGTACGCTCAATCGCTATCCTCACGAGTTTTCCGGTGGACAGCGCCAACGGATCGGCATCGCGCGGGCACTCGCCGTTGAACCACGGTTGCTGGTCTGTGACGAAGCGGTCTCAGCGCTCGATGTTTCGATCCAAGCCCAGGTGATCAACCTCCTGAAAGATCTCCAACAACGGCTGGGACTGGCCTACTTATTTATCTCCCACGATCTGGCAGTGGTCCGGCACATCGCCGATCGAGTCGGCGTGATGTACCTCGGGCGGATCGTCGAGTTGGCCGCCGCCGAAGCGCTCTATAGCAACCCCCGCCATCCGTATACCCAGGCGCTGTTGTCGGCTGCTCCGGTACCCGACCCGGAACGCGAACGCCACCATCAGCGGATCGCTCTGCGCGGTGAAGTTCCCTCACCCGACCGCGAGTACCCGGGGTGCCCGTTCGCCGACCGCTGTCATCTGGTCGAAGCCGGTTGCCATCGGACCCCACCCCGCTTGGAAGGGGACGCGCATCGAGTCGCCTGCCTGTTGCCGACGACCGATCGCCCCGTTCCCTCATGATTCTGATGTTTGCTGAACGGGTGCGGTGGCTACGCGGTTCAGGCTGTTCGCGTGCGGTTCGCCAAACGGGACAACGCGGCTCTCAATCGACACCCTGGCGCCGTGTAATCCCGCCAGCGGACGCGCTTGGGCGGATGCGCAGCGCCGGGTAGAATAGGCGGCGACCCGCGGCACAGGCCGCACTTCGGGAATGGGGAGATCGCTCCGTTGAGACGTTTTATCACCGTGCTCTCGTTGGGATCGCTGGTCGCCATCACCTGCCTGGTCGGCGCTCAAAATTTCGGCCGCCGATGGAGAAATCGGCCGATGCCAGATCGCAGCGAATTCCCGATGTGGGAAAACGACCCGGAGTTATCGAGCGACGTGTTTACGTTTGCCCGAATTCGCTACCAGCCTCATTATTTTCGCGGCTGGAACGGAGACTATCCCGAAGCCGACTGGAATATCTCCTACCGTTTACAGCAGCTGACTTCGCTAGAGGTCAATCCCAACCCAGTCACGCTGTTCCTCACCGACCCCGAGTTGCCGCGTTATCCCTTTATCTTCATCATCGCGCCACGATCGGTCATTTTCACCGAAGCGGAAGCCGCCGCCCTGCGGCGTTATTTGCTCAACGGCGGGTTCTTGATGGTGGACGAGTTTTGGGGAGACGAGCAATGGAACCACTTTTACCAACAACTGAAGCGCGTTTTTCCCAATCGCGAACCACAGGAACTTTCACTCGACCATGAGATTTTTCATATGGTGTACGACTTCCAAGAGAAGCCGCAAGCGGTCGCGATTCACTTTTGGCGGCAGGGCTACTCGTACCATCCGGTGCCGGGGATCGAAGCTGACCCGGCACCCTACTTCTACGGCATCTTCGATGACCAGGGCCAGATGATGGTGTTGTTGTGTTACAACAACGACCTGGTCGACGGTTGGGAGCGCGAAACCGAAGAAATCGAGTACTTTCGCCGCTACTCCGAGCGGTGCTCGTTTCCGATGGGGATTAATATTATCACGTACGCTATGACGCACTGAACTCGCAGCTGGATAACATCTCTCCGCGCGGCGGAGAGAAAGGAAAGGCCCAGGCACATGATCACCCTCTGTCGCGTGCCGGCAGTCTGGACGATCACCGCGCTCCTATGCGGTGTCAACACCGCGCGTAGCGAAGAGACCCCGGCGGTGGAGACCCTCCGCCTGCAGCGAGGTCCACTGACGGCGACGTTCCGCGATAACTCGTTTTCACCTGGACTGCTGAGCGGCATCGACTCGCTCTTTCATCGCGAACACGCTCCCAACTTCGACGCCTTCGATCCAGATCAGCGCGGCGCTTCGGCTGGCCTCAATTTCGAGCACATCATTTCGGGTCACCACGACCGCCACAACAAATTCTCACCCCGACGCGACCGCTACACCCTCCACCCCCTGGAGAAGGGCCGCTCGGTCGTCCTCGTACGGCGGGCAGAGGACAGCCCCTGGAACGTAGACAGCCGATTTTCCTACACCGTCGTGGAGCCCCACTTCATTGACTTTGAATTCCGCTGCATCCCCCGAGACGCCAGCCGTTTCGGATCCGCGGGGTACGCGCTCTTCTTCTTTGCCAACTACATGAACGATGTCGTGAACGAAGCGATCCAATTCCGTGGACAGTCGTCGGCGGGAGGAGCCGAAGAGTGGATCACCACGACTGCGCCGCGGTCCCACCCCGACTGGAACCGCGGGGGAAACTACCGCAGCTTGGCGGCGAGCGATTTGACCTATGATCGGGACATGTTGTTCCGGCTCAACAGCTGGTCTTACGACTGGCCGCGTTTCACCCAGCCGTTTTACTTTGGCCGCGCGGGGCGGGGCATGACGCTGATACTGATGTTCGACCGCATGCACTCAGCGCGAGACGAAATACGGTTCAGCTTGTACAAGTTCAAACTTCCGAAGCGACCGCGTCCGGCCTGGGATTTCCAGTACGTCATTCACCGCGTCGCTGCGGACGAGACGTACGGATTTCGTGGCCGACTGGCCTGGAAGCGATTTGTCAGTCCCGCCGACTGCCTCGGCGAATACCAACGTTGGACCCGCGGATTGGAGCGGCGCGAGAAAGATCGCCTCCAATCCCGCATTCAGACTCTGAGACAACTCGGGGCAACCGTTTTTCTGCAACGCGGACAAGTCAGCGAAGTGGCCGCAAATCGATCGGAGATCAACGACGCGCAGATACCACTCGTCGCCTCCTTCAGCCGGATGACAGATCTATCTCTGGAAGCGACATCGATCGGCGATGCCGGTATCGTGCACCTGCGCCACCTACAACACCTGGAGTGGCTCAATCTCTACCGTAGTCGAGTCGGCGATGCGGGCTTACAGTCGCTGCGACAACTGCGACGCCTGCAGCATCTTCCCATCGGAGAAACGCGGGTCACCGACGCGGGGCTGGTCTACCTGCGCGAAATGAAACAACTGGTCTACCTGGGACTACGCGGCAACCCGATCACCGATGGCGGAGTGCGGCACTTGTCGCAACTCACGCGTTTGGAGGGTCTACACCTGTCGGAAACGGAAGTCACCGACACCGGTATCCGCTCGCTTGAAAACATGCAGCGGCTAAAAAAACTTTGGCTCGACGAGACCGTGGTGTCAGATCGAGCGATCGACTCGCTGGTCAAGCTCAGGGGCTTGCGCGAACTCTATATCGCGAAGACCCGGGTCACGGCAGCGGGAAG
>PADE01000253.1 GCA_002702965.1 Planctomycetaceae bacterium
TCACAATGAGCGGCGTTGAATAGGTTCCCGACAGACTGCCCGCCTCGGTCTTCCACACCTCTTTGCCTGTCTTTTTGTCGAGTGCGCGAATCGACTCGCTCTCTGCACCGGCCGTAACAATCAGATGGTCCCGGTGCAGAATCGGACTGGAGGCCGTGCCGAATCGAGCTGCCCGTTCGTTCCCCAGATCTTGTTTCCAGAGTTGCTTTCCCGACAGGTCGAACGCGATCACTCCGCTGCTACCGAACATGGCATAAACCCGTTCGCCATCGCTGACAGGGGTATGTGACGCCTGACCATGATTGGAAGCACCCCGGTCACCACCGTCGCTCACGCCGTCTACCACCTTGGTCCAGGCAGCCACTCCCGTCTGGCGATCGACGCAAACCAATTGTCGCTTCACCCGGTTGCGGGATCCGGAAAAGGAAGTCACGAAGATACGTTCACCCACCACGATCGGACTGGAAAACCCAGCGCCCGGCAAACGCAATTTCCATTTGATATTCTTCGAATCACTCCACTCCGTCGGCACCTGCTTGTCGCTGCTACTTCCATTTCCTCTCGGCCCCCGAAATCGCGACCAATCCTCTGCATAAAGACCAGGGAACGTGTGCCAAGCGAACACGACGAGCAATAACAGAGTATCCACGACACGGAAACGTCCGTTCCTCATCATGCTGATCCTCGTCGAGAAAGAGAACTGGGGGTGAAAGGAATCGTGGCTCGCGCTACTCGACGCAACCGTGATCACTGTCGCAGATTTTGTTCCATCGCCGCCACGTGCCCAGGCGGTGAACGGCGTCTTCGCGGACAGGGAGGGTTGACCATCGCGCAACCGCCCGCCGAATCAGCGAGAACCGTGCGGCGAACGTGGTTCCATCCGGGTCAGTGTAGAATAGCCGCTCGTCTCTGAAAGATGCAGTTGGGAACACACAACTCGACCCAGGTCATTTTCGTTACGTGCGTTATAACGCACTGGGCCGCGGCTGTCGCCACGGTGGGCGGGGCTGATTTCGCTTTCTCGGTGGCCCCGTTGTTCGCCTACGGCAACCCGATCCGGTCCAACAGGCTGGTACCGCGGAGGATTTCCAGCGCTCCTGGCGCAGATCGGCCCCGCGTGCGGTTCGAGCGTGAACCGCCGCGCGGGCTGCGTTCCGAGGGACCAGGAGGGATCCGTCGAGACATCTCGGGTGAGCTCCTCTCCGCAGCCTTCGATCTCGATCCAAATCTAGACGGAGTGGAGTACCCGGTCGGTGTCACGCGAGGCAACGTGCGCAACATTCCAGTCGATCATCGATCGGGTCGAAAAATCGGCTCGTAGGCCTGCTGGGGATAGCACAGTGGTGAGACGTTGCGGAGCCACCGTGTGTCGCCGGCGACGTCGAGGCGGACCACGTCGCCGAAGTACGTCGCGGCGACGGTGTGACCGTCGGCCAGCGCGAGCAGGCGAGCGCCACTACCGACTTTCGTCCTCCACCGTTGTCGCCGCTGCGTCAGGTCCCAAGCGCGGACGTCGCCATCCCACGCCGCCCAGATCAATCGTGTGCCGTCGCGGGTAAACGTCGCGTCGCTGATCTGTTCAAAGGGGTCAAACACCCAGCGCTTGTGCTCTGACAGGTCGAACATGAACAGCCGATTGATACTCTCGCCGGTTCGTGGATAGGCGAGCAAGAATCGGCCGTTGGGTGTAAGTTCGAGTTCGAATGGGAAGGGATCCGTGTACAGACGGGACGGGAACCGGTGCAGCTCCTGACCGGTTTCGTCCCAGACACGCAGGTTGCCGCGTGCGTCACACATCGCCAGCCGCGAACCCGTGCCGTTGAGTGCCGTTCGCTGGCCGTCACTGGTGGGATGAATCGATCGATTGCCGGTGACTTGTCCGCGAAAGGGAACCGGGCGGATCCAACCGATGTGCCCGGTGTCCGTATCGACGCGCACGACCTGGGCAGCAACGCGGCGACGGATCTCTTCGATTTTTCCGTCAGGCAAATCCTTCGTCGCACCAACAAAACGGGCGTGGACGACAACAACCAGCGTGTTACCGTCACCGCTGGTAGTCAGTGACGCGATGCTGCGGAGATACTGATCCGGAGCTTCGTTGGGTAGTTGAACCGTCCAGCGGTCGACACCGGTGGCAATCTCTCTCGCGTGCAGTACCAGTTGTCGATCGACGGCGAACACCAACTCACGATCTGCGGAGAGCGCCAGGTACTCGGTTACCAGGGAGCGTTCGACGGGCAACGTCCAGACCGGACTGTCATCCTGGCTGTAGGCTGTGACAACACCTGCATTCATCGGCTCCGCCACCACGATCGCACCGCTGGGGCTGATCCCGACTTGCTGAACGAGCGGGGTGTCGGTATGGATCGCGCGCACGACTTGATCGTCGGCGAAAACAAAGACGTTCCGGTCCCAGGAGTCAGCGGCTACGACGAAACCGCGTCCGTCTGAGGCGGCCGACAAAGCGAATGTGCAGACCCCACTGCGTTGGGTGAATCGACGGCTCGCAGCGACGCCGTCGAGCACAGACGTCGTCGCGGGACCGTTGGCGGGCAAACCGCTGGCAAACCAGTCCGCCAGGGCGCCGTCGCTGCGGGTGCGGATCGCGCGCACGTCTTGGGGTACAAACGTCTGGCGCGTCTGGTGGACAGAGTCTTCGGGGTCCTGAGGCGCGCGCCGCAGGAGCGCCTGCAGACGACGCTCCACGGCAGCGAGTCCGCGTTCATCGGCGGCCAGCGCCAGCACGACGTCGTAGGCGCCATCGAATGCGTTGGGTACCCACTGGATCAGGCCGTTTCCAGGTCCCGGGGAATTGGGACCGAAGTCCGCCAGCGTGCTCCCGGTAGCCAACAGCTGTTCGATCAGCGGGTTCCCCGTGCGTTGGCCGACCAGCAGCAACGGCTCCTCGCAACGCGCATGTGGCCAGACGTAGGACCTCAGGTCTTTCCGATAGACGAGCCAACCGTGGAAATCCCGAGCGACTTCGTTTACGGTTTTCACCGGGGCGCCGAGTGAGTCAGCCAGGGCGCGAATTCCCGTCGACAGCGGCTGTTCTGGCGCCACGGCCACCGAAAAGCCACCGGCGGCCAGGAATTCGTGGACACGTCGCCGCTCGTGGACCACCACGTCGGCGCCAACGCGTAGCGGTGATCGATGCCACTCGTCGGTCGCCCGGTTGACCGTCACCGCCTGGCGAAACGTGCGACCGTCGAGCAGGTTGTTGACCTGCAGGGTCCAATCACCGGGGCTGCTGTTCAGAGGCACCTTGAACACAACCGTCCGGCCGTCGGCGGGCACCACGCGTCGCAGAACGCGCTGCGGGGCACGGTGCTCAGGCGATGCCGGCCGGTCGATCCCGGGACTTTTCCCTCCACGGCGACTGGACCCGTGTAGTGTCAGTTCGGTCGGTACGGGAAACGTGACCGGCTCTCCTGTGCCGTCGAGCCACCGTACCTCGACCGTTAGCTGCGAGCCCAATGTCACCTGTGGGGGCATCGCAATCTGTGGCCGCTGTGGCCGCTGTGGCACGTGGTAGTACGCGCGAAAGGCGTGCCGCGTGAGGTCGGCCCGATCGGTCAAGCGGTTGTTCTGGTCCCGTCCCTCGATCTCGCGTTGCTGCCACAGGTCGTACAGGTGACCGGTACTGGTCGCGAAGCGGATCATCGTCTTCACCGGTCGATTCCAGGCGGTTGTCTGGCGGGGCACGCCGATCGGTAAGGGATTTCCCGTGCTGGTGTCGTTCACCACGAACACCAGTCGACCCGTTCCCGATTGCAGCGTCGAACAGAACACGAACGGCACGTCACAATCAGCAAACGGAGGTTGTTGGGTGCACTCGCTCACCAGGCGGCGGAGTTTGTCCCGGTGTGACAAAGCGATTTTGTAACACTCGTTTTGCTGCATGTCGTCGGCGTTGAAGGTGCGAGGTGGTGCTAGCGCGCTGACCATCCGATCGCGGTGGCGCGAGAACTGCCACCAGGCTCCCAGGCCCAGATCGACACGCCGGGTGGCGTCCGGTAACGCCGCAGTTGAGTTGCGGTTGGCGATGATCACGCCGCCGGCTTCCACAAACGCCGCCAACTTCTGCGACACCGGTTCCGGGAGTGGCACGGTTTGGCCGGTGATGAACAGCACTTTGAAGTTCGTCAACGCGCCCGCTGCGACATCGCTTTCGTACACAAAGGTCGCCGGGAAGTTCGCCACGTACAGGCCACCGATCAATTCCCACAGATCCGCGCCGTTGCGAAAAAACCGTCCCGACTCGTTGATCCCCTGGTGCCAGCTGGCAAGCACTGCCACCGGACCACGTCGCTCAGCACCGGTCGCCAGTTCGCCAAAACACTGCACGAAGTCAAAAGCCAGTTTCAGTTCCTCACGAAACCCGTAGTCCACCCGATTCCAGCGGTGCCCCGTGTTGGTAAACGGCAAGATCCCGTAGGTGTTCAGTCCCAGGTAGGCGGGCAGGGTACCGCGGGCCAGGTGCATGCCGACGTGTTTCAATACCTCCGTGTACCGCGTGGCACCGACACCGAATCCCGGCGTCCACAGCGCCGCCTTGGCGCGCTTCGCGGGGCGACTGAACAAGTCGCCCCAAAACAACGGCTCGAAACAGAGATTGTCACCGTGCTTTTGCCAGCCGGTGGCCGAGATCACGTCCAGCCCGTCGAAGCTTCGTTCCGGATCTTGAAAGGACGAGTAGAGACCCGAATTGGGACCGTAGATCGACCAGCGGGTGGCCAACATCGGTTCGCTCCGGATGTCGGTGTGCAGGACACCCGGTACACCGCGCTCGGTCACCGTTCGAAGCCTGTTTTGGGTGCGGGCGTACAGCCGGCAAATATAATCACACCAGGCTTCCCAAATGGGGGTTCCCGGCCGGCAATCCTCACCGCCCGGCAGCGTGAACACCAGGTTCCAATCGGTCGGTTTTGGACCCGCGTACCCGGTGCGCCGGCAGAACTCCTGCCAGATCAGTTCCTGCTCCCGGGCGTGCACCGCACCATCCGGCGGTGGGTTGGCGGAAACCGAGGCCGATCCGGTCACCGGCGCGGGCCGCCAATAGCACGAATCGATGTAGCCGATGAAATTGGGCAGCCAGCGGTGGCGGTTGCCGACGCTGGTGAAGGTCCAGTGCAGTTCATCGATATCGCGTGGGATCGCCACGGGGAAGAATGGATTGTCGATTTGGAACGGCATCGTCATGAACGCGCTCCCCTGTGAGAGGGCGGCCAGCGCCAGCGGGTTCTGGCTGTCCGGCACTGCCAGTCGCTCGACCGCTCCCAGCGATGGCGATTGCGGGTACGAGACGGAACGCAGCCAATCGCCCGGGTGTTTTAGCGAGATATCCGATCCCCAGGTCAACACCACGTCCGCATCGTAGCCCTCGATCAGGGTCCGCATGTTGTCGGCCGCTTGCCGCAAACCACCGCGTGAGGGGTTTCCCGACAACGTGTGGCCGCCACCTCGCCAGTCGTTGGATCCGATCAAGAACATCACTGTGGGGGCGCCTGACCGGGCCTGGCGGTCGATCAACCGCAGCGGGAGTGGATGTCCCACAGTGCAGCGCGCAGGGTCACTCGGTTCGACGCACACCTGGTAATCCGCCGCTGCCAGCCCGAGGCTCCACTGCGATTGGATCAGGCGCCGGAAACTGGCCCGGCGACCGCTGAATGGTCGCGGGTCAAATCGCAAGCTCCCGAGTGAATAGTCCCCTTCGGCTGCACTCGGCTGACGTAGTTGATTTCCACCGCTTCGATTTTGCAGCACGAGGCGGAGTTCCACTTCCGCTGGCAGCGTCACGCCTGCGCCCACACCGACGGTGACGGTTAGCGGGATTTCTTCCCCCGCACAAAACACCTGACGGTTGCGGTCGGTGAACACCGAGACATGAATCGGCCGCTGATCGTCGGCGATCGCAATCTGGGCGACCACCCGTATTGGATGGGTCAGGGCGGGATACTGTGGCAACTGCTCCAGGACCAGCGCCACGTCGTACCGCCCGGGTCGCTGCCGGCTCAGGTCGAGCGCGGCCGTCTGACCGTCTCTCCACTCGCTGGGTACTTTGATCCAAGCCGGATCCGCAACAAAATCGACCGCCGCGGGACGCACCGCCCAGTGGCTGTGCGTACTGGCGAGGTCCAAAGCCTGGCCACTCTGGAGCACTTCGGCTTTGACCACCAGTGGTTCGGTCCGCGACTCAATCGATCCTGGCACCACCAGCCAGCCCACGATGCGCTGGTTTTCGGCAGGGTCCAGTTCGAAGGGCTGGACAAACTCAGACCATTCCGCGCTGGCGCGCACCTCGCCGGTCACCACCGACTCACCGCGCGGCACCGTCGCCAAAAACTCGGCGCGCAAGATCCGCGATTGATCCGATTCCCCGGGAACGACCGGCAACCGCATTCCAGGTCGATGGATCCACTTCGTGCCGATCGTCAACGTGGCGTCCGTCGCCGACCAGCGGACGTGTGCGCCAAGGGCCAGTGGACTCTGCGGTCGGACCGCCGACTTCTCGACGATCAAGCCGATCGTCTGTGGTCCGGCGCGCAACTGGTACTCGCCCGGCCCCTCGGTCGGAAGCAGGAATTCGACCCGGTGGTACAGCCTGCGGCCCTGCCGACCGGGCAGCTCCGATGCCCACAGGGTCTGGCCACCCTGCTCGATCTTGACGATGCCGGCGGTCGCGTTGTGATCCAAGGCGTCGAGAAAGCGAACACGTAGCGGCGCAACGGCCACCCGCTCCACGCCGTCGGCGGGCTGGACCGGAGCGATGACGCCGCTGGCCACCTGCCATGACTTGGTCAGAAACATCGGCAGACCGCCACGGTACAAAGAAGCCGTGATAAAGTGTTCGCTCTTGGTGTACAGCCGAACCGACCGCTGCGGCGCGGTCACGTCGTAAAATTGCACAGCGCCGACCACAATCACGTGGCAGGACAACACCATCAGAATCGCCGATACGGTCGCTCGCCAAGCGCGTTCCGCGGCGCCGAAACGGCCCGCTGTCTCTGCCTGTACGGAGGGATGCATGGCGAGGAATGATTCCGGCCACCGCGCTCGGCGCGCCACCATCGATCGCGATTGAAGCCGCATTGATTCATCCAGTCTTGTTGGGTTCCTGAGCATCATCGCTGCGCATCGTATGTCACCCGCGGTGGCCTCTCAAGCCGTGCGTCTGTTCGAACCGCGCGGCCGCACGGCGGGGCGANCAGATGGTGGAAATGNGGGTACCCGTCGGTTATGGTGGCGGACCCACTGTCGTCTTCTCTCTTCTCGATCTAGAGAGAACGGCATGCGACGTCACACTCGGATCGTGGCCTGTCTCGTAACCCTCACGGTTTCATACGCTGCCGCGGATGAACTGACTCCCGTCGATCCCGCTTCGATCGGATTGAACCCCGAAAAGCTGGCGGAGATCGACACGACGATGCAGGAATATGTGCGACAGGGAAAAATCGTTGGCTGCCTGGGACTCGTCGCGCGTGGGGGCAAAGTTGGCTACTTGCAGATGTGGGGGCCGCGGATCAAGCGGCCGACAAGCCGATCAAGGCCGACACCATCTTTCGCATCTATTCGATGAGCAAACCCGTCACGAGCGTGGCGGTGATGATGCTTGTGGAACAGGGGAAAATAGACATCGACGTACCGGTGTCGGAGTATTTGCCCGAACTCAGCAACCTCAAGGTCTTGGTGGTCGAGGGCGAAGGTGACGACCGGAAGTTCAAAGAAGTCGATGCCAAGCGACCCACCACCGCGCGCGACTTGCTGCGGCACACGTCGGGCCTAACGTACGGTTTCTTTGGCAGCAGTGAAGTCGACAAACGCTATCTCGCTGCGGACATCCTCTACGGAAATACGGTCGCGGAAACGGTGACCAAGTTGTCCAAGCTGCCTTTGAAACATCAACCTGGAACACGGTTCGAATACAGTGTCTCGACCGATGTGCTCGGGCGACTCGTGGAAGTGGCTTCGGGCGAGCGGTTTGACCGCTTCTTGAGGACGCACATCTTTGCGCCGCTGGGAATGCGGGACGCTTTCTTTAATGTGCCAATCGAGAAGCTCGATCGGTTGGCTGAGATGTATGCACCGGATGGCAACGGGCTGAAACCGGCCGCGGCTCAACGGTCGCGGCGATTGGTCAACCCCGATAACAGATTCTTTTCTGGCGGAGGCGGCCTTTGTTGCACCACCCGGGACGATCTTCGTTTCTGTCAGATGCTTCTGAATGGCGGCATGCTAGACGGCAAACGGATTATCAACTCGGAGACGATTGCCGAGATGACTAAGAACCAACTCGGCGAAGAAGTACGGGGACGCGGCGGATTTCAATTCGGTCTCGGCTTCGCGATCAGCGATCGTGGTGTGTATAGCTGGGGTGGCGCAGCCGGGACGCGGTTTTGGATCGATCCCGTCAACCAGTTCATTGGGATTTTCATGATTCAGATCAACCCTTACGGTGGGCGGAACTACGGCGATCAGATGAAGACGATCGTTTACCGAGCGCTCGACGGCGACAAACCCTGATACACGCCCGCCGAACCCGGCGGCGCACGGGCGGTACGTGACGACGTCGACTGAGCCGCTCTCGGCTGGAAGGAGTGTCGCGGGTTAGGTTACTCGAAACCTTCCTTCTTGAACGCGGCGTCGCGCCACTGGAGCGCCGCTTTTAATCCGCCGTTTTGCATCGCGTTACGAAGTCCGTCTGCATCGGGCCGTACGCGCGACGACAACACATGCCACAGCCAGCCTTGCGCCAAAGCAGTCCGGAAGCCCATGATCTCATAGGCCTGATTGACAGCCTGTTTGTTGGCCGCGAGCAGATCTGGCGCGATCTGGGACATCGGGCGGAGTTCTCGCATGACCTGGCCGCCGAGCTCCGTAGCCGGGAACGACTTCGCCACCCATCCTATTTCGGCCGTTTCTTTTCCGGTTGCCGAGTTGCCGGTGAGCTGTAGGTACTTGGCGCGAGCCATCGACATCTTCCACGGAAAATAGAGTGTGTCGGGTGCTGTCATGCCGCGCATCGCCGGGTAGCCGATCCGCGCGTCATCCGCGACAAACGCGATGTCCACCATCGACAGAATTTCGGTCCCGCCCGCAACGCAATGACCGTGTATCTGGGCCACGACCGGTTTCAACAGGTCCCATCACCAACCAGTCGCGGACGCAACTCCGCGCGAAGGGGTCGGTCCAGTTGTCAAAGTGTGCCGAGTGGACCATGCCGTCCTTTTGATAGTCCTTTTCCCGCGGCGTCAGATCGTAACCTGAGCAGAACGAGGGCCTCGCGCCGTCCACAAGAACAACGCTAACGTCGTCGTCGGACTCCGCCCGTTTTAGCGCTACGATCAGCTCATCGCGCATACGGTATGACAGCGCGTTGCGTTTGTCGGGGACATTTAGTGTGATGTGGGCAATACGGTCTTCAACCGCATACAGGAGTTCTTGATAGTCGCTCATGTTCATGCTCCCGTGTGAATCGTCCTGCGTTTGGCATGCGCCCGTGTTGCGTGTGCGTCGCGCACACGGATCCACCTCGGTGACGTCGCTGTGCCTGCCGACCGGTTCATGGTCTACTCGGAACTATAGGGGCTGGCTTCGCCGTTCGCTTGGCCCCGTTCCGAGGACGATGATTGGGTGAACACCGTGGCGGGTCCCGCCTATTCAGCGAAGGTCTCGTTGTAGCCGCGACGATCGACCCGGAGACCTTAGCACCAGCGCTTTCAACAACGGAGAAACCACCATGGAATTCGATACCATCCTGTACGAGGTAGAAGACAACATCCTCACCATGACGCTCAATCGTCCCGAAATCCTTAACGCTTTTAGTGGCCGTATGCTGCGCGATCTCACCCGCGCCTTCGATCTGGCAGATGCGGACGATGACATCGGCGCCATCATCATTACGGGCGCCGGGAGGGGGTTCTGCGCGGGGCAAGACCTATCCCAAGGCGAATCGACCTGGGAGGGTCACGAACAGCGACTCGCTGGAACGAAACGGGGTGACGGGGGTGGTGAGTTGTCACGTCGTATCTTTCGAAGCTTGAAGCCGGTGATCGTTGCCTTCAACGGCCCGGCCGTGGGTGTGGGCATCACCTTCACTTTGGCGGCAGATGTGCGGATCGCTGCGCGGAATATCAAGATGGGTTTTGTCTTCGCGGCTCGAGGAATTATTCCAGAGGGTTGTTCGTCTTGGTTTCTGCCGCGCATCGTGGGAATTAGTAAGGCGTTGGAATGGTGCTATTCGGCCCGTGTATTTCGTTCCGAGGAAGCGCATCAAGCCGGGCTCGTTCGCAGCCTCCACGATCCGGAAGATCTTCTTCCCGCGGCGCGGGAGCTGGCGCGGGAGTTCGTCGATGCGAGTTCTGGCGTCGCCAATACCGTGTTACGTCATATGATGTGGCGCATGCTGGGCGCGGCGGATCCGATCGACGCACACCGCATCGACACGGCTGGNATCAACGCGCTGGCGACGTCGCCCGATGCGAGAGAAGGCATCAATGCCTTTCTGGAGAAGCGAGCGCCTCATTTTCCTGGNAAGGTCAGTCGTGATTTGCCCGANTTNTTTCCCTGGTGGGAGGAGCCAGAGTTCTAATCAGCGTCGGCAACCGCCGGTTCTCGATGCTCAACCAAACAGCTTGGCTCAGAGATCTAGGTCGCCTTTTAGGAGTCGGCCGGCGATGGTGCGATTCAGAATCTCGTTGGTGCCGTCCGCCACATTGACGATGCGCAGCGCATGCCAGGCTTCGGCCAGCCCGAGCTCGTTGGTGAAGCCTCTGGCACCGTGGGTTTGTATGGCTCGGTCCACCGCACGGAAGCCTACTTGAACCGAGTATGCCTTGGTCATGCTGAGCTCCTTCACCGCCGGGTTACCCTGATCGAGCAACATCGCCGCGTTGATGCCCATCAGATGGGCGGCGTGAAGCTCCGTGGCGGACTCCGCTAAGGGAAAGGTGACACCTTGGTAGCTGGCGATCGGATTGCCAAAAGCCTCCCGGGTTTGNCTGTACTCAAGGGCCCGTTCGATCGCCCAGCGTCCAGAGCGCACGCTGCGCGCCGAGTTGTAGATGCGCCCCAGTGAAACGCCGTACAGCGCGGCCGCGAAACCCTGGTTCAGCTCACCGACCAGCTGCCAGGGTTCGACGTATAGGTCTTCCACCACCAACTCCGCCTCGTCACCGCCGATATGGCCGAACAGCTGAATGACTCGCTTTACGGTGAACCCCGGGGCCTCGGTGGGGACGATGAAGGCACTAATTCCGCCGCGCTTGACGNCCGCCTGATCTGCATNGGTAACCGCAAACAACACGCAGAAGTCGGCAATGGGCGCGTTGCTGGTCCAGATTTTTCCGCCCGAAATGCGCCAGCCGTCGCCCTCTTTGACGGCCCGTGTCGTAATCATGCTGGCGTCGGAACCGGCGCCAGGCTCCGACAGACCAAAACACATCGAGCGGGTGCCCTCCATGAGACCGGGCAGGATACGCTCTCGGGCGTCCGGTGTGATCCGCTCAAGTAACCGGCTGGGTCCAAACGCCCAATGAGCCAGAGCGTAAAGCGCGAGCCGGTTATGCGGGCCACAACGATGAAACAACTCCTGCCAGGCGACGTAGTAGGCCAGGTGGCCCAGCCCCCCACCACCGAGCGTTTTGGGGACGCACATCTGATAAAACCAGCCTCGGCTGAGGCGACACGTACCTCCCGGATCAGCTCGATCAGCGCATCCGAAAACCGACCATCTTCCCGGTACAGGGCACGAGGGTTCTCAAATAGCTCGCGATTTCGTTGCTGGCGCGGAATGACTTCGCGCTCCGCGAAGGCGACGATGCCATCCCGGGCAGTGACAACCTCATCGGGAAGATCAGTGGCGATGGCGCTCATCAGAAAACTCCTGTGCGGCCTACCGAGCTCGATGGTTACCCGGAAATAGCAACAGGCTAACACGAAAGCGAGCACGCCGCGCTGTTCGGGATCAGCCGGATGTCGCCGGCCTCCCGCGGCGATTTCGGCGCGCGTCCTGAACCGGGCGGAGTCACACAGCGTTGCCACCGAGCGTGTNGCCTCGTGCTTCCACGCGAGCGAGCTAAGGGGTTTTGCAACACGCAGCAGAGAAGGCGACGATCTCGCGAGTGAACTCATCCAACTCGGGAATAGCGTCGATATCCGTCGGTGGCGGATTGGGTGCGTTGAATACGTGGTTACAGTTACCGATCCGTACAACTCGAGCGTTCGTTGCAGCTCGTGCGATGGACGCGGAACACTCGACGTTGACCGTCTCATCGCTCNCTCCGTGAACAACGAGAATCGGGCATCGTACCTGCGCCGCGTTCAAAAGGAGATCATGGCCGCTCGCATCGGACTCTTGCTCCGTCAGCCACTGCAGTCCGACTCGCAGCACTTGTCCCGTGCGCGCCGACGGTGATTCGAGTCCGCCGGCGGTGCGTAGTTTGTCTTTCTGGATTTCCGACAGACCACACGCGTGGTCCGGGGTGCCAGCAGTGATGATCCCTGCCGGTCTCGGAAGGCGGGGACGATCCGCGTTCCTTCCCGCAAACAAGATCGCGGTGACACCACCCCGCGAGTGGCCGACGAGAATATAGGGTATCTCCGCGCCGGCTAGCTGTCCGTTCGCAATCGCTTCGACAATACAACCAATGTCACAGACCTGCTTGTTCCAGGTGTCGAGTTCGAACAAGTCAGGCCGCTCGAAAGAGTCGGGATTCTGCGCCATGCCACTGTGGCTGAAGTTGAATGCGTGAGCGACGAAACCCGCTTCACAAAGCGCTCGGGCGATCGGCGGAATCATGCGAAAATCTTTATACCCCTTGAATCCGTGAGCGATGATTGCGCAGCCCAGGGCGGCCTCGGCCGGTGTATACGCGGTTCCAAAAATGGGCTGGTCGTCAGCGCCACTGATTTCCCAGTTGGTCGGTTGTGACATGTTGGATGGCTTCCGGTGGCAGTATTGGTTGTTTGGCTGTTCGC
>PADE01000254.1 GCA_002702965.1 Planctomycetaceae bacterium
TAGAAGTAAATAATGGCATCAGCATGCAAGGAAATTTGAGCATCGTCGGGGAAGAGCTGCGGTTTCTCGCGGGGGGCGTTTACGAAACAGCGCGTTACGATCGCAACACGCTTGAGTGCTTGAACACCCCCAAAGCTCAAGTGAATTCCCAGTATCGTACGGCGTTCTATCCGTTCTATCCGGCGTACGGCAAATACGTTTCGCTGGACTATACGTGTAAAGACGGCTGCCTGTTGACGCATGACGCAAGCTACGAAGGAAGTCAGTTCAGCAATCTGGCGCTTGAGGAGCCGCTACCACCGGGAGTGAACAAACCGCGCAAGGAGGCGGCTCGCTGGATTCGCCGTCGCGGCGGTGTGCCGCCGGCCACCTTGTGGAAAGACACCGTGAATCGCCGGTTCACCGGCTTCATTGTGTCGCCCGACCATTTGATCGCAACGGGTCATCCGGACGCCCGACCCGAGGAAGCGTTCCTTATGTCTCTGAATATTAAAGACGGGGCGGACGCGTGGGTGAAAGAGCTACCGTCAGTCGCCGTGAAAGGCGGCGCCGCAATCGACAAGGATCGTCGCATTTACGTGTCGCTTGAGAATGGTCAGCTCTTATGTTTCGCCCCAAGAAATAAATGAGAATCGTATGGTCGAAACCGATTTCCGAAGGCGGCGACGGTCGTAGCCCCAGGGTCATGCCGACAGCTCGACCGAACCGGTTCGCCCCACACGCCACTTCGCCGGGCTCACTATTGGTGTGCCGGCTGGAATCACGGACCGAAGGGCCACACGGCGCAAATATGCCGTGACCAGGGTACTCGGTCGGGGATGGCCGGGTGTGTGGCTCGCAAAATGGGGGACTTAGCGATTGGCGGCAAATCGCAGTGAGAACAGGTCCGCATCCTTCAGTTCAAAACGCAGGCGGATTGGCTTTCCAGCGATGGCGCCGACGTCGGCACCGCTGTTCCAGGTGACAGGACGTTGCAGGGCGTTGCCAAAGAGCTCGGCGCAATCGTCCAGGGAAAATCCGGGAAGCGGCTTTCCGCCCTGTTCTTGTATCTCGACGCGGATACCACCCAATGCCGATGTCGAGTAATTCAACAACAGGTGATTACCGGAGAACCGAATCGGCTTTGTGGTGAACGATCCGCCCGAGAGGGGGGCCGATGCGGAAACGAAACCATCCTGGCGGATCGAGTAGCGATGGTAGGTCATGCCGTTGCCAAACCACGCGCCGTGGTCCTGTATATAGAACGACCACTCGCAAACGCCGCCCGGCAGGCGCGACGGTGATTCGAAGAGATTGAGCGCCGTGCCGCCAAATCCGTAGAACCATTGTTCACTGGTTGCCGCCGGGCGGACAAGTGCCTCGGGCCAGATGTGGAATGTCCGACCATCGCGGCTGCTGATGAAACCGGTGTCGGTGTAGACCGACGCGTAATACGCGGACGATTTTGCGATGCGTTCATTCAATTGGGAGAATCGGCCGCGGCCGGGGACGTAGCGCATGGGAAACCCGATTCGCAGATGCTCGGCCCCGGGGTACAACTGCGTTTGAGTTGTGTAGATTTGCGTCACCCGGTCGGGTCGCCAATCCACCCAGTCCCCTTTCGTCCAGTTGACGAAGTCGGTCGAGGTGGCGACACGGACATCGCGATCGCGTAGGTAGAACTCGTGCTTGGCGTATTGTCGCGTGTCGCCCTTCTTGTTCTTGAAGTCTCGGTAGTAAGCGAAGTACTTCTTTTGGCCGGGATCCCAGAAAGTGAGATTCTGCGAGTCCATCATCCCATCAACGATCACGGGTTCCTTCTGCATCATGGTCCAGTGCAGACCATCTGGCGATGCGAACGCGTAGAGTGTTCGATGATCGTGTCCGCCCAGTGCTTTGAATTTCTCGATCGGCTTGCACTGGGGGTTCGTATCGATCATCGGAGTGAAATTGTGGGAGGCACCCGTGAACGGGACCTTTTTTCCACTGAGCAGGTCGTGCCCATCATTGAGTGTTTGGCCCTGGGAGAAATCGATTTTGCAGGCGGGGTCGAACGTCAGGATGATGTTGTTCTTTTCCCACCCGTTGCGTTTCACGAACCCCAGGTCCGGGCGTTTCCAATTCACTCCGTCGCGGCTCGTCATCACGCAGGTCGTGGCGAAGTGCCCATGCTGCACTTTGTCATCCAGGACCAGCGTGGTGCCCCGGTAATAAAAGAAGAACTGGCCGTTGTGTTTCAGCACGGTCGCGTAGGCGCTGTTGTTTCCTTCCCAGGGCTTGTTCAGGGTGATCGCGTCGTCCTGTCGAACCGGGCGATGCAGCTGCAGTCGCAAGGCCCCGGCTTTCCTGGCGATCAAATACTCGTCGATCAACGGCTCGAGTCGAGAGCCGATGTCGAGCACTTCCTGGGCTGGTGCAGGGCTGATGACGGCTAACACTCCGGCCGCCACAATCATCAAGCGTGCTGTTCTGACTAACACCGTGGCTGTGCCTCCCTGTCGTTACGACGGGGCAAGAACTTGTCCTCCGTCTGGCAGCTGTGGGTTCCGGTGAAAAGGATGGGTGTTCCGAGTCATCTCAAGCCACCGTTCCACTGGTAGCACGTAGTATACCGCCACCCGAACGTAACTTTTTGGTGATCATAAGAATGGATGGTGATACGACGATTCCAGGACCGGAGGGGAGCGGGCCAGCGGAGGGGTTCGGCTGTCCGGCGTCGTTCCGTAGAATCCCTCACGACGGGATGTTCGAAACCGAGGGCGCGTGTCTCAAACGGCTGGAGTTGCTCAGGCCTGGCGAGGAGCCGCTGCTGCTCAGCCAATCGCGCTACACGCCAAGGAACGATCCAGCGGGTTGAACGTCGGGCCGGAAGTTAGATCGTGGGCCCTGTCCAAATTTCACCCGAGTTTACACACTCCACTTGTGCCCGCCGAGTTCTGGGCTTTGGAAGCTGATGGAAGATCAGCAGACGGCTGTTTCACCCAATCCAAGTGGACTGGAAAACGACCTCACCCCGCAGCACGCGCTCAGTCAGGGCGCACCCTGTTCGGCCGTTGTCGGGATGAAGTCGAACGCATAGAAGTCGCCTAGCTGACAACGCGTCATGTGGACGATCTCCTGAGTATGGCCTCGGAAATGGGATGCCGCGTGAAAAATGGCCTGCATTCCGGTGACATCGTTTCCTTGAATGCGCCGAACTCGAAGAAGTTCTTCCGCCGGTGTTCCAGAAAGAGCCATCTTTGCATCTGCCACCGCACTTTCAATTTGCTGTATCAGATCGGTCTTTCGCGCCGAGCTTCGTTGATCGAACTCTCTCTGCCTTTCTCGGATGTCTGCTGCTCCACCGACGCCTGAGACGATCCACTGTCGCAGGTTACCACACAGGTGAAGCATCAGATTTGCAACACTGTTCATCGATTCAGAAGAACGCCACCAGACTTGATCCTCGGTGAGTTGGTTGACGCAGTGCTGGATCACTCGCAGGGCGTCGTCAAGTTCATCGCAGGCTTCATTACCTACCGCATTGGACAGACGTTCGAGCGTTGCTGACATTCCGAGTTCTCTCTCAATGCTGGTGAGTGCTGTCGTGACCGTTGCCTGGGCGCCACCCGCTTGGCCCATGATCTGAGCAATGAACAAGCAAACAAAAACAAACCACGAAAAGAATACGCAACGGCCTGCAACATAAAGTTGTGGGCCTTTTCTGCCGGCCAGGTTCACCAAGAAAAGGGAGGAAAAGTTCTGGAATTGTGCATCTAGTTGCGCCGACTTGGACCCTCACATTGNTCATTAACGAGGGGCACGTGGAACTGAAACATAACACCTGCCAGCAAGCGGACAGCATGTATTGAAAATGAAACAGACGCCACAAATCGATGAGGAGATTCGCACATTTNNATGCAGTTGTAGCAGACGTTGAGAGTTTAGGAGTGAACGTGATTGGGCCCCAGCGCTGTTGGCGAATCACAAGAGATGCTGCTGGACATGAATTGACCCATTCTTTTNGCCCGGCCATACTGGGCTGACTAGCGACTTTTCGCTCTCCCGATCGAGGACCGCCATGCGCTTTCGGACTCAAACTCTGCTGTTCAGCGGGCTCGCATATCTGGCAATCGTGGTACCGCTCACGCTGTCGGCCGCCACACGCCCGAACGTGGTGTTGGTGATCACCGATGATCAGGGCTACGGAGATGTCGGTGTGCACGGTAACTCCATGATCCAGACACCGCACATCGACCGGCTGTTTGCCGAGAGCGTGCGGCTATCCAATTTTCACGTCGACCCGACCTGTTCGCCGACACGCTCAGCGCTGTTGAGTGGGCGGTATTCGACCCGCACGGGGGTCTGGCACACCATCATGGGGCGGTCGCTGATGAGCGAGCGGGAGGTAACGATCGCCGAGACGTTTCGAGCGAACGGCTACCGAACCGGCATGTTTGGCAAATGGCACCTGGGGGAGAACCATCCGTGCCGCCCGCAGGATCAAGGGTTCGACGAGGCCTTTTACCACGGCGGTGGAGGTATCGGCCAGGGCCCCGATTACTGGGGAAACGATTATTTCGATGATACGTATTTTCGACTCGGCAAACCGGAACAAGTCGACGGGTATTGCACCGACGTCTGGTTTGCCAACGCATTGGATTTCATCGAGCGCCACAAGGATGGCGATCAGCCGTTTTTTTGCTACCTCTCGACCAATGCGCCGCACGGACCCTACCTGGTGGACGAAAAATACTCCCAGCCCTATCGTGACCGGGGAGTCGCTGCGACGATGGCCCGGTTTTACGGCATGATCACCAACATCGACGAAAATCTGGGGCGCTTGCGCGCGGCGTTGCGATCTTGGGAACTCCAACACAACACGGTCTTGATTTTCATGACCGACAACGGGTCGGCGGCGGGGTGGCGTGTGAGAGGGAACGAAACCGCGCGCTGGCGCGGATTCAACGCCGGGATGCGCGGTGGCAAAGGGTCCGAATACGATGGCGGTCACCGGGTACCCTGTTTTGTGCACTGGCCCGCCGGTGACCTGAAAGGCGGGCGCGATGTGGACCAATTGACCGCCCACGTCGACCTGTTACCCACCCTTGTCGACCTCTGCGATCTGCAGAAACCGCCGGGACCCGGNGGCGACGGAGCCAGCCTCAAGGCGGTGTTGGCGGGCGATCGCGAGGCGCTCCGAGACCGTACACTATTTGTGCATTCACAACGTCTACCCGATCCCAAGAAATGGCGTAAGAGCGCGGTGATGACGGAGCGTTGGCGATTCATCAACGGGCGAGAGCTCTACGACCTCCAGGCCGACCCCGGTCAGAGAAAAGACGTCGCGGCGCAGCACCCCCAGACGGTCGCTGAGCTGACCCGTGCGTACGAACAGTGGTGGGAGAGTCTCAAGCCGGCCTTTGGTCAACCGGTGCGGATTCACTTGGGAAGTCGAGCGGAGCCGGTGGTGCAATTGCATCCCCATGATTGGCATGTAACGGGCCAGGCGCAATCGCCGTGGCACCAGGGCCATGTGCGTTCNGGGCATATGGGTAATGGGCACTGGGAGGTCGATGTCCGACGACAGACGCGGTACCGAGTTGAGTTGCGGAGGTGGCCTCGGCACCTCAATCAATCGATCGAAGCGACCGCGGCGCGGATCCGGGTGGGCGATCGTGAGTTACACAGAGCGATCCCCGCAGATGCCACCCATGTCGTGTTTGAACTCGAGCTCGCGCCGGGACCGGCCCAGTTGCAAACCTGGCTGACACTCGCCGACGGCAAACAACGTGGCGCGTTTTTTGTTTACGTGAGCGAGTCGGAGTGAATCGGGCTCGCATCGTTATCAGGTCAAGCCACGCCACACGTCGGGTGATTTGGCGGCGGTGTTTGCGAACGCCGTTCGGATCGTCTCGATTGCGGGCGCAGAGAGGGCCCCCTGCCGCGCAGCCGCAACATTGGCCGCCGCGTGCGCGGTGTTGGTGGTGCCGATGATGGCGGTGTGCACACCCGGTTGGCCGAGCGTGAACCGCAATGCAATCTCCGGCCAGGTGGTGTCTGGAACACCCTCGAACTCGAGGTCGGCCAACGTGAGGCCCATCGCGGACCAGCGTTGCGTGTAGTCGCGAGCGTATTGGGTGTAGAAGCCGGGTTGATCGGTCAGTGGCTTCCAGGCGGCATTGGCGATCGGCCGTTTGGCCAGGACGCCCAGATCTGCAGCGCTGGTCTTAGGTAACGTTAGGTCGATGTTGATCTGGTCGCAGATGTTGATGGACGTTTCGATTACCGCGAGTTCTTTGATACCGGCTGCAAACGCGGCTGCTTGATTGTCGCCCGAATAGCCGGCATGGCGGATCTTACCCGCATCGCGGGCTGCGACCAGGGCCGCGATCACGTCACCCTGTTGAAGGGTTTCCAAGTCGCAGGAATGCAGCAACATGACATCGAGGTATTCGGTTTGCAGACGGTTCAGCGAACGTTCGATGGTGTTGTGGATGATCTCGGCTGACCAGGCGGATCCCTTCAGATCCGGAAAGGCCTGTCCGCATTTACTGACCAGAATGTACTCGTCGCGGCGAGCGGCGACGGCTTTGCCGATGGCCTCTTCGGACGAGGCGTAATTAGCGGCCGTGTCGATTAGGTTGACACCTTCGTCGAGCAGCAAGTTCAGAACCGCCTCGATCTCGGATTGGGGGGCGTCGAGCACACCAATCGGCGCCGCGCCAAATCCCAGCACGGAGGCGTCCAGGCCGGTTTTTCCGAATCGTCTCGTCTCCATCTCGGACTCCGTGAAGAGCGTGGGGCCGACTCTGTTTTCGACTGGAGGTCGCCCGGCCAGCGCGGCGAAATCCGGTCGGTCGCGGCGATCGTCGTCCGCCGGACGACCTATTGGAGCGGTCGGAGGTCGGCGTCGCAAGTCTTGGGAAGCCGGCGCGGTGCCTCGTCGGTTCCCGAGGTGGACCGACGAGGCTGATGGTTGAGGCGTCGATCGTCTGCGTTTGCCCTGGCACATTCGATTTGAAACCGGCGGCATTCTACTCTACAAACGGGTCTCTGAGTGAACCGTTTATTCACCGTGTGGGAGCGAGTGCGATGTTGCGAACCTGGGTCTTGGTGTCGGTTTTACTGTGTGCGATCACCGGGTCTGTGGGGGCGGAAGACGAGTTGGAAAAATCGCTCCAAGACACGCTTCTGGCAACTGCGGATGTCGCTTCGCAGCACAAGACATTCGTGTTGTCACGGATCACCCGATTGCAACTCGCGAGCAGCGCGGCGGACTGGGAGCGCGAAGCGAACGAAATTCGCCGCCGTGTTCTCGACGAGGTCGTTTTTCGTGGTGTCCCCGACAGTTGGCGTAAGGGGCATGCCAAGCCCCAATGGGGTGCGGTCATCGATACGCCGCACGGTTATCGTATCCGCAAGTTGCGTTACGAGGCATTGCCCGGTCTGTGGATCCCGGCGCTACTCTACGAACCCGAGGAGTTGTCGGGAAACGTTCCGGTGGTCTTGAATGTGAACGGTCACGCCGCGACCGGCAAAGCGACGGATTACAAGCAACTGCGCTGTATCAATCTCGCCAAGCGCGGAATGCTGGCGCTCAATCTCGAGTGGATTGGGATGGGGCAGTTGAGACGCCCTGGTTTCTCGCATTACCATCTCGGAAAATTAGATCTGTGTGGCCGCAGCGGCCTGAGTGTGTTTTACCTCGCGATGTCGCGCGGTCTGGACGTGCTCCTGGATCACGCGCATGCCGATCCACAGCGCGTGGCGGTAACGGGCCTTTCCGGCGGTGGTTGGCAGACCATCGTGTTGAGTTCGCTCGACACGCGGGTCCGGCTTGCCGTTCCCGTGGCGGGGCACAGCGCTTTGGCGCAGCGCGTCGCAAATGCCAACAGTATCGGGGATTTGGAACAGAATCCGTCGGATTTGGCCTCGCTGGCGGATTATGTGCATCTGAACGCCCTGATGACGCCGCGGCCGTTGTTGTTGATTTACAACACCAAAGATGATTGCTGCTTTGTGGCGCATACCGTGAAGGCCAATACGTACCAGCCAGTGATCCCGTTTTACCAGCAGGCGGGAGTCCCCGAGCGCCTGGGATACTATGAGAATTCCGATCCGGGCACGCACAACTATGATCTCGACAACCGCCAGCAGTTGTACCGCTTTCTCAATCGACATTTCTTGAGCGCTGGACACGGCCACGATCAAGAGTTCCCCTCGCGCGGAGAGCTGCAGACCGCCGAGGCATTGCACGTTGCGCTCCCTGAGGACAACGCGGATTTTGATTCGTTGGCGGCCGCTATCGGTGGACCGCTGCCGCGCAGTTGGTCCGCCTCGAAGGCAGAGAAACGCGTGCGTCTGCGTGAGATTCTCCGATCTGAATCGTACCAGACGAGTGCCGATCGGTTCACTGGCCCGACCGCGGTGGATGGGCTGACGGTGAGGCGATTGGTTGTCCGCTGTGGCCGGGACTGGAGTCTACCGGCGGTCGTTGTGGAGGGGACAGCCGTGCAACGCAGCGTGATGCTGGTTGCCGATGGCGGCTTCGCCAGTAAAGCGGTGAGAATCCGTGAGTTGGTTNCCTCCGGTGCGCGGGTGTTCGCGGTCGATCCATTGCTAGTCGGGTCAGCGCGACCTCCCGGTTCATTGAACCAGCACGCTATGCTGATCGCGACAGTCGGGGGACGACCGCTCGGNATTCAGGCCGCTCAGATTGTCGCCGCGTCGCGATTTCTGGCGCGTGTGTTTGTCACCGATCGGTTATCGCTCGAAGCGCACGGTCCACGCTGCGGTCTGGCGACCCGGTGCGCAGCGGCGCTCGACGGCGGAGCCCTGTTTAACACGGTTGAAACAGCGGGCGAGTTGGAGTCACTCAAAGGATTCTTGGCGCCCGGCGCAAGCTACCAGGCGACCCCGGAAGCCTATTGCTTTGGTTTACTCGAGTACTTTGATCTACCCCAATTAGCCGAGTTGGCCCGGGCGGACGACTAGTGGGGGATCGTCTCCTCCCCAGGTTCGGTACGTGGCGGACGTTTTGGTTGCGACGGTTCGCACCTTGCTAGGGGCGGGTGCTGTGCGTTCCCGCGATCATCATCGAGATGCGGTAAAAACCATTGCCGGCGGTGATGTAAAGGGTTTTGGCGTCTGCGCCTCGTCCAAAACAGCAATTGGTGGGTAGTTGTGGCGTCTTGATGTATGCCCGCTCGCGGCCCTGGGCGGTGAAAACGACGATCCCAAATCGCTCGGCGCTGCGCACCGCGGCGTAGATGTTGCCCCGGTGATCCACCGTCATCCCGTCGATGCCGGTCTGTTTACCAAAATCGACGACGACCCGTTTGGCACCCAGTGATCCGTCGGCCTTGATCGGAAAGGCATTCAACGTCATGCGCCCCGGTTTCGCATCGGTGTCGGTTTCCGCCTGCGCGGTCCCATTGTCGGTTTCCGCCACGTAGAGCGTCTTGCCGTCGGGCGAGAGGTTGACGCCGTTGGGTTTGGTGATGTCGTGCGTCACACGGTGGAGCTTTCCGTTGGGGTCGTAGCGGTAGACGTCCATGGAAGGCAATTCCATTTTCTCGGGACCCACGTACTTGGGGTCACTGAAGTAGATGCGTCCCTGCCGGTCGATGACCAGGTCGTTTGGCGAGTTGAATCGTTTTCCCTGGTACCGGTCGACCAGGGTCTTGATCGTTCCGTCGGCCAGCACCTGGACCAACGCTCTGGCACCGCCGATCGGCGAGGCGCAGCAAGCGATCAGCCGTCCCTGTCGATCGAACATCAATCCATTGGCCATCTTGCTGTCCGCCGAATGCACCGCGGTCTTTCCGGTAGTCGGATCGAACGCCATGATCCGCGCTGGACGCGCATCGAACGGCTGGCCGAAGTCGCTGAAGAAGATCTTTCCGTCGGGAGATACGGCGGCACCTTCGGTAAAACCACCTTCCTCCCAGAGCGTTTCTAGCTGCGTGTCGGCGGCGATGATCGCCGGGTCGTTTGGCCGCGTCTCTTGGTCATTACCGGAACCAGCCTGTAACGCGTTCCAGGGTGTCGACAGGAGGAACAGCACGGCGCAAAAGAGAATTCGCTTCATGAGGTAGTATCCTTCGTGATGAGTGGGAATTCGATCCGTAGAGCAGCGGCGCCGTCTGCGGCAGACGGTGGGGTGAAACACGCGGGCCGTCGGGTGTAACTCGATCCGTTACGTGGAACGCGGTTTTCGCGGTCGCCAGCGATAGGCGCGCTGCCCGTTGTCGGCAAAAAACTTGCGGGTCGTGACCGGACCGCGGGATTGGACATAACGATATACGATTTGGAACAACGTGGTATAGTCGGCCGCCGATTCNCAGACCGGCCAATTGCTGCCAAAGATCAAGCGATCCTNTCCAAAGTGTCGCCACAGTTCGTCTAGAACCGGTCGATAGAAGTCGGTTTGCTTGGGAGCCGGCTTGGCGTTTCGTGAGGCCCCTTCGACCAGGGCGGACACTTTGCAGAAAACGTGAGGATGCGCTGCGGCTTGACGCATTCCCTGGCTCCAAGCTCTCGGTGGATCCCCGCCATCGATCGGCAGGTTGGCGGCATGATTGATGACGATGCGCAGCGTGGGGACCCGGTGCGCGAGCGCAGCCACGGCGCTGGGCATGTCGGGGCCACCGTTGACGTCGAGCTGGAGGTCGTGATCGGCCAGCATTTCTAGGTGCCGCAGGAGTTTGGCGTTCGACAGGTCAGCGATCGTCGCGCGCCCGACGCGAATTCCGCGAAATAAGGGCTGGGCGGCGAAACGTTTTAGGTCGTCAGGAAAACGGTCACCTCCTGGCGTGAGATGACCGACGATGCCGACGATGAATGGATCCTGCTCTGCCAGTTCAAGCAACCACTGGTTGTCTTCGACTCGGGGACTCGCTTCGACGACGACCGTTCCTGCGAGCGGGTATGACTTGGCAAGTGCCCTTAGATGCGCCGGCAGCACCGTCCGATACAACGGGCTGCCTTTAGCGGGCCAGGGAACGCCCGCGGGACGCTCGGGATCGTAGAAATGGGTGTGGCAGTCGATGATCTGCAGATCGGCAGCATCAACTTGAGTCTGCTGATTTGTCATTGCTCGGGTTTGGATGTTGGTGAATGCCGCGGCACCTGTAACCGACAACGGGGCCTGGTGAATGAGAAACGATCTGCGGGTTCCCATCGTCAGCTGTTCCTTGTGGACGCGGGCGGAGTCGTCGTTGCGAAGACTTGTAGAATACCGTATCGATCGACGTTTTTCACGAGGCAGGTGTGAACCGAGAGCCGTGTAGAGAGGCGTCTCGCCCGCCCGGACGGCCGATTGCGGCGCAGCGCCGCTGGGCGACATAATACCGCGTGTTCGTTTTTCGGCTGACTTCTGTGGAACAAGGTAGAAACGGTCATGAGAGTTGCCGCGGTGGTGAGTTGCATGCGTCATCGGTCGCACGCACACGTGATCCTGGAGAACTTCCTCGGACCCTACTTGTTCAATGGTCGCGTGGTTGAACCCGACTGCGATGTGGTGTCGATGTACGTGGACCAGTTCCCGAAATCGGACATGTCGCGCGGAGTTGCACGCCAATACGGAATTCGGATCTTCCCCACGATTGCCCAAGCGCTTTGCAACGGAGGTCGGACACTCGCCGTGGATGCCGTCCTTTCGATCGCTGAACACGGGAGCTACGGTCACACACGAAGGGGACAAAAACGCTATCCGCGGAAGCGTTTTCTAGACGAGATCTTTGACGTTTTTCGCTCGAGTGGTCGCAACGTGCCGGTTTTTAGTGACAAACATCTCAGCTATCGCTGGGATTGGGCGCAACAGATTTATGAGTGCAGCCAACGTGAGGGTATTCCATTGATGGCTGGCAGTTCGGTTCCTTTGGCGCAACGAGATCCACCGCTGACGCTTCCTCGAGCGGCAGACATCGTCGAAGCGGTTTCGATCCACGGCGGGCCTGTCGAGGCTTATGACTTTCACGCGTTGGAGGTGTTGCAGTCGCTGGTCGAGTCTCGACGAGGTGGAGAGACCGGAGTGAGGTGCATTGAGTTTCTGGACGGCAAACGTTTATGGAAGGCGGCGCGTAGCGGCCGCTGGTCCGAGGAGCTGGCGGAAGCGGCAATGGCCGCGGAATTTGGTGAGCGACCCAAGAGNTTGCGACGCATTGCCGGTGAACGAGTGGTGCCACAGCACGGTGTGATCATTCACTATNTTGATGGCCTGAAGGCGACCATGTTGACGGTGGGAAAAAGCGACACGAGATGGAATTTTGCCTGTCGGGTGAAAGGTAGCAGGGGGATTCAGGCCACGGCTTTGCGCGTTGGGCCATGGCGCAACCGCAATTTGTTTAAGGCCCTGTCGCACGCCATTCAGGACCATTTTCGCAAGGCGCGTTCGCCCTATCCACTTGAGCGGACATTAATGACGACGGGATTAGTCGAGGCGGTCATGCACGCCCGCGAGACCCCTGGTGTAGAGTTGCTGACCCCGCATCTGGAGTTCTCGTACCGATCGCGGAATTTTTCAGCGTGCCGCGAACGCGGGGCGAGTTGGCAGATCATCACCGCGGAGACTCCGGAACCACGCGGCATCGCCCGCTACCCACTGGAGTCGATGTAGCGCGGTGTCATCGGTGTAGCGGTCGTTGTGGGACCGACGAGGAACTCGACGCGGCGGAACTTGCGTTGTCGCCTGGTCCGCCCTAGCTCTGCTCGCTGAGTAGTTGATCGCGCTTCGACCAGAAATCTTCAATTTGGTCTAGCGCGTGCAACTCGTACTCGCCGGGCTGCAACCGGATGGATTGGCGGGCGTGCTGAGAAACGACCTGTTCGATCTTGGGGCGCGATAGCAGGTGCCTGGGAATGGTGTGCTTGATCAAGGTGCCCTTCGTTCCCGGCTCGGTCGTAGCGACGCCCCCACCGGGGAGGAAAATGGCGCCTGTGGCAAAATCGACGGCAAACGCAATAACGCCGGGGACAAAGAAAAAACAAAGTCCAATTGTGTCGAGTGCGACCACCGTCCAATCGAGTCGCCCCAGTGGTTGACCGCGGCGTTCGGGATAGAGCAGCAAACCGCACCCAGATAGATTGATGCCCATCGCGGAGGCCAATTGCAGTACGCTGCGGCGACTGATCACGCGTGAATTCCTCCGGGGCAGAAATGTCCTATTTTCTTTGATGACACGCAGGGGCCTTGTACTTCACTCGTGAGAACGGCTCAAGACGAATCGACGATCCCCGACACGAACTTCGCCAGCTTCTTCCCGGGTCCCCGCGCGTTTTTTTACCAGATGGTACCCAAGGAAACACTGAAGCAGTTTTGGAACAGCTCGAGGGATGGGTTTTG
>PADE01000255.1 GCA_002702965.1 Planctomycetaceae bacterium
CGTTCATTTCGGGCGCCCGGGAGAGCGTCGTCTCACGTTTCTGGTTGCGTTGACCCCAAACCTGGAACTTGCCGCGGCGACTGAAAAACAACTTTCCCTTGGTGCCGTAGAACTCAACCCCACCATCAACCTGGTGGGGATAGTTCGTACACCAGATTCTCATTTCGAATACCAATTGTTTGCGGCTGCCGACAGCGCCGTCACCCGGATATTCGAAAGTAGCAGTCACGGTGTCAGGAAACTGCTGGTCGTCGTCAAAGAAGTACTTGCCCCCCACGACAGCCACCTGACTGGGATGACCGGCAACGTCGAGTCCCCAACGGGCCATATCAAACTCGTGCACTCCATCGTTCCCTAAATCGCCCGTTCCATAGTGGTACCACCAGTGCCAGTTGTAGTGGTGTCGGTTCGCTTGAAAGGGAAGCATCGGAGCCGGTCCGACCCACATGTCATAATCCAATCCGGCCGGAGGTGGGCCCGGCTGGGCTTTCCCGATCGAAGAACGGCGCTGGATGTTCCAGGCCCGCGCGATGAGCAGATCACCGATCACTCCTTGGCGCAGCATTCCGATCGCCTCGATGAAGCCCGGGTCGCTACGGGCCTGGGTCCCATGCTGAAACACACCGCCCGTCCGCCGCGCCGTCTCGGCGAGCAGCCGACCCTCGCGGACATTATGCGAACAGGGTTTTTCAAGATAGACGCCCTTCCCCGCCTGAAGCGCCAGCAGCGCGGCCGGCACATGCCAATGATCGGGCGTGGCAATCGTCACTCCATCGATCGACTTGTCGTCGAGAATCTCACGCAAATCCGCGACCGGCCGGGCCCCACCCGAACGTTCCGCGGCGGCGGTCCGCCGCTGCCGATCCGGGTCACACACGTAGACCAGATCGACCAGGTCGTTCTGCAGCGACCGCAAGCCGTCGACGTGTCCGCTCGTCCCCTGACCTCCACAGCCGATCACCGCGACTCGCAGCCGGCGATTGGCACCTGCGACGCGGCGCGCCATCAGCGCGGTCCCCGCGACTCCGGCCGCTTGCGACCCTGTCTGTTTGAGAAACGAACGACGATTCCCCGTACCCATTTGGCAGCCCTCTGAGAGCACATTG
The DNA here is from genome assembly GCA_002702965.1 of Planctomycetaceae bacterium. Lineage (GTDB taxonomy): Bacteria > Planctomycetota > Planctomycetia > Pirellulales > Pirellulaceae > UBA9264. The sequence goes on from PADE01000255.1 coordinate 1,107, forward strand.
GAATGACTCGCAGCCACTCGAACCGCATCACCGCCTGATGAGATTAACCGCGATCCGCGACCGCTGACAACCAGCGGCTGGCAAAGTGGCCAGCTGTCAACGACATCGGACCGCTCAGAAACCAACTCGCCGGGTACCGCNACGGGTTCAAACCAGGNCGNTCAATGTTTCCAAAACTTCTCGTCGATCGAGTCGCATCGACACCACCACGACCTACGTCGACCGCGACCGTAGATCGCACCCGATCCTGCCTGCCGGCAAACCGCTGCGCCCCCTGGCGTAGCGGACGCCGCGCCGGCGAGTCCGATCTGCGCTCCCTCGGTCCTGACTAAAACGTGGCGATCGGGTTGACGGGAGACCCCGTTCCTCCCTCCACTGGCAAGGGACATACGTTCAACAGAAATGTCCAACGCCTAAGCTGCCGAGCCTGTTTGGCCACCGCCCGAAAATCACAGACGTCGAGGATGCACGAGCCCAGCCCGTAAACCACGCCTAGATGGACCGGCAACTCGATCTCGGGACAACCGGAGGGCATGACGTCGAGCGCCAAATCACTCCCTACGATCGCCACATCACGTTGTTTAAGCCAGGACAAACAGGAGAAATGTAAACCGGCCGAGTTCTTCATGATCTCCCATTCGCCCTCAACCTTGCGCCGCGTCCAACGCCCGGTATGAATCAACAGCGCGTCCCCACTGGTCACCTTGAATCCCGCCTTCTTCTCCCAGGCCTCCAGATCGCTGGGGTAGATCGCCTTCTTTCCGTCGAGGAAGCGGACTCCAAACAGCGCCGGCATGTCCATCAACACGCCGCGTGTGAAGATGCCGCGTTTGACGGCGTGAATCGAAAGCCGTCCAGCGCCGGTCTTGGTGACCAGGTCGGCGGAGAGTCCGTTGTACATCCGGTCCTTGTAGAACACATGGCAGAGCGCATCGATGTGGGTATGGGTGAAACCGTGATAGGAAACGCTGTAACGGTCGCCGGCACCTCCCACATCGTCGGCGTTGCGGTTAATGAACACCTCGTGTTCAAATGGGGTGGAACTATCGATCTCGACCTTGACCGCGTCGTGCGCCAGCGAGACCGACACACCGGTGGTCACCAACGCGGCCGCACCTCGACGTTTNTNGGGAGTGATGAGATTGAGTGTTCCGAGTTCATCTTGTTTCCCCCAACGCCCCCAGTTGGAGAGTTCGCCGATCGTTTTCTCGACGTCGGCCCGAGTCAAACGCTGCGGCTCTTCCCCCCTGGAAGCTGTCAGACTGCCTCCGAAGAGACCCGCCACCACCAACCCAACCGCGAGACGCATAGTCCACATCTGAAATCCCCCCCTTCGTGTGCTGGGATCGCGTGTCACCTCCAGACGTTTGCCACGCTGGCAAGCAAAACGCCACGCGGCATCCCCAGCTTATCATCTGGCACCGCAGCTACCTAGCTACGCGGGGCAAACAGGCCGGCCTCTGACAGGTGTTCTCGCGGACTCCTCGACGGGGGCGGCGCAGCCGTACCGGTCACACATGATCCACGCCCCGGCCGGTGGCTTGGGTCGGGCGCTGCTGCCACCCGCTTCGAGAGCCCGATACGCTTCGCGTTCGCGGAACCCAGTCAGATCGAGACATCGCGCGCCGTGCACCACCTCTCGGTGGAGGTACCAAGGCTCTCGGTGGAGGNACCAAGGCGGCCGCTCAGAGCATCCAGCGCAGGCTGCGCCGAAAACAGTGNGGGCAGCGGTACGGAGCAAATAGCACGAACAACAAAGGGGTCTCGTACCAGCGGAAAGAAACTGGTTTGAGTTCCATCGTATGACAGACCCGACATCGCTTGACCATTGCAAACACGCCACACCGCCAGTGATCTCAGCCACGCCCGCAGACCGGTCGTCCACGGCAATTCGATCACTCGGTCTCGGCAATTTCCTTTTGTGGTCAGAGGCGTGCGGCCGCCACCGGGTGGGAATGGAATGCACCTTAGAAGCTGCGAGATTCTACAGGCCTTTGTTACTCTCCACAGCCGTAACACCGAGGAACAAAGTCCCCGAGACCACTCGCCTCACCGCGTTAACATCGTCATCGAGCGCAACCTCACTGGACCACAAGTCCCCATTTTCCACCCGCTTCGTCACCAGCCGGTCTCTTCCGACCAACTAACACGCCACGGCTTGCGTCAAACTAGCGCAGAATCGTAATAATATCCAAATTCGACCCGCAACATCTGTCACCGTAAGACCTCACCTGACCAGCCCGCTGGCACGCCCCAGGTGGCCGTTCTGACCTGCAAACAGCCCAGGCCCCGAACAGCACAGGCCTCGCCAGANNNGGAGTTGGCCGCCGTCCGCTGCCGCCGGGCGGGTCGCGACTGCCGGAAAACTCACGCTAGGGAAAACGTCTCTGGTGCCGTGGGATGCGCTGCGTGAGGTTCTCCCGGCCGACATACAGATCTCCCAGATCAACCCCACGGCGACGCGCCTCGTCCGCCGCCAACCGCGAGACTGCCGCCAGTCGCTCCCGGTGCGGTGGATGGCTCTGGAGGAATGACATCGCCGCAGCCGGTCGGTTGCCGTCGCGCATCGCCCAGCGATCGAACAGCCTGGCAAATTCGAGCGGGTCGTAACCCGCCTCAAGCGTCCAGCGGGTGGCGTCCGCATCTGCCTCGCTCTCCTGTTCGGGGCGGAAGGGGCGTGTAAACAACGTCATCATCACCCGCCCTCGAGAGAACATCTCGGTGAGCGAAAAACGCCCGCTGGTAAACCCCTGCTGGGCAACCGTCGTGCGGCGGTAACGATCCAGCTGGTGCCCACGATCAATGTGCGATAGTTCGTGCGCCAGCACACCGACCAGGGCCGCTTCACTCTCCGCGAAATCGAGCATCCCCGTGGTCACCACGATCGTGCCACCAGGGAACGCCCGGGCATCGGTCGTTTTGCTGCGCGCGAGATAGACCACAAATCGAGGGTACCGTCGCCGGTGTGTCATCTGNTCCGCCAACACCGCTACCAATTGCCGGACATATTCCAGATCGGTCCCGCGACGAAGAAAACGCACACCCTTCCCNCGCATCACTTTGCGGAAGCCCGCGAACTGGGCATCGCCAATCTGTTTTTCCTGCCGCCGGCTAATCACAACCTGATCGAGCAGATGCTCCTCGGCGGCTCCTTCACCAAACAGTTGTGGCAGCGGATTCTGGCCGCCCACCGACGGCACCGTCGCCGCCAGGCAGCCCCACACGGCGATCAAAGCCATCAGCCTGCTGCGGTCGCGTTCACACTGCCCGTTCGCCATGCTGCCCGCCCCTCTGATCCCGACCAGTCGCCGCCCGTACATTANAACAAGAAATAGCGCTGCGCCAACGCAAGTTCGCGCGCCGGCTCGCATGTCAAGAGCTGGCCGTCGGCCCAGACCTCGTAGGTCTCGGGGTCGACCGCGATTTCGGGTAACGCATCGTTGCACACCATGTCGTGCTTGTTCACGTCGCGGCAACCGCGCACAGCCTCGATCCGTTTGTTCAGTCCGTACCGTTCCGCGACCCCGTCGCGGATGCTCAGTTGGCTAACAAAAGCGAGTGAGATGGGACTGGAGGCCCGTCCAAAACCGCCGAACATCGGTCGCATCAAAATGGGTTGCGGGGTCGGAATCGAAGCGTTCGGGTCCCCCATTTGCGACCAGGCGATCACCCCTCCCTTGATCACCATCTCAGGCTTGGATCCGAAAAACGCCGGGTTCCAGAGAACCAGGTCCGCCAGTTTTCCGACCTCGACCGACCCGATCATGTGCGACATACCGTGTGCGATGGCAGGATTGATGGTGTACTTAGCGANATAACGTTTGATCCGCTGGTTGTCATTTTCGCCCGAGTCTTCCGGTAACGAACCTCGCTGCTGCTTCATCTTGTCAGCGGTCTGCCAGGTGCGTGTGATCACTTCTCCGACGCGACCCATCGCCTGGGAATCCGAACCCATCACACTGATCGCACCCAGGTCGTGGAGAATGTCCTCCGCGGCAATCGTCTCACCGCGAATACGGCTCTCGGCAAACGCTACATCCTCTGGCAGGTTCTTGTCGAGGTGATGACAGACCATCAGCATATCGAGGTGCTCATCGATCGTGTTCACCGTGTAGGGTCGTGTGGGGTTGGTCGAACTGGGCAACACGTTGGCTTCACCGCACACGCGGAGGATGTCGGGCGCATGCCCGCCACCGGCTCCTTCGGTGTGATAGGTGTGGATCGTCCGACCTGCAAAGGCAGCCATCGAGGCCTCCACAAATCCCGATTCGTTAAGCGTATCGGTGTGAATGCAAACCTGGACATCGTGCGCTTCGGCGACGGTCAGACAGCAGTCGATGGCAGCGGGAGTGGTTCCCCAATCCTCATGCAACTTCAGGCCGACCGCGCCTCCCGCGATCTGCTCGGTCAAGCCTTCGGGCTGCGCGGAGTTTCCCTTTCCCAGAAAACCAAAGTTCAGAGGCAGATCGTCTGTCGCCTGAAGCATCATGCGAATATGGGCCGCCCCCGGCGTGCAGGTCGTTGCGCAGGTCCCGGTGGCCGGGCCGGTCCCGCCGCCGAGCATGGTCGTTACCCCGCTGGCAATCGCTTCGTGTGTCTGCTGAGGGCAGATAAAATGAATGTGTGTATCCAGTCCTCCGGCGGTCAGGATCAAGCCCTCACCGGCGGTCACTTCGGTCGTCGGTCCGACCACCATGCCTGGGTCGACACCCGCCATCATGTCTGGGTTCCCGGCCTTGCCAATGCCGGCGATCTTACCACCCTTGATCCCCACGTCGGCTTTGAAAATGCCCGTGTGATCCACCACCAAGGCATTCGTGATCAACAAGTCGAGCGCGTCATCCTGACCGACGCCGGTGGCCTGGCCCATCCCGTCACGGAGGACTTTTCCCCCGCCAAACTTGCACTCGTCCCCGTAATGGGTGCAATCCCGCTCGACCTCCAAAACCAGGCTGGTATCCCCCAACCTGACTTTGTCTCCTGCGGTCGGTCCGTAAATCTCGGCGTAATTGGAACGCTTGATGCGATAAGCCATGATTCTTCAGTAACAGAAAAGAAAACAATGAAACCGACCGTCGATCACGTCGACCGGTGCCCAAACCCGCGTTCAGAAACGCGCGCCAGCGCCGCCTCCCTGCCCTCGTCGGTCACCGGACCATCCGCCAGGTTGTTGCCCCCCCGAATGACTCGATTTCCTGCGATCTCGACCAGCTGCACCGTCTTCGACTCACCCGGTTCGAAACGGATCGCCGTGCCGGCCGGGATGTCGAGACGTCGCCCGTACGCCAGGGCGCGATCAAACACGAGTTCTGCGTTGGTCTCCACAAAATGGTAGTGACTGCCGACCTGAACCGGACGATCTCCCAAATTGGTGATCGACAACTCGATCGCCTCACGCCCCTCGTTGAGCACCACCTCGCCCTCAGCGACCGCGTACTGACCGGGCGCTACACTGTCTGCCGCATCGACAAAGCGATCGGCCGACGGTACGGGTAGAAAACTCCCGTACAACGCCAATTCCAAATCGCCGTCTTCCCGCACGATGGGGTGATGGACCGTGACCAGCTTCGTGCCGTCGGGAAACGTCCCCTCGACCTGGACCTCGGCCACCATTTCGGGCACCCCCGGCATGACCTGCCGTCTCCCGAGCAGGCTCCGCCCCAAGTCCATCAGTTCGGCGACCGAGCGGCCATCGCGAATAAACTCCAGGATCTGACTGGCAATCAAGCCGATCGACTCGGGATAGTTGAGGCGCACCCCTCGAGCCAATCGCTTTTGCGCCAGAAAGCCGACGTTGTGGAGTTGCAGTTTCTCCATTTCACGGGGTGTCAGGTGCATATCCGTGTCCTTTTCCGATCGACCGCAGCGGGCTCACGCTTTGCGCGCCCCGGGTGTTCATCCGACCAACTTACCATTTGCGAGACCAGGGCGTCTCCCCGAGCAGCGCTTCCAGGAATAATAGGCGCTGCTGGAGCGTCTGAAAAACCCCTTCGGTGGTCATCCCCGCGACCCGTAAGATCACGCCGCCCTGAATCGCGCTGACCGATTCTACCTGTCTGACGTTCCGGCGGGGAGCGTCTGCGTCACATGGTTCGAGTAGCTGACTCGCGGCTTCTGCGAAACGCGTGCCGAGGACCACCATCGTGGCCAGGCAGTGAAACCGTCCGACGCGGTACGGCGAACGCAAGGCCCCCTGCTGAGGATCCAAAACGAGGGCGTCCGCGACAATCCGGGTCCCGTCGTACTCGATCGAAAGTGCCGTCGCATAGCGCGCAAACTTCCAGCATTCATTCCGCGCCCGGCGACCACTGGTGACCCAATCGACCAAGACCAGGTTGCCGCCAGGCTGCACTCGATACGTCTGGCGCTGCTCGTACCAGGCATCGGCGAAGCAGGTGATTGGATCGGGGGCGACCACCAGCGTGGCTTCGCTACCCACATCCGCATCGAGCTCCTGCCGGCACTGTCGACCCTGCTTGGACCGATAGACCTTGGTCGACGCCTGGGTACCCAACACGCACTGCGACCCCGGCTGGATCTCCACTTCCAGGGTCGTGTGGTCGCCGGCGACCAGACCGCCCCCGTAGCTGCTGGTGTAAACCCAGGCTGCCGGGCCCGGCCGGCGGGGACAGAGCAGCCGCAGTGGCGATGCAGCGCGGGCCCTCGTGACCACCGTCCGACCGCGCGACCGGGTGGTGGTCAGAAGGCCGTTACCCGGTCGCAGCGAGGCCATCGGAATCCCCATTGAAATGGTTGAAAACCTGCCACCGACTCTTCCGCGAAAGCGCCCGCAGGGGCGCGTCGGACAGCGGCGGTCGAAACGCAACTCCGAACTACACCGTCAAATGGGCTTGCACGATCTCCTTGGTCAGATCAGCTGTTTCCCCTTGGGCGACCACACGCCCCCGATCCATTAGCACAAACTCATGCCCAAACTCACGCACAAATTCAAGATATTGTTCAACCAGCAACACGGTCAGCCCCTTCTCCTCGACCAGGTAGAGGAGCACCTCTCCGATCTGCTGGATGATATTCGGCTGGATGCCCTCGGTCGGTTCGTCGAGCAGCAACACCTGCGGATCACCCACCAGCGCACGGCCAATGGCTAACTGCTGCTGCTGCCCTCCCGACAGATCGCCCCCTTTGCGGCGCCCCATCTCTTTGAGCAGCGGGAAAATCTCGTAGATAAATTCGGGTATTTTTCGTTGGCGGTCCCGGCGGGCTTGCAGTCCAACTCGCAAATTTTCCTCGATCGTCAGCCTGGGAAAAATCTGTCGTCCCTGAGGCACCAGCCCTAACCCCGCACGGGCCCGTTGATTTGCAGACAACGACGTCAGATCGCGGCCGTCCAGCAGCACCATTCCGAACTCCGGCTTCAGCAGCCCCATCACATTTTTCATCAACGTGGTCTTACCGACGCCATTGCGGCCCATCACACAGACGATGCGACCGCGGGGCACAGACAGGCTGACCTCGTTGAGCACGCGCACCGCACCGTACGAGAAGGACAGCTCCTCGACCGACAGCATGGTCTCGTGTGATTCTCCCGCCATCATCGTTTGCACCTCGGCTCCTCCTGCGACCCGATCGCAGGCCTTCGCGTCCTCAACGGCCCAGGTAGGCCTCCACAACTTCCGGATTTTGCTGGACTTCTTCCATCGACCCCTCGGTCATGATCTTCCCCTCGTGCAGCACGGTCACCCCGGAATCGAGCCGGCGGACAAATTCCATGTCGTGTTCGATCACGATAATCGCATGCTGACCGCGCAGTTCAAGCAATAGGTCGGCCATCAGGTCGGTCTCCTCATCGGTCAATCCGGCGGCCGGCTCATCCACCAGCAGCAAATCGGGCCCGGCCAGAATCAACATGCAGAGTTCCAGAGATTGACGCTGCCCGTGACTGAGAAACCGAGACGGCACATCGCGTGACCCAGTCAAACTGACGCGCTCGAGAATCTCCAGGATGCGTTCATCTTCGGTAACATTCGTCTGTCCGCGCAACGTCTGCCAGACATGGTGCGTCCCGGGCAATGCCAACTCCATATTCTCGTAGACGGTCAGGCTGTCAAACACGGTCGGTGTCTGGAACTTGCGGCCAATTCCCAATCGCGCCATTTCGGAGTCCGACTGGTCCGCGAGCTTGATCCCTTTCCAGAACTTGCGGCCACGGGTCGCGGGGGTCTTGCCGCTGATCACATCGCAGAGCGTCGTCTTGCCCGCCCCATTGGGCCCGATCACCACCCGCAGTTCGTTGAAATGCAAACCGAACAGATCGATATCGAGCGCCCGAAACCCGTCGAATTCGACAACGATATCCTCCAGGTAAATCAAATACGAGTTGAGACGATTTTCGCGGGTCAACGCGCGCGGTGACGTGACCGTGGGCTGTGTTTTGTTCATTGCCGGTCACCCTCCGGTCGACGGGTGCCGTATTGGTTTACGGCCGCTGAGCCTTCAGAGACAGAGACCACCGAGCGCCACAGCCCAGCCAATCCACCGGGGAGCAACCGCACCACCACGATGAACAACGCCCCCAACACAAACGGCCAGTACGCCTGTTTCCAGACCAGATACGTATACAAGGACTCCGGCACCCAGCCCTCCAGAAACCAGAAGAACTCCTGCTGCGAAGTCAGCTTGTTCTTCAGCAGATTGACCACCAGAGCGCCCGCTACAGGCCCAGTCAAGGTACCGCGACCTCCGACCGCGACCCAAACCACGACTTCAATCGACTCCTTCACCTCCATGTTTGTCGGTGTAAAGATCTTCATCTGGGGTGCATATAGCATCCCCGCCAACCCGGCGATCATCGCCGACAAGCTGAACACAAACACCTTGAACGTATACGGCTTGTAACCGGCAAACCGCAAGCGTGTCTCGTTGTCCCGGATCGCCATCAACACGCGTCCCAGGCGCGAACCGACGATCAACCGGCAGAGCAGGTAGATTCCCACCAGCAACGCCAACGTGATCAGATACAAGGCGAATTGGGTGGTATCGTCGTACAACGGGAAACCGCCGATCTGGTCAAAACGGGTCAAGCCGTTGGTGCCGCAGAGTTTCATGTCGTTCATACAAAACACCAGCCAGGCAGCCAGTGTGATCGCCTGTGTGAGGACCGCGAAAAAGACACCGCGAACACGACTGCGAAACACAAAAAATCCGATCACCAGCGCCACCAGGCCGGGGATCAGCAGGCCCAGCCCAACCGCCGAGGGAAGCCAGTAAAAAGGCTTCCAGAACCACGGCGTCAAAGCGTCTTCGGGAACTTCGCCGACTTTGTAGGGGTAGAGGTAATACAGGCAAGCCGGGATATTCCATCCCTGACTGTCGAGCCTTCCGCCCTCACCGCCGTGGTGCGCCAGGTACATTCCCATGGCGTACCCGCCGAGCGAAAAAAAGAAGGACTGGCAGAGGCAGAGCATGCCCGTATAGCCCCACAACAGATCGAGGCTGAGCGCCACCATCGCCAGCGCCAAATAGCGACCCAGCATGTTGACGGTTTCAATGCTGATTCCGAACGCACCGTCGGTCCACACACCGATCCAGTAGAGGGCCGGAATCACCACCGCAGCCGTCAACAGAAAAGTTCCGTAGCCCCACCGCCGGATCCGTCGGCGCCATCCCCCCACCCGGCTGGGGCGCCCTCGGGGCGATGGACGGAGCGAGGGGGTGCCGTCCGCTGCCAGGAGGTCCACCTCGTCCTCTGTCAACGGCCCTGTCATCTTCGCTCACACCTCTGTTAGAACTCCGCCACCGCTTACACGTCGGCTAGTCTGCCCCGCGGCGGAAAGAGACCGGCGGGCTTCCACTGAATGAAGATGATCACCGCCACCAGAATCAGCACTTTGCCCCAAATCGCCTGGAACGTGGGCTCGAGAACCTTGTTGGCAATTCCCAGACCAAACCCGGCCCAAACCGCGCCAGCTAACTCGCCCACCCCACCGGTCACCACCACCAGAAACGAATCGACGATGTAGTTCTGGCCCATGTCGGGGGTCCCCCCGCCAATCAGTGTGAGCGCGCAACCGGCGACCCCCGCCAACCCGGCGCCCAGCGCGAAGGTAAATCCGTCGGCACGGCGCGTGTTCACTCCCAGACTGGCAGCCGTTTCGCGATTCTGCACCGTCGCGCGGACCAACAGTCCCTGACGCGTAAAGTTCATCAGACCGTACACCACCAGCACGCAAATCGCCGTCAGACCGAGGATAAACAGCCGATTAAAGGGAAGACTCAGGTCCTGGATTGGTTCGGTGTTACCAACCAGCCAGGTCGGGCTGTTGACACCCACATTGTCGCCGTAGCGTACACGCACCGCCTGGATCAAAACCAATCCGATCCCCCAGGTGGCCAACAACGTATCGAGGGGTCGGCCGTAGAGGTGACGCACCACCAGCCATTCCATCAACCAGCCGACTACCGCGGCGGCGCAAAATGCGGCTGGCAGCGCGCACAGGTAGTAGGCGTTCACCGGATGGTCGGGCAGCGAGTGCCCCATCAACTGCTGCATTTCATAGGTCGCGTAAGCGCCGATCATCATCAGTTCACCGTGGGCCATGTTGATGACCCCCATCTGCCCAAAAATCACGGACAGTCCGAGCGCCATCAGGACCAGTACCGACCCCAGCGACAAGCCACTGAATACGTAGGCCAGCAGACGCACCTTTAGCTGGTAAGACTCGATCTGGGCCAGCGCCTCCTCGTAGACCGCCAGCGCTGCGCCCGCCGGCAGCGGCTGGGACGCATCGTCCCGCGGCGCTAGCAACTCCTTCAACAGAGCGCCTCCGCGGGCACTACACAGCGTCCCGAGGGTGCGCGCCGCCTCCCGTCGTACCTCCTCTGCAATCTTGTCGGCCGGCGCCGCCAACTGGATCAGCGACAGGCTCTCCCGCATGGCGTGTCGAATCTTCGGGTCCTGCTCCTGCTCGAGCGCCAATACGAGATCGGGAAGCGCGTCGAGCTTGCGCAGGCCTCCCATTTTGACCGCTGCCGCCAGCCGCTTTTCAGGCTCCACAGCGAACAACTGCATCGCGCGGACCAGAATCTGGATCACGCGCCGCTCGCGGCGCCGGGGCGAAATCCCCTCGAGTTCTTTCTTGGCCACGCGCAACCGAACCCCCTCGTGGACCAGTTCGTCGCCCGTCAGCGGGTCGGAAAGCGGTGCGATCGAATTTCCGCCAGAATCGGTCTCCAGAGCCGGGCACCACACGACCCGGTCACCGTAACGGTAAATCTGGCCCAGCTGAAAGGCCTCCAAAAACGGCAGCAGTTGGCCGTACGCCTGGCGGGACTCGGTGACTGCCTCGATGCCGCCTTGGCGGATCTCCTTGTCCGCGCTGGCGATCCGCGCGATCCGCTCCCGCAGATCGGCCTCGTCGCCCCTGGCCAGGCCCGCAAATCCACTGAACACCAGCGCACCCAACGCGACGCCGATCAGCCGTTCACACCTGGAGTCCATGCGCCCCGCCCGTCGCAAAATGACCGGCAAGGGGATCTCGCCGGCTCGACCGTTCTATCCGTGTTTGGCCCAATCAGGGTGGCCGCGACGCAACTGTAGTCGACGGGGCCCCGGTTTGACAACAAGCGAGGGGGAGTGCCAGGCCTCGATCGACCTGCACTCCCCCTCTTCAATCCTCGCTGTGACCCCACAAACGGGATCCGCTACTCCTTGGGCCCACCCGTGGGCGCCGGGACGTCCCCTTCGGGATGGAGGAATTTGCTGTAAGAGTCGGGTTCCACCAGGCCCTCGGTCTGGTAGACGATCTTGAATTGACCGTCGGCCAGAATCTCACCGATGTAGACCGGCTTGTGGGTGTGTTGGTTGGTGGCGTGCATGTTCTTGGCACCCCCGGGGGCGTCAAATTCAAGACCGTACACTGCCTCCCGAACCTTATCGACCGCGAAACTACCGGCCGTTTCGGCCGCCGCCTTCCAGACGTAGACACCGAAGTAAGCCGCCTCGATGGGATCGTCCGTTACGCGGGCGGCGCCACCGGGCAAATTGTTGGCTTCGCAGTACTTCTTGAAGTTGGCCACAAACGTCTGGTTGCTCGGCAAATCGATGCTCTGGAAATAATTCCAGGCCGCCAGGTGTCCCACCAGCGGGGGAACGTCCATCGCCCGCAGCTCATCTTCGGCGACCGAAAAGGCCATCACCGGACAATCGGCGGAGGTCAGACCCTGATTGGCGAATTCCTTGTAGAAGGGCACATTGCTGTCACCGTTGATGGTCGACAGCACACAGGCGTCGCCGCTGGCAGCGAAGGCTTTAATCTTGCCCACGATCGTTTGATAGTCCTGGTGGTGGAAGGGTGTGTACTCCTCGATGATGTTCTCATCCGCCACGCCCTTGCTCTTCAGGAACGCCTTGAGGACCTTGTTGGCGGTCCGCGGGAAGACGTAATCGGTCCCCAGCAGATAAAATTTCTTGTACTCGCCACCGTCTTCGCTCATCAGGTACTCGGCGGCCGGAATCAGCTGCTGATTCGGCGACGCACCCGTGTAAAAGACGTTCAGCGACTGTTCTTCACCCTCGTACTGGACCGGGTAAAACAGCAGGGCGTTCTGTTCCTCAAACACCGGTAAGACCGACTTCCGGCTAACCGAGGTCCAGCAGCCAAAGGTGACGGCAACGTCGTCGGTGGTGATCAGCTGTTGCGCCTTTTCGGCGAACAAGTCCCAGTCGCTGGCCGGATCGACGACTACCGCTTCGACCTGTTTGCCAAGGACGCCGCCAGCCGCGTTGATCTCCTCGATCGCCATCAGCACGACATCCCGCAAAGACGTTTCCGAAATCGCCATCGTGCCAGAAAGCGAATGCAGAACGCCAACTTTCACTGTCTCGCCGCTGGGCGCATCGGCTGTGCTCGAAGACCCGCCGCTCTCCGTCGCAGGCGCCGCCGATGTGCTTTCGGGCGCCGTCGTTGCGCCGCCGGTACCTTCCGTGGTGGGGGCCGCCTCACCACCCGATTCCGAACCGGTGGTCGACGTTCCGCCGCATCCCACAGCCACGACAGCCGCGAACAGCGCCAAACAGGGCAATACCATCCACTTCCTTTTCATCTCCAAACCGCCTTTCTTCCTGGACAGGGGGGAATCTGCGCGCCACGTTCGGCGCGACACCGAGGGATCAACGACACGCCAAAACGTGTATTGCAAAACACGTGCCAATCCCCTCGCCGGCAGGTGGTGAAGCCCGTTTATCGGCTGTCGCTGCATGAATAGCGCGCTAAAAAAAGAACCCCGTACTCCGGTCGAATAGCGCCTGCCCGTCTCGCTAGCACTGCTGCGCGACTTCTATGCAATTCGAGCGCCGCTCGGAACCCTGGACGAGACCGCGGCGCGCATAAAAAGAGGGCGACCCACGGGGCCGCCCTCTCTGTTCGCTAAATCGACGTCAGGATCCGATGCTTAGAACTGCAATTGTGTTCCGAGCGTGAACGTGTCGGTGTTCTCGGTCCCATCGTGACTGTCGTACACCGACCAGACCGCGGAGATGCGGGCGTTGTGGCCTTGCATGATGTAGTTCAGCTGGAAGTCGGTCTGGTTATCCTGACCGGAAGTAAACGACGCGCTGTTGTACTCCATGTAGCGGGTCATGAACTGCAGCTTGCCCTCGAGCGACATGACGTTCATCGCGTTGGGGAACAGGTAGCTGCCGAGGATGAAGTAGCCGTCGCCCGTTCGCGGACGTCCGGTGGCGATCAAGACTTCATTGTCATCATCATCGACACCGTTGTGGTCGTCGTTGTCGTAGTAGGCACCCTCAACCGTCATCACGCCGCCGTTGTTGAGCGGTCGCTCAAACAGACCGTCAATACTCCAACTGGTGGAGTCCTGGAACAGCCCAGCTGTGTCCGCGTCTTCCAGAGCGTTATGGCGATGCATGAAAGCCACGCCCACGGCGAGAATCTCTTTTTCGCCATAGTAGGTGCTGGCGTTGTAGTAACCAGGCTCGGGATCGAGCAGGTTGAGCGTCAAACGACCGGTCAACATCAGGTTGTCGGTGTCCGCGTTTCCAACGCGAAACGCGCTGCCATTGTGGTCGCCTTCGAAAGCACCCACCTGCCACTTAAACGCGCCTTCGCCGTATTGGCCAAACAACGCCGCCCCGTCATCGCGGCCCTGGAAGATGTTCGGATACCCGAACTGCACCCAGGGGAAATTCCAGGCGTTGAGATAAAACGGGCCGTCTAGGTTGGAGCGATCACTGGGGGGCAGGAAGCGGCCTGTCCACAAGGAGATATGATCGGTTAACTGGAACTTGGCGATCAGGTCCAGCACTCGGACGCTGGCACCCTCGTCGGTTCCATCCAGGTTGAACCCCTGGGCGTTGTCGATGTCGGTGTTGAACTCGAAACCGATCCGCTCGTGGCCCTGGCCATTGAGGTAGATACGACCGTTATTGAGCGTGAAATCTTGGGCGGTCCCACCGTTGACGCTTCCGCCTTCGACCGCGTTGTAGCTGGTCCGCAGCCCGGCACCGATGGTCAACGAGGTGTTGGCACCCCAGTCGAACTTCATTTTGCCAGCGCCCTTGTTATCGCAACTCGCGTCGGCTTTGGCTTTGTCCCCCTTGGACTTCTGAGCGGCCGACTTCTGCACCAAGTCGCTCAGCGTGAAGCTGGCCGACTCGACGGGGGTAGAAATCAGCTCGTCCGCACGAACCGCACTCCCAAATCCCACGATTCCGAGACCGAGCGCTAACGCTCTTACAAAGTTGATCTTCACTTCCGGCTCCTTAATCACCCACGGAACTATAGTTTTTGACGAATCTACGCCGGGAACCTTCCCGTCCGCACGACCTGCCGCCAGGCGGACCTGCATCCGAGGTTCAGGACGACGCAAAGTCGGCGCGCTGCGGCCCGCCCTTCCCGGTGATCGCATCCGATCCATCAATGAGCATCGGGAGACCAGACCGGCAAAGATGACCTATTTTTTAACCCACCTCCCCCAATTTCCGCGGTTTTCCTGTTAAGTTATGCTGTTCCTATGCAAAATGTGACTTGTCTGGTCCCTGCCAGCGGCCCGGGAAATCAAGCAGCCAGCGGCCCGGGAAATCAAGCAGCGATCGCCATTCGACATCGCTGTCTGGAGCGACGCAAACCGATTGGCCGGAGAGGGGCAGCTTGAGCGACACCATCGACACCTGGCTGACCCTGCAGCTGGCCGATTCAGCGTTTCCCTGTGGTGGTTTTGCCCACAGTGGCGGGCTGGAGGCCGCGGTCGCCTGGGGTGAGGTCCGGGATGACCAGCAACTGCTTGAGTTTACGCGGGTCTCGCTGCAGCAGGTGGCCGCCGGGCCCCTGCCTCTGGTGCGGGCCAGCCACCGCAGCCGTTCCATCTGTGCAGCCGACGAGTGGTGCGACGCGTTCCTCAGCAACCACGTTGCCAATCGCGCCAGTCGCCTTCAGGGAACCGCATTTCTGGCGACCGCCGCCAGCGTGTTCCCGATCGCGGAGTTGGCCTCGCTCCAACAGCAGCGCCGCAGCGAACGGTGGCCGGGACACCTCAGCCCGGTATTCGGTGCGGTCACCGCGCTGCTCGGTCTGCCGGGCGACCGGGCCGCTCGACTGTTCCTGTTCAGCGCGCTGCGCAGCCTGATTTCCGCCGCTGTGCGTCTGAACGTCGTCGGTCCCCTGCAGGGGCAGGCGATTCAGTACCATCTGGCTCCCGAGGCAGAACAGGCACTCCTCCAAACCGCCGACCGGCTACCACAAGACATCTGTCAAACGGCCCCGCTGATTGACATTTTCCAGGGCACCCACGATCGTATTTACTCCAAGCTCTTCCAGAGTTAGCGGCGAAGTCGATCTGCAAAAGGAAATCCAGTTATGCACGAAACGGGGCACGACCATCACACGCACGATCACGAGAGCTGGGACCATCCGGGGGACTTCTCTGGCCGTGAGTTGCCCCTCCGCACTCGCGACTTTCAACAGCGGGCCTTTACGGTAGGCGTCGGGGGCCCCGTCGGCACCGGTAAAACGGCACTCGTGCTGGCGCTCTGCAAGGCGCTGCGCGATTCCTGCAACCTGGCGGTCGTGACCAATGACATCTTCACCCGCGAGGACGCCGAGTTTCTGGTACGCCATGAAGCGCTGCCCAAGGAACGGATTCGGGCTGTGGAAACCGGCGGCTGCCCACACGCGGCCATCCGCGAGGATATCTCGGCAAACCTGCTTCAACTCGAAGCGCTAACCGAGGAATTTCAGCCCCGTCTGCTACTGCTGGAATCCGGGGGAGACAACTTGGCAGCCGACTTCAGCCGTGAATTGGCCGATTTCACCATTTACGTGATCGACGTCTCGGGAGGGGACAAGATCCCCCGCAAAGGCGGTCCGGGTGTCACCCAATCGGACCTGTTGGTGATCAACAAGACCGATCTGGCCGCAGCGGTCGGTGCCGACCTGGGGGTAATGGAACGCGACAGCGCCAAGATGCGCGGCAGCGGCCCGACCGTGTTTGCCCAAATCAAACATGGGAAGGGTGTCGACACGATCGCCGAACACGTGCTGGGAGCGATCGTCAGCAACTGACGGCAGCACGCTGCCAGCGCTGCCAAATCGACTCCGTTCACAGCGCCCCGCGCGGCACGGTTCACTCGCCCCGCATCTGCCACACAATCGTACAGCCGGGCAACCTCCCCTGGATACGACGCTTACTCAGCTGTCCCGGGCTGAGGACCAACGTCGTCAGATGGGGTAACGCGGTCAGGCTGAGCAAACCGTTGACCGTCACCCGCGTGTCGCGCAGGTCGAGGAGTCGCAAATGCACCAATCGAGCGACCTGCTGCAGACCGCGATCGGTAATCGGCGACCCCTGCAGATCGAGTTCGGTCAGCCGCTTCAGGCGCACCAGCGCTCTGCATCCCTCGCCACTGACCTGTGCATCGTGGACGTGCAGGATTTGCAGCGCCGGCAAGCGCGCCACATTTTTTAGGTCGTCGTCGTAGATATTTTCGCGCAGCTCCAGCTCCACATACTGACCGTTGTCGTTCTTGCGGGCCCTGGCCTGCAACCCTTCGAGTTCGTCTAAGGCGATCTCGTAGAGAGTCCTCACCTGCGGACCGCCGAAACCGATCCCCTCCTCTCGGGCACCCGTCCCCTCTGGCGATGACCCGGCTACCGACCCCTGCTGACGGTCGGTGGACTGCTCGGCGGTGGCGTCTTGGAGCTCTTGTGCGGTGTCGCCGAACAGCAA
>PADE01000256.1 GCA_002702965.1 Planctomycetaceae bacterium
CAGCGTCCTTTTCCACAGCGTCCTTTTCCACAGCGTCCTTTTCCACAGCGTCCTTTTCCACAGCGTCCCTCCTGGGAGCCGCGCACCGATGGCGACCGAAAAAGCGCCCCATCATAGGTCCCCGGCCAAACCCCTGACTAGGCGTCCGCGGTGGGCGCCCCGCCACAACCTGGTGTCTGCCGATCACGCGGTCGCGGCAAACACCAGCCACGGGTCGTCGCGCGACCAACGCCCACTGGCGGTCGACTCGCGCGGCGGGCGGATGATAAACTGATCCACCCAGGCAGACCGTGCCACCGTGGCCGGCGGCGACAAACCCCTGCCGAGCCCCCTCTTGAACCGAGGCCCCGCATGTCACCTGCTTACCGAGGGTTCCGCGATGCGGCCCGCCGTTGTCGGTTATCGGCGCTGCTGTTGACCCTGGCATCGGCGCTACTGGCACCCCCGTGCTGGGCGGCCGAGAACGACAGACCACCGAATTTTATCGTGGTCTTCTGCGATGATCTGGGCTACGCCGACATCGGTCCCTTCGGCGCCCAGAAACACGCCACGCCCGAGCTCGACCGGATGGCCCGTGAGGGGATGCGACTCACCGATTTCTACTCCACCTGTTCGGTCTGTACGCCGTCCCGTTCGAGCCTGATGACCGGCTGTTACCCGCGGCGCGTCAACATGCATGTCGATCAGCGGAACCTGTGCGTGCTGTTCCCCGCCGCCCGCAAAGGACTCCACCCGGATGAAGTGACCATCGCCGACATCCTCCGCGGCGCTGGCTACGCGACCGCCTGCATCGGCAAGTGGCACCTGGGCGACCACCCCCGGTTCCTACCGACTCGGCAGGGATTCGACCACTATTTCGGCATCCCCTACAGCAACGACATGCACCGCAAACCAGTTCCGCTCCCCTTGCTGCGCGATGAAAAGGTGATCGAGGCCCCCGTCCATCAGGAGACGATCACCCGCCGCTACACCGACGAGGCGGTGGCCTTCATCCGGGCCAACAAGGACCGGCCTTTCTTCCTCTACCTGCCGCACACAGCGGTCCACCTGCCGCTGTTTCCCGGCCAAGCGTTCCTGGGCAAATCCAAGGGCGGGAAATACGGCGACTGGGTCCAAGAGATCGACTGGTCGATGGGTCAGCTGTTTCAAACTCTGCGGGCGGAGGGGATCGATCGACAGACACTGGTCCTGTTCACCTCGGACAACGGGTCCTACCGTGAACAGGCGGGTAGCAACCTCCCCTTGCGAGGCCGCAAAGGGCGCACCGACGAAGGGGGCATGCGGGTCCCCTGCCTGGTACGCTGGCCGGCCGAGATTCCGGCGGGCACCAGCAGCGGCGCCCTGACCAGCACCATCGACCTGTTGCCCACCTTCGCCAAATGGGCCGGCGCCGCGCTCGCCGAAGACCGGACCATCGACGGCCGCGACATCGGGCCGATCCTCCGTGGTCAGCCGGGGGCCAAGTCCCCACACGAGGCCTTTTACTACTACCAGATGGACCAACTGCAGGCGGTCCGCGCCGGCCGCTGGAAGCTGTTTGTGCCGCTGGAGTCCAAGAAACGCAATTGGGGGAAACCGGAAGGAAAAACCGAACTGAAACTGTTCGACTTGGCCAGCGACATCCACGAAGATCACAACGTGGCCGCAGCCCAGCCGCAGGTAGTCCAGCGGCTGCTGGCGCTGGCCGAACGGGCCCGCGCCGAGTTGGGTGACATGGAACGCCAGGGGTCCGGACAGCGGCCGGCCGGGTGGGTCGACAAGCCCTCACCGCGGCTCGCCGAAGACACCGCGCAGAGCCCGTGACCTCGCGCAGCGGGCGGCGCGGAAGCGACCGGTGCCACCCCTTCGCAAACCGCTGCGTTGTCGCAGGCGTTCAGAGCACCACAAACCGCTGGCTCTCGGTCTGTTTCCAGATTTTCTGGAACAGCGGATCGTCCAGGTCATCCCACATCTCGCTGCGCACGGCGTTGTTGTAACCGGGCGTCGGTCCGGGGAACTTCTCGCCCAGCAACCGCTTCATGACCCGCAAATCGTCGGTATGGCCGTCTCGGTGCGGGTTGTGCCGGGCGACAATGGTCGGTCCATCGGTGTACATGATCTTGACCAAGAACGGCTCGTAGGGAGCCGCCGGCCGCTGGGCCAATTGGCGNACCTTCTCCTCGACCACTTCGATCCCCAACCCGGGCCCCTGGGGCACGTCGACCATGCCATCCACAACCGGCATCGGCCGCTCGCAGACATGGTCGTTCCAGTGTCGGGCGAGATTGACGTGATCGAGCGTGGCGCGCGGGAACACACTCGCCTCGTGCGCCAGAAACGCCTGATTGATAAATCCGCCGCACTGTTGGAGCATAAAGGGCAACCCGGCACTGTCGGCCAACGCCGAGACCCGAATAGCGTGACCGATCGGTGAGTGCCCGGCCATGCTACCGTCACACAGCCCCCGGTTCATGAACTCCGCCGGGCCGTGGTGCACCAGGATCTCACTCTTGCAGGTCTCGGTCAGGTGCCGCCAACCCTCGGTCTCCGACGTGCGAATCGGATCCTCGATGCGACCCACGACGGGGTATTTTTCCATCTCGCGAATGATCGGTTCGACGTGCGACAACGTGGAGTTAACATTGAAGTCAAAATGTACGCGAAACCCCTCCGGTGCCACCGCTTGCATGGCCCGGGTCTGATCGATCACGTTCTGAATCTCATCGATGTGGTACTTGATCCAGCGGTAGCCGAGCGAGGCGGCGTGCTTGACCTCCTGCTGCAGCGCTTCGGGCACCTGCGAGACCGTCCAGGCGGCCACCGGAATTTGCTGCCGAACCTGCGGGCCGATCAGTTTCCAAGCGGGAATCTCGAGGTACTTTCCCATCAGGTCGTAAGCCGCCATGTTGAGCGGCAGGTCCTGGCGCGCCGCCAGCCAGTCGAAGGGAGAGCTGCCGACATAGCGGCGGCGGTCCTCCGCGGAGAACGGGGAGACGCTCCAACTCTCACCCCAGCCGACCAGGCCGACATTGGTCGAGACCTTGAAGACCGTGCGCGCCTGGATATTGGGACCGTGGTAGCGGAACAGCGCCTGGGCGTGAAAGTCGTGGTAGGGGAGATAGAATTCAAACCGCTCGACATCGGTAATCCGGATCTTGTCCCGCTTGCGGCGGGCCTGCTGGTACCAGCCNTTTCCCCATCGCGGGAGTGACGCGACCGCCGCCAAAGCGGACGCCTGTTGCATGAATTGGCGACGCGATGTGCTCATCGAACGACCTCCTAGAAGACGGACTGCGGCCGCATCATCATATCCGTTTTGTGGCACCGCTGGGGCGAGGACCATCCAAAAAGCACCCGCCGGCACCGCGCCTGGCGCGTCAGCGGCAACCGNGGCCCACCGGNCCAGTAGAGGCCCCCCCAAAAGATGCAGACATGGTGCGGACCTGGTGCGGACCTAGGACCTGGTGCGGACCTAGAGGCAATTTGCGCAGTTTCGCCTTTCGATGAGCACTTCCACCGCCGATTTCATATAATGGCGTTGACGCCCCGCCTGCTTTTGTTGATCGTCTAGGATCGTCGTCCCCGATTCCCCGGAAGCGAGATCGGTACCCGTGACATCGCCCGACGTAACACCGCGAGCGCCCCGCACCACGCGGCGCCAGGTACTCAAAACCAGCGCCGGCATGCTCGGTTTTTCACTGCCCAGTTGGCTACAGTTGCGGCACCAGATCGAGGCCAAAACCGGCCCCTCGGGGTCCCGCCGCAAGTCCTGTATCGTGGTCTACTGCTGGGGTGGCATGAGCCACCACGAGACGTTCGATCCCAAGCCCGACGCGCCCGCCGAGATCCGCGGCGAATTTGCGACGATCGCCACACCGATCCCTGGTTACCGGGTGGGAGAGCANATCCCCCACATGGCGCGGCAGCTGGACAAGCTGGCGGTCATCCGTTCGATCCATCACGATGATTCAGCCCACGGTCGGGGGATGTACTGGAACATGACGGGCCATCGGCCACCCCGGTCGGGCAACATCCCACCCCTGCGTACCGACTGGCCCTCGCTGGCCGCCATGATCTCGCTGTTCCACAACCCGCCTCGGGGAGCGCCCCGGGCGGTCCGCTTGCCCTACCCAATGGTCGATAACGGTACCCTGCAGGCCGGCGAGTACGGCGGCTGGTTGGGGGCCTTGTACGATCCGATCGTCATCAAGACACCGGCCGGGAAGGCCTGGGGCGGAGTCTCCCGAACGCTCGGTTCGGAGGTCCTCGATTTGGGGGCCAAAGAAGACCTGGCGCGCGTCCAGCGACGCAGCGGCCTGTTGGCGACGCTCGAAAAACAGCTGGGGGAAGTCAACGACTACCAGGGGTTTAAACACTTCCACCAACTGGCCCGCGACATGCTGCTCAGCGACGGGGTCAAGAAAGCCTACAATCTCGACCAGGAAGATCCCGCTTTGCGGTCTGCCTACGGGGACCACATCGGCGGACAGAGCCTGTTGTTGGCCCGCCGGATGGTCGAGGTTGGGGTCCCCGTGGTTCAGGTGATCTGTTCAGCCGGGGATCTCAACGGCGGCGCTGGGGATATGTGGGACACCCACCGCGACAACTTCAACCGACTCAAGAACCGTCTGCTGCCGGTCTGGGATCAAGGCTGTTCGACGCTGCTGACCGACCTGTCACAACGGGGCATGTTGGATGAGACACTGGTGGTCTTTCTGACCGAATTTGGGAGGACGCCGAAGATCAACGGCGGAGCGGGGCGAGATCACTACCCGAACGTCTACTCGGTCGCGCTGGCGGGTGCCGGAATTCGCGGCGGACGGGNCTACGGTACCAGCGACAACCACGGCGCGTTTCCNCGCACGCGGGCCTGCGGCCCGGCCGACCTGCACGCCACGATCTTCCAGGCCCTGGGGATCAACCCGCGCACCGAGATTCACGACGTACTCAACCGGCCCTTCCCGCTCAGTTCGGGTAAGACGTTGCCGCTGTTCTAGACCGCGCGCCACCGGGTCCATGGCGGGGTACCGGCGCCGTTTGGCCAGGCTTCGTTGACCACCCATTTTCAGCCATCGCCGTTCGCTTCCGCGTGGGCGCGGGCCTGTGCCGAAACGTGCTGAAAACTGTGGATGATCAAGGTCACATCGGCGCCCAGTGCGATCCAGTCGACTCCCAGATCGACCCACTGACAGACCTGGGCCGGTGACGAACCGATCGAGACCCCCGTGGGAACACCCGCCTGTCGGGCCCGCTCGACCACGTGGGAGACAGCGGCCAACACATCCGCATGACCCGGTTGCCCGCGGTGCCCGAGCGACGCGGACAAATCCATCGGCCCGAACGCCAGGCTGGTCAATCCCGGCACGGCCAGGATCTGGTCGACATTCTGGACCGCCTCAGCCTGCTCGACCTGGGCGACGACCATCACGTTCTCATCGGCCTGATCGCAAAACTCGACCGCGTTGGCCCGACCGTAATCGAGCGGACGCAGCGGCCCAAAACCGCGTTCGCCCGCGGGTGGATAGCGACAAGCTGAGACCGCCCGCGCGACATCGTCGGCGGTCTGCACCATCGGCACAATGATCCCGGCGGCCCCCAAGTCGAGCACCGGTTTGATCCGCACCGCGTCATTCCAAGGTACGCGGACCAGCGACGCCGCGTCGCTCCCCTTGAGCGCCATCAGATGGGTCTTGAGCGTTTCCAACGAAATCGAGGAGTGCTCCTGGTCGATCCAGAGGAAATCGGCATCGGTCGCTAGGGCCTCGCAAGCGGACGCATCGGAGAGCGTAATGGCGGTGCCAAAACAGAGTTGTCGATCGAGGATCTTGGCGTGAAAGGGGTGCATCAAAGTCACCTGTGGCGGGAAAGGAACTAAATGTACGGGATATCTCAGGTCTCACAGCGTATCCCAACACCGTCACCGACGTCAGCCACCTGTCCNCCATTGACATTCAAATCGCAGCCACAAGGGCCTATAATAACGACGTTGTTTCGCTCGTAGAGCGCCGTCGCCGCGACGTTCGGCCGTCCCGTCCTGAGAACGGATGATACCGATGAAGCACCATGGCAAACCTCCGGGGCACGCACCGCACCCCCGCCTTCCCCGCCGCACGGCGCTCCAGGCGGGTTCGATCGGGCTGTTGGGACTCGGCATGCACCACCTGCAGGAGCTGCGCGCTGTGGCGGGTCCAGCGGCTCCCGCCCAGAGCGCCCGTTCGGTGATCTACATTTTCCTTTCCGGAGGATTGGCACAACACGAGAGTTTTGATCCCAAGCCCGACGCGCCGGCAGAAGTGCGCGGAGAATTCCAAGCGATCGCGACGCGCACGCCAGGTGTCCAACTGTCGGAGCACCTGCCGATGCTGGCCGAGCGGAGCAAACAATTTGCGATCGTGCGGTCGTTGACTCATCCCTACAACGAACACTCTGAGGGCCACCACGTGATGCTCACCGGACGCTCGCAGCTGCCGCCCGGGTTCAGTGGCAGCCGTCCACAAGCATCCGATTTTCCCAGTATCGCCTCGGTCCTCAATGGGGTCCTCCCGCGCCGCAACAATCTCCCGCCGGCAGCCGTTCTCCCGGAAAAACTGGTCCACGTCTCGGGCCGGACGATTCCCGGTCAGTTCGCCGGCTCGATGGGAGCCGAGCACGACCCCTGGTTCATCGAGGCCAGTCAATTTCGCACCAGTCAGTACATTCACGGCGCTTTTCCCGAGTACGGGTTTCACCGCTGGGAAGGGCCGACCACTCCGCCCGGTTATACGTTCGCGGCGCCGCGCCTCAAATTGCATCAAGGCATGCTCAAGNGTCACTTTCAGTCCCGCTTGGCACTACTGCGCTCGCTCGACCGACAGCGACGACATCTCGATCAGGCGGGTGGCGTAAAAAGTTTCGGCCGCTACCGGCAACAGGCGGCCACGATGCTCGCCGGCGGTGGGGTTCACCGCGCGCTCGATGTCCACGCCGCGGACGACAAACTGCAGCGGCGCTACGGCAAGAACTCGTTCGGTTGGTCGCTGTTGATGGCCCGGCAGTTGATCGAAGCAGGTGTCAGCATGGTGCAGGTGAACCTGGGCAATGACGAATCCTGGGACACCCATGAATCGGCCTTTGGGAATCTCAAGAACTATCTCCTGCCCCCCACCGATCGGGCCGTCTCGGCCTTGTTGGACGACTTGAGCCAGCGGGGGCTATTGGACGACACGCTGGTCGTGATGGCGGGCGAATTTGGTCGTACCCCCAAAATCTTCACCTTCAAGGGGGCCAAATCGGGCAAGCCCGGTCGGGATCACTGGGGCGCCGTGCAGTCGGTGTTTCTGGCCGGCGGTGGGATCAAGGGTGGGCAGGTGATTGGCGCGTCGGACCGCATCGGCGGTTATCCGGTCGCCGACCCCCAGACACCTGAGAACCTGGGCGCGACGATTTACCGCGCGTTAGGGCTGCCCGCCACGATCGCCTGGCACGATCGCCTGAACCGTCCGCACCAGGTTTACCAGGGCCCGCCGATCGCGGGTCTGGTCTAGTCCTGGGCGGCCGTCTCGCCGCGCGGCCACGGCGCCCACGCTTTACGCCAGGGTATGCAACGGATGAGGGCCGGCCGCCCTTTCCGCGGTNACCNGCAGGTTCGCTGTCAACGGCGGCCGATTTGTGTTTCGCTAGCCGCTGAGCAAAAATACCGCGCAGCGCGGCGCCACACCAGCGCGCCGAACCCAAGCGAGGACCCCCGATGAACGTCCGATGTTTCCGCTCTCCCAGTCGTATCGTGGTCACCTGGGTCACGCTGCTGCTGTGGCCCTTGTACCGNGGATTGCCGGCAGCCGCAGCCGACGTGGTGCGCGTGCGGATCGACGCCACCACCAAACTCAGTATCAATGGTGCCGCGACNGTCCGCGACGGCCTGTTTGGGGTCGATGGTGCCACCGGGGGGAACTTTGAAGAACAAGCCAGCGCCAATATGCACACCACCTCGGGAAGCTCCGCCGGTCTGGCGGGCGTGAGTGAAGATCCCGCCCACCCCGGACAGATCGATCGGGACAAACTGGAAGCGACGCTGGCAGCCGCCAAACCTGCGCAGGGTGGCTACCGCATCGACCACGCCCTGCATTGCCTGCAAGGAGGGCCGGGCTGGCAAACAGGACCGCAAGAGCGCCGCGGCTATGTGATTCCGCAGGACCTCGAGGTGTACGGTCAGTGGGCCGAAGCGTTGGTCCGCCACCGCTTGATTACGCAGCCCCAGACCGAACATTATTTCCAGTTTTTTGGCGAAATCAGCTTGCTGGGGTACTGGAACCCCCCCGAGTCACTGCGTGCCCCCCGCCGCGAGAGCAGTAATCGGGGAGGCCGCCGAGCCGCGCAACGGTTGATCGATGTGATGACCGCAGCGCACCGGTCGATCCGCGGCGCAGGGCACAACGTGCGGCTGGGAACGCCCGGGCTGACCAACGCCCTGCAGTGGTCTAACTGGCGGAGCTGGCGCAGTTGGTGGGAACCGATGATCGACCAGTTGGGAGACAAAGTCCGTTTCTACGGCGTCCACTGGTACGACATGACCCCCGACATGTTGCGGATCGAGGCGGGCATCGTTCAGAACGCGCAGGAATTGCGCTGGAACACACGTCACCCGTTGTGTGTCCAGGAGAGCGACTACACCCAAGGGCCGATGGACGATCCGCTCAACGGACCCTACAACGCGCAGTATCTGTGGACGCTGTTGGAGATGCCCGACAAGGTCGTTTTGAATACGTCGCATGTGCGCGATCTGGGCGGTGAGATGTTCCACAACATGTTCCGCGCCGATCGGCGGCTACCAAAATTCTGGTCGTACTGGATCATGGCCGACCTGCGCGGCGTGATGCGGTCCGTCGCCGTCTCAGCTCCCCCGACGCGCCCGGAGATTCCCTCGCGGCGCCGCGGAGGAAGGCTGTGGCTGTTCCGTCAAGACCGTGGCATTCGGGCCCACGCCGCCGGCAGCGGTCGTCAGCTGTGCGCGCTGATTTGGAACGACTCACTCGACCACGAACGCGACCTGGAGGTGGAGTTTCAGCTTCCACCGGGCGCCCAAGTACGCCAGGCCCGCCAGCGCCACGTGCTGTTCGATTCTTTGGGCGAAGCCCGTCACGAGACACAACACGGGAGTGGACCGATCGCTTTTCAGCAGGTCGGCGCGCTGGTAACCGTTACGTTACCCGCCGCCGCCGACTCGATCCATTCGATCACACTGGAGTGCGACCGCGAGTTGCCCACCGACCGGGAAACCTGGCAGACCGAGGCGTACGGTAGCCAGATCCTGTTCCATGTCGGTGGTCGCCAGTCGACCGATGACCAGGTCGCCAACCCTTCGCCGAGCGCTTTCCAACAGCTACCCCGCCCGGAGCTGGTGATCCGCGCAAAGCTCGACGGAGTCCGTTCCGCAACGCTGCGGGTCGCGCTCGACAAACCGCGCGGGGATTGGGAAGACACGCTGGTCGAACTGAACGGTAAGCTCTATCAACTGCCAGTGACCGAACACGTCAAGCGGGTGGCGCTGGCCGAGGTTCCAGTGGATGTCGGCGACCTGGGGGACGGCACCGTGAAACTGCGCTTCCTGCCCCACGATGGTCTTCCCTACCGCGTCGTCTGGTCGTCGCTGGTGACCAGCAACGCACCACCCGCCAGCGGCCCGCACCCGCTGGTGATTTCGATCGAAGACAGCTCACCACAGGTGGCCGACGGGCACGGCATCCAGGCCGGTGAACAACGACATTTGACCTGCCACTTCCAAAACACCACCGACCACCCGGTCTCGGGCCGTATCCGTTGGGTACTGCCTCTCGGTTGGACGCTGTCCGGCGCGGCAGCCGGCGAGATCTCGGTGGCCTCCGGCGAGAGACGGTCGCTGACTTTCCGGCTGCAACTCGACCCGCACATCCCGGGGGTCTCCTACGACCAGGTCGCGTTGGTCGTCGAACACGCCGCAGGCCGGGTGATTGCCCGCCGCAATTACAAACGGAACACGGCGGTACCCTGTCACCGCTTTGCCGAGCCCCCGAGTATCGATGGCGACCTGGCGGACTGGACCCAGCAGGTGCCGGTCTGGCTGCCGGTCGGCGGGAAACGCGTCCAGGTCTGGACCGGCTGGGACGTCGACCATTTTTATATCGCGGCCAGAATCCCCCAGCAGTCCGTCACATCAAAAACCCTGCCCCGCAGCCTCGAAGTTCTGCAGGTGTTTCTCGATCTGGGAAACGAGAAAGGGGTCTATAACTACGATGCCAATGACCATCACTTCTGGTTGGTCACCCCCGGTCTGACATCGCTCGAGAATGCCACGCAGTGGAGACTTCCGCTGACATCTCTGCCGGCCGGAATCGAACTCACCGACGACCAGCAACGACGGGAAATGCGTTGGCATCGGGCCTATGTCGGCCAGACCATCTGGCAGGGTCCGCTCAGCAAAATGAAGGTACCCGACTGCCCGTTCACGGCGCTGCAGTGTCAGGCCGTGGAGGGAGGTTACGTGGTGGAAGCTCGTATCGGCGGCGCCTGGAGCTGGTCGAGCCCGGAACAGGCGATCTACGGGTACTGGCCGCAAGTCGGTCAGACGATCGGTTTCGATTTTGTCTGCGATGATAGCGGAGTCAGTCCACTGGCATCGGCGCGCTATTGGGGTCGGGGCAACGAAACGCTTCACCGTTACTACGTGACCCACCCGCGGGAGCAGGTGCGCGGCAATCCGGCCTGCTGGGGGCAACTGCGCTTCCTCCCCTAACACCGACCACTGCGATCTGACAACCTGCCAATGACGGAGATCCTCTGTTCACGGTACCATGGAACTGGCCCCGCGAGGCCGTCCAGTTCCACAATACCGGATGATCCGGAAGCGGTTTTGCATGCTCAGTCTGTCAGACTCCTCAGCCGGTCCGGTCCGCTCACCCCGCGACCGGTTGTTTCCCTTGTTATTGCTGTTGTTCATCGGCAGCGGCACGGCCGCCCTGACCTACGAAATCGTGTGGCTGCAATGGTTGCAGCTGATCGTCGGCTCAACGTCGGTCTCACTGGCCATCCTGTTGGGCATCTTCATGGGGGGCATGTGCATCGGATCGCTGGCGCTGCCGCGACTGGTCAGCCACCAGCGGCACCCACTGGTGGTCTACGCGCTGCTCGAAGTCGGGATCGGTCTGTGTGGCATCGCGATCCTGTTCGGCATGCCGATCGTGGAAATGATCTACACGACGTTTGGGCACGGGCCCAAAGGAATCGTGCTGCGCGCCGCGCTGGGCGGGATCTGCCTGCTACCCCCGACGATCCTGATGGGAGCCACCCTACCGGCGATCGCCCGTTTTGTTGAATCGACCCCGCGCGGTGTCTCCTGGCTCGGTTTCTTTTACGGCGGCAATATTGTCGGGGCGGTGCTGGGATGTCTGCTGACCGGTTTTTATCTGCTGCGTGTCTACGACATGTCGACTGCCACGTTTGTCGCGGTTGCGATCAACGCCCTGGTGGGGGCATGCGCCGCTGGACTGGCCAAACGGCTGCCGCACCGCAGCAGCCCGCCGGAAGCGTTGGCTCCGTCCGCCGGCCGCGCCACCGGGTCGACTTCGCTCTATGTGGCAATCGGTCTGTCCGGGATGTGCTCGTTGGGTGCCGAGGTCACCTGGACGCGACTGCTGTCGCTGATTCTGGGGGGCACGGTCTACAGTTTTTCGATCATCTTGGCGGTGTTTCTGGTAGGACTGGGGATCGGTAGTGGAGTGGGCGCCGCGCTGGCACGAACCGTCGGCTCCCCCCGCTGGGCACTCGCCGGCTGCCAGCTGCTGTTGGTCGCCGCGATCGCCTGGACCGCGCACATGATTACCCACTCGATCCCCTATTGGCCGGTCGATCCCCGCCTATCGGCCAGCCCCTGGTTTACGTTTCAACTCGACCTGGTGCGGGTCGCCTGGGCGATCCTGCCGGCGGCCCTGTTGTGGGGAGCCAGTTTCCCGCTGGCGCTGGCAGCGATCGCGTACCACGACGAGGATTCCGGCCGGTTGGTGGGCGGCGTCTATGCGGCCAACACACTCGGATCGATCGTCGGAGCCCTGCTGTTTAGTCTGCTCGTGAGCCAGCTCGGAACCCACCATGCGCAGCAGATCCTGCTGGGCATCTCCTGCCTCGCCGCGCTGCTGGCGCTCCAACCGATCGCGCACTGGGTGCGGCATCCTAGCCTGTCGTTCAACGCCTCGGCCGCTGTCGCAGTGTTGGCCGCCGTCGTCGTGGCGTGGAGCATCGCGCCCGTGTCGTGGGGGGTCATCGCATACGGCCGCATGAACGGCGTTTTCAGCTACGATTTCGCACCGGGCCTGACCGCCGCGGAGGACATTCCGACCGACCCCGGCACGCCGAACACGTTCTGCCTGTTTACGGCCGAGGGTACCAACGTCTCGGTAGCGGTAACCCAACGGCGCGACGGGGTTCGCAGCTTCCACGGGGGCGGCAAGGTTCAAGCTTCCAACAAGCCGATCGACATGCGGCTGCAGCGAATGCTGGGACACCTACCGGCACTCGTCCACCCGAACCCACAATCTGCCCTGGTCGTCGCCTGTGGCGCGGGAGTCACCGCTGGCAGTTTTGTGGTTCACCCGGAAATCCAGCGGATCGTGATTTGCGACATCGAACCGGTCGTCCCGACTTATGTCGCGCCGCTGTTCGCAAAGGAAAACCATGATGTGGTAGGACCGGCGAACGCCGATCGAGTCGCTGTCATCCACGATGATGGGCGTCATTTCATTCGCACGACGAAGGAGACCTTCGACATTATCACTTCCGACCCGATCGATCCTTGGGTCAAGGGTTGCGCGGCGTTGAATACCGTGGAGTACTACCAGCTCTGCAAACAACACCTCAATCCGGGCGGCGTCATGGCGCTCTGGATGCCGCTCTACGAGATGAACCTCGCCACGCTGCAAAGTGTGATCGCGAGTTTTTTTCAAGTATTTCCCAACGGCACGCTGTGGACCAACGACATGAACACCAAGGGCTACGACGCCATCCTGTTTGCGCAAGTAGAGCCCACCCAGATCGACGTCGATCGCCTCGCCGAGCGCCTCGAACGCCCCGACCACCAGCGCGTCAAGGCCTCGCTGGAAGCCGTCGGCTTCGACTCGATCCATCAGTTACTGGCGACCTATGCCGGCCAGGCACCGCAGATGAAGCCCTGGTCTGCGGGTGCGAAACTGAATACCGACCGCAACCTGCGTTTGCAGTATCTGGCCGGAATGTCGCTGAATACCTACATCGGTGCAGACCTGCTGAACGGGATCCTCAAGTACTACCGGTTCCCGGCCAACATCTTTTCGGGGTCCGATCCCCACCTCACACTCCTGCGGCGTTACCTGACCGAAGGGGGCCGACCCGACCCAAATCCATTTGGTAGCGACTGAGGCATTCGAACCCCAGTACGCGCCCCCCCCATCCCATGGAAGGGCGAGCCGCGGTCCCGTTTAAGAACTTTCAGAAAAGTTCTCTGGCGGACAAGAGGGGTCCACACACGG
>PADE01000257.1:0-17135 GCA_002702965.1 Planctomycetaceae bacterium
CTCCCCTCGGCATCCGCCAGTTCGGGATCAATCCAGCGGATAAGCCGACGATTGGTCTGGGGCACCATGTCGGTCATGTAGTGGGCCAGAACAAGTTTCTCCTGCCCGGCAAGTGGCGTAGCGGGCACCATCAGAGCCGCGGTCACCAAACAGATCAGACGTATCATAGGTACCCGCTTCCTAAAACAAATCACAACCGGCTGCGCGGCGCTCAGTGTCTGACTCGGCGCGCAGGGTACCGGTCAACATGAACATCCGCGTCGCGCCCATGGCCTTCCAGAATTGTCTTTCCCGGATCGAACATCGCAACCCGGCGCGAACCCAGAAGAAAGGCCCCATCGGTCCGCCCGAGCAGCGGGCGCTCACCGATTGGATTTCTCGCCTCGGTAAGCCCATCTTGGGAGACTCGAACGGGGCCACCGGAGATTTGATCGCAGCCGAAAAGCGGGCCACTGCCTTGCGCCTCAGAGTCTTCGGTGACCACCTGCCGGATCAGCGATCCGCCCCCTGCGCCCGGCCGCGTGGCAGGCCCGCAAACAGCCCCCAGAATCTCAGCGAAGTTGTGCCAAGTCCGGCCATCCGATTTGCCGATTCTACTCAGAAAGGTCGCCCAATCGGCTGGACCACGGAAAACCACGGGAATGACCAATGTGTGCCGGCAACCCCGTTTCTCCATCACGGGAAACAACGCCATTTGCTATGATAGGGGGGCCCGCCTCACCGCGGTTTGCCGGGTCCGGGATTCACTTTCCGCAAACGAAACGACGTTGAGAAACAAACATGGCTCTCGATCGACGAACCCTCATACAGCGACGGACCTTGCTACAAGCCGGCAGCCTGGGCGCATTCGGGCTCGGTTTGCCCGACTTGCTCGCAGCCCGTGAGAAAAGCCAGGTGGTCAGCAGCAGCGGGCGCGCCAAGAGTTGTATTTTGTTGTTCGCGACCGGCGGGCCCGCGCAACAAGAGACTTTCGATCCCAAACCCGACGCGGGCAGCGCGGTGCGCGGCGAGTACGATCCGATCGATACCAGTGTGCCCGGCATGCAGGTCTGCGAGCTGCTGCCGTTGATGGCCAAGAACGCGCACCGCTACAGCGTGATTCGCTCGACCTACCACAACAGCGGCACCCATGGCATCGGTGTACATTACAACATGACGGGGCTGCCGAACGCTCCACGAAAGAGCGGTGAACCGCAAGTCTCAAGACGCGATCCCCCCTGTGTCGGCGGAGCGATTCGCCAACTGCGAGGTGATCAAAACGGGTTACCGGCAGCCGTCCATTTGCCAACCCGAATCGGCGATCAAAACAACTTCCGTTGGGGCGGACAACACGCCGGCTACTTGGGAGCAAAGTTTGATCCGCTGACCCTGATCGATGAAAAATGGAATCCCGGTACGCTCCCCCCCGCGTTCATGCCTCACAAAGAAATCGGCCTGGAGCGATTCGCCAACCGGACCGGTTTACTCGACCGGTTGGAGGGACAACAGCCAAAGTCCCCTTCCGAGGAGATCGGGATTTATCGCACCGCTCAGCGGCGCGCGCTGAGTGTACTGAAATCCTCATCCGCCTGGACCGCTTTCCTGTTGGAAAATGAAAAGCCCACCACCATCGAGCGTTACGGCGATAATAAGTTCGGCCGCAGTTGCCTGGTGGCGCGCCGGCTGGTTGAAGCGGGTGTCCCGCTGGTTACCGTACCCTGGATGTATCTGGTCTCCACGAAGAACTTTGACACACACAGCAACCATTTCAAACTGATGAAAGACTTGCTGTTGCCCCCCATCGATCAGGCGTTCTCGGCGTTGCTGGAAGACTTGGACCAGCGTGGATTACTCGACGAGACGCTGGTCGCTTGGACGGGTGAGTTCGGGCGAACCCCCAAGATCAACAAGAATGCCGGCCGCGATCATTGGGGCAACGTCTACAGCACGGTGCTCGCGGGCGGCGGCATTCGCGGCGGCCAAGTTTATGGCGCGAGCGACAAGATCGCTGGGGAACCGGCCGACAAACCGGTGCACACCGCCGACTTCGTGACTTCTATCTATCACGCGCTCGGCTACGCTCCCGGTACGATGGTCTATGACCTGGGTGGACGACCGCGGCCCTTGGTGGAAGGCAAACGCATCCGCGCACTGTTTTCCTGAGCGACCCTCACAACGGCCTGCGTGGATTGGCAGCTGGCGGCGGACCGTGTGCTGGCCCCATCCACAAGCCAGCCTTCTGGTACGACCGCCCACAGAAAGTCGATGACTGCAGGAGAGTCGCAGTGAGACTGTTTGCGGGAACCCAGTGGGATCGGCCGCCACGGTGCGAGCACTGCGGAGAACTGCAAGACACGTGTGGATGCCCACCGCCACCCAAAACACTCACTCCACCGGAAAAACAGACCGCCCGACTGGCGGTCGAGAAACGGAAGCGGGGAAAAGTCGTTACCGCCATCCGCGGGCTGTCACCGGACGAAAATGAGTTACCCGATTTGCTCGTACAGTTGAAAAACGCTTGTGGGGCTGGCGGTACCCTCAAGAGCGATTGGATCGAACTGCAGGGCGATCAGCGGTCACGCGTGCGCGCATTGCTCATCGCCCTCGGCTTCGGTGTGCAGGGTTAAGCTAATCATTGGGCCCCGATCACCTCGAGCCATCTTGCACGCCCTATTCTGTAGCGATAAAACCGCATCGGCCGCCGTCTACGCCGATCGCCTGCGCTCCGCTCCTTGGGCTTCGAAATCGAACCTTCGCTTGAAGTGTCTGCGCTCGCCAGCCTGCCAAGGAAACCACGATGCCCATCCGCATTGGTTGCTGCGTGCTGTTACTCGTCGGTACAGCGGTGTCGAACGCTGCTGACTTCGGCGGCAAAAAATCCGACTGGCAGGGATTTGCCCGTTACGATTTTTCCGTCACCGGCCGCCGCTGCTGGGTGGTCACACCACAATCTCCCGCCGAAGGGCGGCCTTGGATCTGGCGGGCCCGGTTCTTCGGGCACGAACCGCAAGCCGACCTGGCGCTGTTGAAGGAGGGTTTTCATCTGGCGTATTGCGACGTCGCCGGCTTGTTCGGTAGCCCGCCGGCAGTCGCGCACTGGAATGCGTTTTACGACCTGCTGACCGAACAACACGGGCTGTCTCGCCGCCCCGCCCTGGAGGGCATGAGCCGTGGCGGCCTGATCATCTACAACTGGGCTGCCGCCAATCCGGGTAAGGTCTCTTGTATCTATGGAGATGCACCCGTCTGTGATTTCAAGAGCTGGCCCGGCGGTTTGGGCAACGGCAAAGGGAGCGTCGGCGCGTGGCAACAGTGTTTGCAAGCCTACGGCCTGACAGAGGCGGAGGCGCTTGTGTACCAGGGCAATCCGATCGACACGCTCGCACCACTGGCGCGCGCCGGTGTGCCGTTGTTGCACGTCGTGGGCGACGCCGATGCGGTCGTGCCCGTCGCAGAAAACACGGCCATCCTCGAATCGCGTTACAAGCAGCTGGGAGGTGCGATGCAGGTCATCCACAAGCCGGGGGTCGGCCATCATCCGCACTCGCTGAAAGACCCCGCGCCGATCGTCGCGTTCGTCCTCAAACATACTCGGTCCAACGTGCGCGCGCGCGGCAGTCTCGATAACGCGCGGATTCGATTCGAAAGAAAAAGACGCGGTCACGTTGCCTTCATTGGCGGTTCGATCACCGAAATGAACGGTTACCGCCCGATGGTCTGCGCGAGTTTGAAGAAACGATTTCCCGAAACCGTGTTTACCTTTACTTCGGCAGGGATTGCCTCGACGTGCTCGACGACTGGGGCGTTTCGCCTACGCCGCGACGTGTTGAACCACGGACCGGTGGATCTATTTTTCATCGAATTCGCGGTCAACGACGATGGCGACGCGGGCCACGCACGACGCGAGTGTATTCGCGGAATGGAGGGCATCATTCGCCAGGCGCGGCGCCACAATCCGAACGTCGATCTGGTGATCACGCACTTCGTCAGCCCCCGTATGTTGACCCAACTTCAGGCGGGCACGACGCCCGTATCGATGCAGGCGCACAGCGATGTGGCACAGCACTACAACGTATCGACGATTCATTTAGGCAAAGAAATCGCCGAGCAGATCACCGGGGGAACCATCACCTGGCAGCAGTACGGAGGAACCCATCCCAGTCCGTTCGGCAACGGAATCTGTGCCGACATGATCGACCGGTTGCTCGACCAGGCGTGGTCAAAACCGCTACCGCCGGCAGCCCAGCCGGCAGCCCACGTCATGCCCACCCGTCCGCTCGAGGCGCTACATTACGGTAGAGGACGTTTTGTGGCGCTGTCACGCGCGGAGCTGAAATCCGGCTGGAAGATTATCACACCAAATTGGGAGGCCCTCCCGGGGCGCAAACGCGCTCGCTTTACGAGTCTCCCCATGCTCTGCGCTGATCGGCCTGGGGCCGAGTTGACGTTGACGTTCACCGGGAGCGCGGTGGGGGCGTATCTGGTCGCGGGGCCGGATGCGGGCATTCTCCAGGCCCGCGTCGACGATGGCGACTTTCGTCCCGTCAACCTCTATCACCGGTACAGTCGGGGGCTACATTATCCGCGGACCGTCCTATTCGCAGCCGATTTATCACCCGGGCGGCACGTGTTGACATTGCGCACCGCCGGAGATATCACCAGCAACCGACGCGCCGCTCGAATCATCCAGTTCGTAGCGAATTGACATGTCGTTGAGGAGCAGTTCGCTCGATTCCTCGCCGCGCACGTTTTCGTGCTGCACGTTCGGTCGTTGATGGAAGTCCTCGTGCGGCGATCCACGGAGACCGTTTTGGCGAAGTCTGGCTGCAAGGAACGACTCGATGCGCGACCAGCAAAACATACCCGACGAAGCCAACCTGCTCGACACATTCGCGGCGATCCTGCGCAGCGCTTTCCTGCTCGGCGTTTTTGTGCTATTTGCGATCAGTGCCTACTATTCCCTTCATGTCTTTTTGAGACTCGGTGCGTTGCTGGCCGACCCGGCGAGCGCAACCGAGTCGGTCGATGCAATCGCCAAGATGATTGACGCCGACAAGCTCACATTTTCCGTTATCGGAGATGGTAACCGCCACCAGATCGAACCGGGTAAGATCGCATCGTTTGGTCTGCTGTTTCTCCTGTATTTGCTGTGGGCGGTCCTCCCGATCCAATTTGTCTCGGTGTGTGGGCGGATTCTGTTGCGCGGGGTTTCCAAACGTGGCAAGGCCAGCGGTAATTGACAACGGGTTCGCAGTCCCCTGGGGTCTCACCGCCACCTCCGCAGGCCCATGAATCGATCCGACAGATCTCTCTGTTCTCAGGAATCGAATCGGCTCGGGAGGCTCAACCGAGGAGATGACGCCGGCAGATCTCACGGGCAGATGACCTCAACGCGTTGTCGGTACTTTATAATCTGGGGTGCGGTCCGCGGACCGGCTCCTGGATGAACACAGGCACTTTCCGCCAGCCATACGTGGCGCGGTTGAAGAGGCACATTCAGCAGTCGTTCGATGCAACCGATCCGCGAGGTGAAACAGATGAGACGGCTGTTGACGAACCTGCTGCTAGTGGGGTTTTCGCTTGTCCTGGCGAGTGAATGCGAATCGGAATCGGCTCAAACCCCGTACGCCTGGTCCGTGGCATTCAGCCCCGACGGCAAAACCCTGGCATCGGCCACCCGGGCCCAGACCATCAAGCTGTGGGATGTCCCCACGGGCAAGTTGCGGGCCGTGCTCAAAGGACACACCGGCTTTGTCGGTTGCATCGCGTTCAGTCCCGACAGTAAGACCCTGGCATCGGGGAGTGTTGACCGGACGATCAAGCTCTGGGGTGTCATCTCCGGCAAGTTAGCTGCCACGCTCAAGGGCCACGCGGACGAGGCGTCTCAGGTGGCGTTCAGCCCCGACGGCAAGACCCTGGCATCGGGGAGTGTCGACACCACGATCAGGCTGTGGGATGTTATCGCACGCAAACCCAAAGCCACGCTCAGAGGGCACACCGGGGAGACCCTCTGGATTGCGTTCAGTTCCGATGGCAAAACGCTGGCTTCCGCGACTCGTAACCGAATCATCAAGCTCTGGGATCCGTCCACGGGCAAGGCGCGGGCGACGCTTCAGAACACCGCCAATGGCCCGGGATCCATGTCATTCAGCCCAGACGGAAAAATCCTGGCGGCGGCCAACCGTGACCAGACCGTCACGCTGTGGAGCGTGGTCACCGGAGAAGCGAGGGCCGTGCTCAAAGGTCACACCGCTTACGTCGGTCGGGTCGCCTTCAGTTCCGACAATAAAACCGTGGCGTCAGCGAGTGTCGACCGGACGATCAAGCTCTGGGATGCCACCACGGGCAAGTTGAGCGCCACGCTCAAAGGCCACACGGACGAGGTTTCCGAATTGGCGTTCAGTCCTGACGGCAAGTCGCTGGCGTCAGGCAGCACCGACAACACGGTCCGGCTGTGGGACGTCCCCGCTGCCAAACTGAAAACCACGCTTACGGGACACACCCGCGAAACCTATTTCGTAGCATTCAATTCCGACAACAAGACGCTGGCCTCCGCCACCCGCAACGCAATCATCAAACTCTGGGACGTCTCTACGAGCAAGGCCCGCGCCACGATTCTAAGTGGCAAAGTGGATTGGGACTTCCGGTACGAGCATTACGTCGAAAAACACCCCGGGGTCAAGGCGTCCGTCAAGGCCGGCAAGATCAGCAAAGCAAAAGTGATCGCCGAGCTCAAAGCGCGTGACAAAAAGAAGTAGCAAACAAACTCTGCGCGCCGTAGCCAAAACCGTTACTCGCCGCGAGACCGATTGGATTCGGATTGTAATTTCGCGATGCACAGGACTGACACGATGAACACCTGCCGGGCGGAAAACCACCCTCGGCTCAACCCGTTCACCGGCTGTGATGGCCCATTCCACGCCCACGCTGATCTGCGCCCCGACAAACGTCCCATCGAGAACATCCACCTGCTGATCGCGATGCTGGGCTGCGCGGCGCTGGGATCCCTGAATCACGCATTGGGTCAGTCGCCCAGTCGGCAACGCGGGCCGGAATCGCTGTTCGGTCTGGAGGGGGTCGTCGACGTCCACTTAGAACTGACGCGGCCGCAGTGGGAGAAGATCCAGCCAGCCGTCGAACTCGACGGACTCTCGATCGGCAAAGCCTTCGGGTTGATGGCTTTGGATGCGGCGACCGGTGGCAATTTTCGTAGTGAAAAGTCGTCGCGTCCCGGTTTGGCGGGTTACCTGGGAATCGATCACCAATACGGCCGCGCGACGGTGACCATCGACGGCCAGACGGTCCGTGACGTAGGGCTGCGCTACAAGGGGAATGGCACGTTCCTGGTAGCCTACGACAGCCGGAAATTCTCCTTCAAGATCGACTTCAATGAATTCCAGGACGACGTCGAATTCCGTGGCCTCACCAAGATCAATCTCCACAACAACATCACCGACCCTTCGCTGCTGCGCGAGGCATTGTCGTACCAGCTATTTCGGGAGGCGGGCATCCACTGTTCACGTGTTGGTTTCGCAAAAGTCCGCCTGACCGTAGTTGGAACTACCGAGGAAAAGTCGCTAGGCCTGTACACGCTCGTCGAACAGGTCGACAAACGATTTCTAAAAGACCGTTACGGCAGCGCGCAGGGGCTGCTGCTCAAACCGAGTACGTTCGGTGTGTTTCGTTACTTCGGAGCGGACTGGGCCAAATACGAAGCCGCCTACGTTCCCAAAACCACGGCGAGCGCCGAGCAGCAACATCGCGTGATCGAATTCGCCAAACTGCTCCATCAGAGCGACGATCAAACCTTCCGCGCCCAACTGGAATCCTACCTCGATGTCGACCAATTCCTTAGATTTCTGGTAGTCAATGTTCTGCTAAGTAATCTCGACAGTTTTCTCGGGGCCACCCAGAACTACTACATCTACCTCGAGCCTCAAACCAACCGGTTCCAGTTCTTCCCCTGGGACCTGGACCTCTCCTTTGGAACGTTCGGTCGGGACAAATCCAGTCGGCAACAGCTGGCCGATTTGAGCATCGACTACCCGGGGAGCACAAAACACACCCTCATCATGCGCGTCCTGGCGATCGCCCGCCACAAACAGACGTACCACACCTATCTGGCCCATTACCTCGATTCGCTGTTCGCCGAGCAGAAGCTCGGGCGGCACACCGCCCAGCTGGCGGCGTTCGTCGAAAACCTGCGGGTACCAGCGGAGGACCATCCGGAATCAGCCACAGACGAAGAACCGTCGCAAACCACGCCGCGGCGGCTGAAGCAGTTTGTCCAGCAGCGCCACCAGTCGGTGCAACGGCAACTGGCGGGTGAATCCCGAGGCCAGATTCTCGCCGGTGATCGGTCAGGACCGGCTTCGATGTCGGCCCTTCTCTACACCAGTACTCTGCTAGTCAGCACCTGCGGTCTGATCTACCTCGTCGTCTGGCAGCTCGACAAACGGAAGAAACGCCGAGCGGTCGAGCGACCCGCCGGAACCTAGTCTGGCCGCGGTTCGGCGCTCCGCGCAGCGACACCGGTCATCGCGGGGCCGCCTTGCGGGCCAGCGCGTCGATCTCGGGGAGTTGGAACCGGACACTCATCACGAACGGCTTTTCTCCGGCGATCCAATGGCCGTAGCTCGTGGCCACGAACGTCCCGTCCGGCAACACTTCCAGCCCCGGATACCCGCAATCCGATCCGACCAGATTGTCCATCAGGCGAATCCGATACTGACCCTCGCGTCCCGCGATGATGTCTTCGTAGGTACCGACCCAGGCGACCCAGTCGCCATCGGTCGGACTGACGTGCGCCGTGTCGCGAAAGCTGACCACGAGCCGCCCGTCGGGAGCGTAACGGGGCATATGGCGATCGCCGGTGAGACTGGCCGGCAGTTCCCGCGGCAAGGTCCAAGTCTTGCCCTCGTCGCTGGANAGGATGAAGAGCGAGTTACAACGGCGTTGATTTTCGCGCAACAGGGAGACGATTTGTTTCCCGTCGGGTGATTGGATCGATCCGGGCTCATCCGGCGCCGCCCCGTCGACCTCGGCCACAATCCGCTCCTGTTCCCAGGTCAAGCCGCCGTCACCCGTCAAACTCTGCCAGATCTTGATATTCTGCGTACCGCCGTGTTCACGCGCATAGTGGACGAGATAACGATCACCCGAGATGGGGATCGCCGTATTGGGCGCCACCGTGCAATGCAAGCCGTTGGGTTGGAAAGGGGTCCACGTCTGACCGTTGTCCGCCGACATCGCCTGTCGCATCGCGCCATTTC
This sequence comes from Planctomycetaceae bacterium, assembly GCA_002702965.1. Lineage (GTDB taxonomy): Bacteria > Planctomycetota > Planctomycetia > Pirellulales > Pirellulaceae > UBA9264. The sequence goes on from PADE01000257.1 coordinate 9,252, forward strand.
CCTCCAGAACCAGTAGTCGCTCGACACCCTGTGGGTCGGTCAACCGGTGCAGCGAGGGGCAGTTGTTGGCGGTGCGCCAGTTGTCGGGAACAGGCAGACGTTTCGACCAGGTCAGACCTCCGTCGGTCGATCGCTTCAGCACCGCGGCCGGGCCACCGTGCCCCAAGGGATAGGTACAGAACATCGTCTTGCCGTCGGCCATCAAGACCGTGGTCGGGTGGCCAAGGTACTGCCCCGATTGACGGTCGACGGTCACTTGCCTCCGTTTGTCCTTCGCGAGGTCGACGATCGGGACCGTGTAACCGCGTGGGAGTTCCGGGTTGATCAAGGGCAGTTGNGGTAGTTCGATCAAGTTACCGATGGCAGAGAACTCAGCGACCCGCATCGTGGCGCGCCAGGGCCGCAGACCAAACCTTCCCGACCGCGCGGTCGGAAACTCCGTGCTCCAGACGGCTTTCCCATCGATCGAGATCGTTAGCTGAGAACCTGTGCGGACCGCTTCGAAATCAAACGGCGTCGCCGCCGCAATCTCGCTGGTCAAGAACGACGTCCGCCCAAACTGCGGACCTTGGACAAAAAAACGGTGCTTGCCGGGTCGATCACCATCAAACCCGAACTGGTTGTCGGCAAGGGTAAACGATGCGGCCGAGTCGTTCAGTTTGTCGAGACTCAACCNCGCCCGCACATGAAAGTCGCCGGGTCCAAGTCTCTTCCCGGCGAACAGGAAATTGCCTTCGCCCGAGCCCACCAGCCGGCCCTCCTGCTGAATCCAGGGTTTGCCGATCTGACGCACCGCTTGCGCCTCACCTCGGTGGACAAACACGGCCTCGCTGTTTTCCCCGGTACGTCCCTCGGACCGTACCGGGGACGACCATGGCGGGATACCGANCAGTATGAGGGCAACTAACNGGCGGATGTCCATCGTTTGGTACAACTCCAGCTAAGGATTCTGCAACGGGTTGANGGGACGCGTTACCACTTCGGGAACGGAAAGGACAACATCGTTCCGGCCGTAAACCGGCCGTATCCGCCGGTCGCAAGCGACCTCGAATCCGATCGTCNCATTGCTGTCTCCGACGCCGCCATGGCTNAACCGTCTGGTTACTCCCGTTCAAAGCGTAGCGAATAGGCATCCAGCGTCGGTGTCGCTGTGCCGCGGTCGCTGGACAACACGAATTCCAGTTGCACCGGATCGCGGATCCCCAGTCGTTGACCGTCGAGCACGCGCGCGCGGCGGCGGCTTCCCGAGGCGTCGAGGACATGGACATCCAGCTGCGTTCCCTCGGGCACCCTGGCCTGGTAGCTGAGTGTCGTGAACCGACACCCGGGCGGGAGCCGCAGCCGTTGGGTGATGAAACTCCCGCGCCGCGCGTAGCCGCGGTCTGAACGCTCCAGGATCAGGTTGTCGGTTTGCGTCACCACGTTCTGCTTCGTTCCACGATAAATAAAATAGCTATCTTCGTACGCCCAGGGCAGCACGTTCAAACGCTGGTAAGAGCGGCGCCGCTGAAAATGTTCGATCTGGGGGCCGATGCCNCGGGTTTCGATCACATCGAGACCGCCCGATCCCGACACCACCAATTCGAGAAACGGGTCGTCGTCCACGTTGGTCACCAGCGCGTGTCCCCAATATCTCGACTCACCGAGGTTGAACTGGTCGATCACCTCTCCGCGCGCGTTCAACGCGAACAGCATCGCATCGGGCTTCACACCGGGTTGGGGCGCATATTGCCCGTGTGTCATCGCGAGTATTTCGAGCTCCGAGTCCCCGTCCAAATCGCAGAGAATGGGAGCCATGTACATGTGTTGACCATCTCCCAACTTGGGACGCAAGTCACGACGCCACACAAAATTTCCTTTGGCATCGAGGCAGTAAACCTCCGCGCCAAACGTCATCCCCACAATCTCGATCGTTCCGTCGCCGTCCAGGTCGGCCACATTGGGAGAGTCTTCGCCGCTGAGCCCGGGCACGCGCCAACGCACCGTCCCGTCGACATCGAGCGCGTAGACCGCATCGTGGGCATCGTCCCCTTTGTAGTTGTCGACGGACTTGATGATCTCGACCTGGCCATCACCGTCGATGTCGACTAGGACCGCATCGGCGCTGGAGGCGTTGTCGTTGGTCGAAACGCTCCACACGCTTTTTAGTGTGAGCGGGTCGATGCGATGCAGTACGCCCTTGGCTGAATAGTCGTCACCGCTACCGGCAAACAGATCCCACCGTCCATCGCGATCGACATCCATCGCCGACGTGTAGCATCCACACTGTACCCACTGCGCCCGTTTCTCGATGTGCTTAAATTCGGTGAGGTTCATCCGGATCAGGTACTGCTGTCGCGATCCGAAAAACGCGTCCCACACGCGATCGCCATCCACATCGACGATCACGGCCGAATTCCCCAGTTTGTTGTCGCCCGAGTCGTACGTCTTCAGCAGTTTTCCATCCGCGTCAACGAGGTACAGCAACCCCGGGTCCGAGGCGGAATAGAGAATCTCGAAGCGGCCGTCTCGATCGAGATCAAACGCGCACACCGATTGCTGTTTGCCACGGAAACGACGACTCCACAAGACGGTCCCATCCGCCGCGTTGAGCTGCTGGAGGTTGCCGGTCGCACGCGAGGCATACATCAATTCACGGCGACCGTCATGGTCAAAATCAACACAGACTTGCGCACCGCAAAAATCGTGGTCGTAGATCGTATATTGGTGGCGAAACAGCCGGCTTTCAATCGGCCGTGTCACGCGCTGACCGGTGACCGGGTCGCTCGCGTTTGCCGCAGCACACACAACACCAACGACCGTACACATGGTCAACGTTTCGAATCGGTACATCGCTGTCTTTGGCCGCCTCGTAGATGAACGAATCAGGAACGGACTCGAACCTGCAAAACACGCCTTCAGAGACTAACAAAACCACTACCGGCTGTCGAAACAGACGTAACCGATCACAGCGGCGCCCGGGTGCCTGGTAACCCAAACAACTTGTCGAATGGTCCGGTGAACTGGTCCGGTGAACTGGTCCGGTGAACTGGTCCGGTGAATTGGTACACGCGTATACGCCCCTATCACCCACTCGTGAGCGGATGATAGAGTAGGGGCACATCACCCCATCGGCCCCATTACCCGTCCAGTTCATTGCATGCGTTACGGCACTATCATCCGGTATTACCCCGACAAAAAGTATGGGTTTATCCGGCCCGATCTGGGCCGCGACGTTTTCTTTCACATCTCCGCTTTGGATGAAAACGAAACGCAAACAACGATCCGCCCCGACCAGCCGGTGAAATACGAATTGGCGTCGCGCAGCGCTGCCAAAGCCACCGCCGGCGAGGCGAGCTCGGCAGCGGGTGACCGCCCGAAGGGACCACAAGCCAAACGAGTGATGCTGATCGACAAACTGCCCGGTGGGTCGATCGCCGACTTGGACAGCCAGCAAAAGCCAACTCGTCACCCGCGGGCGAGAAAAAAGAAGCCGACTTGGCGGCGCTGAGAGGCTCGAACCCTTCGCATTTTGCTCGGCGAATCACACCGGTGCGGAGCAGGGCGGTGCAAAGCCGGGCTGTTTTTCTGCCAACGTCTCGCTTTAGGGCTCACCCTCATTGCGCCACCAGCGCAATGCCTGGGCGCCGACCACCCGCGACGACCCGCTGTCCGCGGTGCCAGCCAGATCCGGACGACCATCCCCATTGAAATCCGCCACGATGACCTGGTTGGCCGCTTTAAAGTCGGCTGTCACGATGTGCTGCGTCCACGCGGCGCGCGGGTCTCCGTGGTTTTCGAACCAAACCACCCGATCGCCGCGGGCCCAGGCCGACGCCACCACGTCCATGTCACCGTCGCCGTCGATGTCGGAACCAACCGCCTCGAAGGCAAACGGAAACAGGCTGATCCGGTGCCGTTTCCACTGCAGCCCGCGGCCCGGCTGGCCGACGTTTTCGTACCAGGCAATGTCGTGCCGATCATCGGGCAGTAGCTTCCGGCGCATACCGTGAGCCATCACGACGTCCAGGTCGCCATCGCCGTCCAGATCGGTCGGATGGCCGTGTGTTGCCGCCCGAAAGGTGTTGTCGATCACGTGCCGGATCCACAGGCCGTCCGCCGGACGGCCCGAGTTTTCGTACCATACGACCCGCGATCCGTGTTGCTTCACATCGGTCACATCGGGTGGAACATTCTCGGCCCCGACCGCGGCCGCCAACAGGTCGATTTTGCCGTCGCCATTGAAGTCGCCGACGTCGATCTCGCGAGCCTCCGACATCTTGTCTCCCACGACGCGGCGCACCCATTCGTCACCCCACCCGTCGGGGCCGGGGTTCTCGTACCAGCAGTTCTGGCTGTTGGCATACCCCGCGTCGGCCGCGTCCAGATCGCCATCGCCATCGAAATCGCCGAGCACCACGTTGTAAACACGTGGGCTTTNGGTGGTGATGATGTACCGCCGCCACGGGCCCTCCGCCGGGCGTTTGATATTGGCGTACCAGATCAGTCGACCAAACTTGTTGTCCACCACGACCACATCCAGGCGGCCATCCCCGTTGACATCGCCGACCGTATGCCGCTCAAACCAGCCAATGTCGCGGTCGTCTTTGTGGATCAGACGCCGCTCGAACGAACCGCGGCCGTCATTCTCAAACCACCACATCGACGACAGGTTGACTTTCCCCCCGATCGCGTTCTGACTGGTCAGGTCGAGGTCGCCGTCGCCGTCGAGATCGGCCGCCTGAAGACCGTACGCATAGTCGTACCGGTCCGCGATGACGCGCTCGGAAAAACGGACCCGCGAGCCCGTCTGTCGCCGCCCAGCCCCCTCCTCGCCATCGACTGGCCGGGCGAGTGCGATGGCCAGCAGACATACGGAAATGAATACGCCTTTGTTACACATCATGCACACCGCCTCGCTCAAGACGTCACGAGAACCGCTGCGGCGATAACACCCCGCGCTTCTATCGTTTTCGATTCACTCGGNTTTGACNACCAGATCGGCNACCCGGCGCGCTCCGGTAACGAGCCACCTACCCNTTCCCAATCCGCGCGCTCACTCNAACTCCCCCACGGCGATCGCCCAATCGGACCGGTACGGCGCCCTCCAGGTCTCTTTTNTTGCCGGCAGCCGGCCAAGCGGTAGCTCGCGGTAAGGTTTGGCGGTATCGACCGCGACCGCCCGCTGCGGACCGACCATCTCGCTGAGGTCCATCGCGACCGCCGCGGTCTGCTCCTGATAGTAAACGTAGTGCGTCCCCGTGGGGACCCGCAGGCACATCCCATCCGGTGCAGGCGACATGTCGTTGAGATAACGGCTCGCAAAAAACCGTGCATACGTCTTGATCGACCGCGCGTCTTCGTAGCGGGCCGAGCCCTGCCAGGCGTCGCGGCCGCGCGGAAAGTGCCCCCAGATATTGGCCACGCCCCCAGCCATCGTCGACTGCCATAACCCGCGGCGGGTCCCCTCCGCGTTGTAGTCCTTGTCGGCGTACTCTCGGGATTGGCGGATGCGAAAGCGATCCTCGGAAAAGGTGGGCTTGGAGGGCCGGGCGGCGAGCGCCGCGCGATAGACACCAAACGTGGGCCGGTGGTGTTCGTATCCCGCGTAATCGAGACCCTCATCGATCTGCCTCCGTCGATGATCCAGACCGCGATTCGGTCCACCGTCGCGTGCACCAAGCAGATGCGGCCAACCGAATTGCCGATGCAGATACCTGTGCCACCGTCGAAGATCGTCTTCGACCACCCACTCGTCCAGGTCGAATCCGTAACCCATCGTCCACCCGGGCAACGGTCCGAGGCGCGCCGCGAGATAGCGCTGCAGACGCTGATCGACGCGACCATTGAGACCCCAGCGGTGCGGTGTCCAGCGCCGCGATTCGTCTCCCCACATCCAGATGTGGACCATCCCTCCCGCGGCGTGGACTTTGGTGATCAGCAATTCAAACGCCTCGAACGTACGCCGATCTGGGTTCACATGTTCGATTGCCGTCGACATCCGTTGATCGATATCCAACCAATGGCAGCTTCCCATCACGTGAAATCCGTTGAAGCCGTGATCGACCAAAAACGTCTCAATGTCGGCGTCGATCTTGTCGGGTTGGCGATAAAAAACTCTGGGACCCGCGTACATGACCAATTGCGGCACGAAGGCCCTCAGCTGCCGGCGTGGCCCCACCGGACGCGCCCATTTGTTTCCCAGATGGGTGATAAAACCTGTCCGCTGGGACGGCGGACCGGGTTCCACGAGCACTTTGCCCCGTCGACCGTTGAGATCCGTATCGGTGCTGCGGGTCGTGAACGACCAGCTGCCGGTCCGCGTAGCGGTGAAGCGGAATTTCCAGGTCGCCCCACCGGCGTAGAACATGCCGGTTGTTCGCCGCTCACCGCTCTGCCGATGCTCGAACGTCGCCGTGGCGATCACATCAAACGCATTGCCCTGGATCGTGGGGTTCTCCAAACTCCACTCGACGTACGGCGCCCACAAGCTGCCGACGCGGTCGAGTGACGTTTCGGCCGCTCCGACGCTGCCCAGCGCGCACCCGAGCACGACCCAGGCGGCGATCGCTGTGTGCGTCTCGATCGGCTTCTCGGCGCTCCGACGGCTCACAACACAAGTGCCCCGCTGATCGTCAATTTTGGCGGGTCTCGTGTAGACCCACCTTCGTGTGGCGGCGGCTCGTGAAGCCGCAGCCGCAGCCGCAGGGGGAGATGCTCTCCCCGGCGTTTGCGATCCTATCCGATCGCTGCTGACTTGGGGATGGGCCGCGCCGATCGCCGCGCTTGCCGCCCGCCACTCACGCCGTCGGTGACACCGACGGTGACGCCGACGCGCCGTATCTCAACGGCGCTCCAGTTGGAGAGGAACGGGCTGGAGCGATCCGCGGTGGTCGGCGACCCGTGCCTTGAGCTCCTCGATCACGGCACTGTTGGCACCGGCGATGTTGTCGCGTTCTCCGATATCCTTCGCCAGATCGAACAGGAGCGGTGGATCGTGCGTTGTCACGGTCTTGTCCGGCCCGTAGGCCGGCTCGACCGTTTTGAGGTGCATCTTGTAGTTGCCGTGACGGATCGCCCAGACCTCCGTTCCCAGATAGTAAAAGACCGTCTGACGGGGACTCTTGCCCGTGCCTCGCAACGCGGCCGACAGGTCGTGCCCGTCGAGGGGGCGGTCCGCGGGAGGCTCGATTCCCGCTAGGCGGCAGAACGTCGGCAACAGATCCATCGTGGCGCCCAGTTCGTCGATCTCTCCCGGGCGAACGATCCCCGGACCCCAGATGACGGTCGGTTCGCGCATGCCCCCTTCGAAGGTCCCTCCCTTGCCACCGCGAAGCGGACCGGCCGAGCCACCATGCTCTTGAAACCACAGCCAGGGGCCGTTATCGGAGGTAAACACGACAACCGTATTCTGTTCCAATTCAGCGGCGCGGATCGCAGCTAGTACCTGTCCCACTGACCAGTCGATCTCCTGAATCACGTCGCCGTAGACGCCGCCAGCCGAGACATCCTGAAACTTCGCCGACCGGAACAGCGGTACGTGGGGCATGCTATGGGCCAGATAGAGGAAGAAAGGTCGGTCCCTGCTGTCCTGAATAAACTGGACGGCGCGCTCGGTGTAGCGACGGGTGATGGTGGTTTGCTCGACCGGCCGCTCGATGATCTCGCGACCCTGCATTAGCGGCACGCGACCCCAGTAGGCCAAATCCACCGCCCGGCAGGCGTCGTAGTAGCGCAACCGCTGCTTGCCCTTCGGCTGGGGCGTCAAGCCCATGTCATTTGAGTACGGGATCCCGTAGTAGGAATCGAAACCGTGCGCGGTGGGCAGGTACTCGGGCAGGTGGCCGAGGTGCCACTTGCCGATGCAGGCGGTGGCGTAACCTCTCGTTTTCAGGGCCNCGGCGA
>PADE01000257.1:17141-26342 GCA_002702965.1 Planctomycetaceae bacterium
CCTCGCCCGCGGGAAGTCCGCCCTTTGAATCGGGAAACAGCACTCGCCGGCGACTCGAACACATTCCGCTGCGAATCGGCAATCGGCCGGTGAGCAAGGCAGCCCGGCTGGGCGTACAGACGTTTGCGCCGACGTAGAATTGGGTCCAACGCTGACCCTGCTGAGCCATCNGGTCGAGATGAGGCGTGTGAATGGTCTTCGAGCCGAAGCTGCCCAGATCGCCGTAGCCCAAATCGTCACAAAAGACGATCACAAAGTTGGGTGCACCGTTTTCTCTCGAGCTCGCGGCCAGTCCGACGGTGCTCAATAAACTGAATAAAATTGCGCCAATCAGGACCAGTAAACTTCTCACGGATGCTGTTGCTCCTATTGAAACGACGGCTTTCCAGGACCGAGACCACTACTTCAACGAATTCGCTGTGATGGACTTTCCATTCGTTGTGATCACGTGGATTTCATGCAACCCGATGTCTGGCGAAACAAATTCCCAGACCACACGCTTGTCGCGGGTCACTTCAAAGGCGCGCGGCTTGGCGGGATTCCGTTGTCCGTAACTGCAGATCACGGTGTTGCCATTGGGCAATCTCTGGCCCCCGCATGGATCGGAGAACCGGCCCGCCACATCGCGGTTGTCGACTCGCCAGGCCACCTTCCCAACGCGGTCAAACTCGACCGTCTTGTTTCCATGCGTCAGGTTCACCAGCACGTTTCCGGAATTCAGCTGGATCGCCGTGAAAGGCCAATTTTCCGCCTTGCGACCACCGAGCTCGGCGAGGTCGGTTCGGATCACACGTTTGACCTTGCCCGATCGGTCGTACTGTTTGACAGCAAAACCCAGCAGGTGTGGAACAAGATAATCTCCGTTTGGCAGCTTGCGGGCCATGCGCGTTTGCATATGCGCGTTGTCTGTGTCCGGCTGCAGGGGAACGTCAACTTCGATTGTGCCTCGGGCGGTAATCTCCAAAATGCGCGGCCGCGGGCCGCGTTCCACGACCATCGTGTTTCCAGAGTCAAGCCGAACCACTGTCCCAAGCTCCTTGTTGACCGGATCTAGTCGATACCGAAACACGACCTCACCAGCGCGCGTGTATTCGCGCGCTTCGTTTGCAATCGAGACAAGTACGTTTCCATTGGCAAGCACAAATCCGTCCCGCGAACGGCCGGGTACACGCCACTGGATGGTATTGTCCTCGCCGACAATCGCGGTGATCGATCCGGTCACCAAGAACGAGTGCCGAATTCCACTCTCACTTCGCTGCTCGCCAACCGGGCCTTCGTGTCCACGAAGTACGGGATGGATCATTGCCACGCCCGCTAGCAGCGCGATGTTGGACAGCTTACGTCGTCGATACATGCGATTCCCCGAACTTCAGAGCCGCCTACTATTGAAGCCTCGATTATATCCGGTTGGGACACCTCGCGGTGGTCGGGTCATCGAACTCACCCGGTTACCGGCATCCAACCGATGTTCTAAGACGCACCCTGTTGCAGCCACCGATGATCGCACGGTCACTCACCGTGCAAACGAAACGCGGACCGCGCGCACGGTCGAATCCGGAGCGTTGCCGTTCGTCCAGCAGACGATCGCAGCCAGGCCATCGGCGGTCACCCGCGGGAAACCGCTCGCGCGGCCCGCCGAGACCGTCGCGAGCGTCCACTGCGTGGCGATACGCCCTTCCTCGACGACCCGCGCCGCGCACAACTCCGAGTGTCCTGCAGCCCGCCGCAGCCAGCACACAAACGCGGAGCCGTCGCTGAGGACGGCGACCGCCGGACGCCCCAGCGGACGTTCCTGGTCGATGGTAACCACTTGCCCAAAGTGCTCGCCGGCGTCTTGTGAGCGCGCCAGGCGGACCTGCGGATCACGCGACTCGGGGCGAGTAAACCAGGCGACTGCAACCTGCGTCGCGTGGCCCGCGATCGACGGGCCGTTCACTGGTCACCCAGGAATCCTCCAACCATCGACGTGACACCGACTCGGCCGACTCCAACGTTGACCGTCCCAACGGATCCGGGAAATATCCCGAATCTCGTCAGAGCTTCGATCTCGGTAAACGGCGAGCACCCCATCGCCGCTGCCGGTCAGCGCGGTGGGACAACAACTGCAAACCCGCGCGTCGAGGCGCGTTTCCTTGCTCAGCTTGCCGCCGGCGTCAAATCGCCGCGTCCAGAGCTGGGTGTTCCCGGTGCTCTGCATGTCGCGGCCATCCAACCAGATGGCGAGGAAACGGCCACCCTTCTGCGGCCACAGCGAGACAAACCCGTGTTCACACTCGGATCGATCGTCGTGCAACCAGAAGGGCGTCGTCCAGTTTTGGCCACCGTCGGTCGAACAGGCAACACGCACACCGTAGGCGTAGGTGCCGGTACCGTTTCGGGCCAACCAATGCGCCGCCAGAGTGCCGTCCGCGAGCGCAGAAATGGAGGGAACATCCGCCCAATTGACAAACCAGTCGGCACCCGAAGCAATGGTTCGCGGCGCGCCAAATTCGGCGTCGGTGTAAACCGAAAACCGCAAACGAAATGTCTTTGGTGGTCCCGGTTCTAACCAGCACATGTAGATTTTTCCGTCGCCGCCTCTGGTCACAAAGGGATAGCGGGCACCCGCGATCTCCCGCCCGACGTCGCGGATGCGGGGAGCGTCGCCCGGTTCCGGGTCCGCCGCGCGCACACGTCGCGAAGCCGTTTGTGGAACGACAAGCAATACACCCAGAGCCAGCGCCGCACAGCGCGCGTGACACCACGCAGAACGCGGCGAGCGATCAAACCATTGAAACACAGACATCGAAGCCAACCCTCGGGGGCCGCCCGATCGCGGCGACAACACAACCACAAGATTTCGACGCAATCTACCCCGTTTGTCCCCGCTTGCAAAGCAAAAAGGAGGCAATTGTGTGCACCGTCGCGCCTCCGACCTATACGTGCTCGCCGACCGCGACGGCGGTAAACTGTCGTCCACGACGGCCCCGGTTACGTTCGAAGGCGATGCGATCGTCCGATGTTCAAGCCTCTATCCCCACGGAGAATCCTATGTCCTTGTGTCTACGCCGCGTCGGTTCGCTCTGTTTGCTGGTTTTCGTTTTCGAGGCGGCGGCGCACGCGCAGCAGCCCAAGGCCCTTCACGATGCCGTCAAACCTGTGCCCCGCGGTGGCGGGTGGATGACACGGCATCAAGCGATGAACAAGCGGGTCAAACAGGGTAACGTCGAGCTGGTATTTATCGGCGACTCGATCACCCAGGGGTGGGAGGGACGCGGCAAGAAGGTGTGGGCGAAGTACTATGGAAAACGCAACGCCGTCAATCTCGGCATCGGCGGTGACCGGACGCAACACGTGATCTGGCGACTCGACCATGGCAACCTGGCCGGGATCACACCCAAAGCAGCAGTGATCATGATCGGGACAAATAATTCCGGCAGCAATTCACCAGAACAGATTGCGGAAGGGGTAACCGTGATCGTGCGGCAGCTTCAAAAGCAGACGCCCAAGACGAAGATCCTGTTGCTGGCCACCTTCCCACGCGGCCCGAATCCGGCGGACAAACGACGTCAGGTCAATGAGAAAAGCAATGCCATGGTGGCCAAACTGGCGAGCGACCAGAACGTCTCCTTCCTCGATATCGGCAAGAACTTTCTGAGCGAAGACGGCTCGCTGTCGAAACAGATCATGCCCGACCTGCTGCATTTGAGCGAACGCGGATATTNGATTTGGGCCGAGTCGATCGAGCCGACGCTGGTCAAACTGATGGCCGAGTGAACGCGAACGAGACCCGTATGCTCACCGCGCCGCCTGTGGTCCGGTGCACCGCTCCAAGCGGGGGCCACGACTTCGCGCGTTCGCTACCTCGACGACGGTTTGTTGTGCGGAATCCACCGGTAGACCCCGGCGGATCCATCGGAGCGGCCAGCCGGTTCCGTAAAGACCAGAAACTCGTCATCACGGCTGCGGAAAGCGTAAGTCGTTTGATAGGGNCCGGTGAGCATGTAGTCGATGCTGCGTCCTTCGTCATAACTGATCGCCACGCCCGGCCCCTGCCAGGAGTGCGCGCGAAACGTCAAAGCGATTCCACCACCGGGCAGCGAGAGACCCGTCTGCTGATGACAGGCCGCCAGATAGGCACCCGTCTTCTGCCAGCTGCGACCACGGTCGGTGCTGATCAGCAGAGGGTGGCCCCCCCGTCCTCTGGGACCTAACGTCGTTCGGTCAGCACGGGCACAGGCCACCCAGTTTCCACTGGGCAACACAACGATGTCCATNTCCGAGGCGCCGCCNTCAGGCTGGAGATCANNGGGGCCCTTGGTGGCGCGAAAGACAAACGAAAAATCGCCCCACGTCTGGCCTCCGTCGTGAGAGCGGATCAGGCCATTGGAACGGGAGTTGGCGCTCATGTCTTCGTCGGTAACGCTGCCCGTGATGGACAACGCGACTGTCCCATCGGGTTCTTCGATGAAGCGGCGAGCGGTGGGGAACGCCGATTGCAGCGGCCCCTTGAATGGTTTGCCACGATGCCACGTTTTACCCTGGTCGTCGGTGTACGAGACGGTCACGCTGTGATCTTCGCGATAACCTCTGATCTTCATCGTCCGGTAGCCACCGCGTGCACCCATCATGTTAGCGCGGTACTTATGGCTCGGGGCATTCTGATGCACCGTGGCTGCCAGCCAGCGGCCGCTCTCGAGCACGCCAAACGCGCTGAGCGACCTATTCTGTTCGGGGAGTCTGGCACCGGGCACAGCTCTCCACGTCCGTCCCCCATCCGCCGAGCGACAGATCCGTTGATCCACCACACCGACAAGATCNCCGCTGGGCGTTCCCGCCGCCGCGCCGCTAAAACCCTGCAAGACGGTCCGCGCAACGAGCACCCAACGGCCGCTGGGGCGCGGTGGGCGACGGGCCACCGGTGGCGCAACGTCACTTCCCCACTCNTGGCGATGGAAAAACACGGCCATGATGAGTTCGCGGTCTACCGAAACGTCCTTCCATTCGGGTGGGTCCCAGGGAAAATCGGAGTGCCCCCGCCCGTTNTGGGTACGGCCGAAGACCACCACCAGGTTGTTCTCGTCTAACGGTAGGGCGCTGGCGAAGCCGTAGTGACCACTGATTTCATCTCGAAGCATCAGCCGCATCTCCTGGACCAGGCTGGTAAAGCCGTTGCGACTCATCGACAGTCGTAACCCGCCCCACGCCGCCTCGAGTGTATTGGCACAGAATGTCTGTTTTCCGATGCGCGCCAAACTCGGCTCGGAACCCGGCATCAGTTGGTCGGGTTCGGTCCACGCGCGTCCCTCATCACGGCTCCAAAGGCGGCAAATTACCTGCGCCGCGCCTGGACCTTCGTTCAATCGTCGGGCCGTCACCAGGGCCAACCAACGACCGTCACCCAGAGGTTGTACCGCGGGTCGCTCGAAACTGAACCGGCTGGTGTGGGCTGCACCGATCACCCCGCTGTCACCGCGGGCTATCCAGCAGAAATCGCCCCAGGTCTCTCCTCCATCGCGGGAACGCAACAAGCCACAGCCGTACAGGCTGGCCTGTAACTCCGTTGGCGAAGCTGCGCCGAACACGGGCATCGCCAGCGTACCGTCGATCGCTTCGAGAATTCTTCCACAAGGCTCCCACCCCACGAGTGGAAGGTCTGCTTTGATCTGGTGCACCCGCCAGCTGTGCCCATCATCCTCGGAGCTGAGTAAGCGAATCTTGCTCGTCGGCTGCGCGCCGATCGATTCGGAAAACACCGCGACAATCCGGTCGTTGCGCAAGGTGGTCATCGTACCAGCAGCGCGGGGCTGACCGGCGCGCGCCGCATACACTACGCGTGGGTCGGACCAGCTGGTGCCACCGTCCGTCGAGTGGACGAGTACCAGCTCGCCACGCTGGTCCGTCTCCTGCTGCGAGGTCCGTCGCGTAAACAGCACCCACAGCGCTCCGTCGGCGGTCCGGGCGATCGACGGGTAGCGGGCGCGGTGCGGCGAATCGCAAACCACCACCCGTTTGGTGCGCTGCCACTGCTGTCGAGATTCCTGTCCCGATGCGAATGAAAGCGCGATCGTTGCCACCACGACGAACAGCAACCAATCGGTACGCCGCAACATGTCGTTTCACCTCGACCGGAAATTCTGGCAGCTCGTTCACTCGCTCCATTCCAAGTGCCAAAAGACACCCTGCACGAGAAAATCACCAATGCAGTAGAAGGTCAGGAAGTGGTTGTCCGCGACTTCGACCGTGGGCGTGCTAAAGGAATGCGACGGGGCCAACACAAACTTGGTCGATTTCGTCATCAACGGCGTCCCCCGATCGGTGCCGTTCACCCACGCGCGGCCGCCGTCGAGGCTGATGCGAGCCAACACACGACTGTCGTTGTGGCCGGCGCTGTGCGTCAACACGACAACGTCGCGATCGGTCCACAAGATCGCGCCACGATGCCCGTACCAGTCGGTCATGCCGCCGGTGACAGGGCGGAAAGTGCGTCCGCCATCGATCGATTCGAAGAGTGCAGCCTGCTTGTAGTACGGCATTGGGTTGCCCGTTTTGCGCATCATCTCTTTGGCATCCTCGCCGGGTCTGACCAGCCGCTGGATCCGAGCGAACTCGAGAATATGACTGGGGTTGTTGGGATCGATGGCCAGGGCCGATTCATGCGGGTTCAGGTCGGTATAGACGTGCGTCGGGTCACCCCATGATTTCCCACCATCGGTGGAGCGGAAGACGATGTCGCCAAACAGATCCCCCGGCTTTCCTCCATACTCGTAATTGGGCGGCTGCGGCGGCTGCTTCGACGGATGCCGTTTCTTGTATTCCTCGGCGGCGACGATTGTCGTCGTGAACATCAACGTCCCATCCGATTGTTCGATGAAGGTTCGGTTCCCATCTTCATGGAACTTCATGTTGGGGATACCGGGTGGAAATTTGCGAAAGTCGGTCTGCGAGACCGTCCACGTACGGCCGCCGTCGTCGGAATACGAGACAAACAGATCCTGGCCGTAAAGCCGTTTGTCTTTGGGATCGTGGCCAGGCGACTGGTGAACCAACAACAGCCGGCCTTTACGGTTGACACCTAACCCGTGGAGTGTCTGGTTCGGGGGCACACCGCGGAGCTTCACCGCAACCGGTGTCCACGTGCGCCCTTCGTCGATACTCCTGTAGAGTGGACCGGTTTGGGTATTCAGCCAAATCGCCCCGTCGGGATGGCGCACGGCGCTCATCATGGCACGGGTCAGGACACCGGGCGGGACAACGGTCACCCGCTGGTCGATCTTGACCTGCACGGCATGGTCATTCCCTGCCAACGCAGGGTGCATCCCGTCACTCAGACACAACATCAACAAGGCCGGAATCGCACCGGGAGCCATTCGCCAACTCATATCGCGTTCCCTTGAGTTCAGAGGTGATTGACTTAACCGCCAGCGGGTCTTGAAAACAGGAACGAAAATAGCTTTGCATCTCTTAGATAGAACCTCAGCTTGACCGGCGTCCCGGCGACCTGCGCCAGATCCGATACACCGTTCCAGGTGATCGTCTGGCGTATTCTGTCCACCTGCACCATATCGCAGTCGTGTTTGCCGAACCCGGACAATGGTTCACCGTCGGCGTCGAGAATTGCGATGCGCATCTGGCCCGCTTGGGCGTCGGTATTGACTACAAGCTGATTGCCACTGAAAACGAATCGCCGGGTGGTCAGTGTCCCCTCCGTCGTTCCCGCATCGACGGAGACAAACCCGTCCAACCGCAGCTTTGCGAGTCCGATGCCATTGCGAAATCCGGTCATGTTCGGCGGTGGTTGATGATGGTGATCGACTCCGTAACCGGTGTAGTAAATCCAAATCTCGTCGTCGACGACGAGCGGAGCCTGGAGTGGATAGATGGCGCCCCAGTCGAAGCTACCCGGCTGCGACAGTGGCAGAAAGATGGCACGATTCGCCGCCCGATGCCAGTTCCTGCCGTCGCGGCTGTAGGTCAACTGGACGGCGCCACGACAGTAATCTGGATCGTGGCTGAACACGGTCAACAGTCCGATCCGCAAATCGCCGTAGGGAACCACTTCCATGTTGTAGAACTGGTCCTGATTGGGTGGATCACGGGCGTCGGCACCCAGCACGCTGCGGTAATCGGTCCAGTGGATGAAGTCGTCACTGACCGCTTGGCCGACGCGACGAATCGAATGGTTCTCGGGCGCGCGATCTCCATCGGGATCCCACAGCTTGCGCCAACCTCGCCGCGCTACAGGGTCGGTGACCAGTCGCCTGCGCACGTCGTCGATACGCCCAGTGCGGTCGCGGACGATCGCCACATACTTACCGAGAGCCCGATCCCAGTAGGCGATCATATGGCTATCGTGTCCGGGTGGTACGAAGAGTACCGAGCGGCCGCGATTATAGGCATGCCATCGCAGGCCATCGGCCGAATACGACGCGTAGACCTGGTAATCTCGCCACATGTGGAGCATTTTGTAACGCTTGACCGGATCCTGCTCGTGCAGGTCGAGAAAAACTCCGCTCGCCAGGCCGCTGTGGTGCATCACGACGTTGTTCTGCTTCGTACCGCCAATCGTGTAGATGCCCAGGCGGGGTTTCCGCCACCGAATGCCATCGGCGCTGGTGGCATAGCAGAGGACCGACTCCGAGTCGCCGCCGCCGCGATGGTGCAATCCGTACCACATCTTGAACAACTTCTGCCGCGCATCGAACAGCACACTGCCGAATGAGATGGGCATATCTGCATCCCACGACTGGCCCCGCTGGGGCACCATCGCTAGCACCGGATTGCCGCCGTGTTTGGTCGGCTGGTTCAACTTTTTCACAACACCGACAAGCGATTCGATGTTGTGATCGTCTATAAAGAGTTGCCGGGTACCTCCGATGACGAGTGGCTTGTCGCGAGAACGGCGGGCGGCCAGCGGTTCGATCCCGGTGGCAACTAGGCGGTCATCATCACCATCAACCGTGTCACAGAAGCTAATCGGGAGCACACAAAACGCCAGGGCGCACACCATCACCCGATTGGTGCTGATCGGGGTCAAGGTCCGCATCGTCATCCTCTGCGACTCCATACCGGACACGTCCTGTCACGCGAATCGGGGGCCTCGCCGGTCGCTCAGACGCGGCCGATCAGAGCGCGGAATGAGCTCGGCTCGCTCCGTCACACTCCCACCGAATCCTGGTAGGAATTCAACTCGATCTCGGGGGAATCCGACACATGCACCCA
>PADE01000258.1 GCA_002702965.1 Planctomycetaceae bacterium
CCCACTGATGTCCATTGCCGGAGGAGGACAGAGCTGTGCCGGCAACCCCTTGCCGATCATACAGCTGCTGTTGGAGGCCGGTGCGGAGATTGACGCTGTCCACGCAGAAGGCCAAGGCACCGCGTTGCATGCGCTCGCTTGTCAGGTCGGCGGAAAGGGCTATAGGGGCCGTTATGCGGTGGGTATAGCTCAGTTGGTTAGAGCACTGGATTGTGGTTCCAGGGGTCGGGGGTTCGAATCCCCTCATCCACCCTTGTTTCAGCGGTCCGGCTGCACCTCCCGATCCGACCGCGGATCGAAGGTCACCCGTCTGGTGGCCGGTTCGCTCGCCCGGGTGTCGGTCGCGCATCGTGACGTTGATCCAGTGACGTTGATCCAGTGACGTTGATCCAGTGACGTTGATCCAGTGACGTTGATCGACGCAGCTTCCGTTGGCGCACCGGGCTTCTAACAAACCCGGGTATCGGCGCCACCAACTCAGGACGGTCACCCACAGGTCTGTGTCGCTTTCTGAATCACCCCGTACCGGCCCTGACGATCGTCCTGCGCCGTCACTACGTCCATTCAAAACACTTGAAATCCGTATTCCCTTCTGCGTCGACGTCGTAGTTACCGACCAATCCAATGGTATTCAGGTCGGCGTATTTGGCTACCGTGCTGTGAGGGTGAATCATCACACGAAAACTGGTCGTCCCCCCGGGGGGCGGAGTTGCCGCAGAGCCATGTCCAATCAGGTGAATCACATCACCCTCGCCAGTCGTCATGACTCCTCGGCCCTCACCGTAAATCGAGCCATCCGACCTTCTCAGTTGCGTGTAGGTCCACAAACAGCTGTGGGCCACTCCGCGAATCTGACCCGCGGTCTGCAGGTCTAGCTCGAGCTTCGTGCCGGACACATCAGACGACAGCACCCGCACACCGGTCAACTTTCCCGTCTCTTCGTACACAAGTTCCCCTAACGCCATCGTTCCCCCTCCTTCGTTCCACAAGTTTCATGTACGGCGACACCCGTACACCAGGGCTGTCTATCAACCGAAAGAAACCGTGTCAAGCGCCGGTCCCCGGCGCCCCGAACGGGGGCACGGCTCCCGTCTTTGGCACACAAACTCGGTTCATCGCCGCGGGTACTCCGATGGAATACGAGGGCGACGATCGGTTATACTTTGAGCGAGTTTCGTGTTGGCATTCGTTCTAATCCAAATGGTGCGCTGCGATGCAACCAATGCGCCGCCAATCTGAACTTGCCGGTCCCGCCCTCACACGCCGCAACCTTCTGCGAGTTGGCGGCTCGGGAATATTGGGCCTGAATTTACCGCAGTGGTTCGCGGTACGTGCGGCGGCTGCGGAGACCCCCGACACGACACCTCACGTGCAAATCAAATCATGCATCCTGATCTTCTATTACGGCGGACCCAGTCACCTCGATACGTTCGACATGAAACCGAATGCGCCGGCAGAGATTCGCGGCGAGTTCAAGTCGATTGCAACTTCGGTACCCGGCCTGCGGATCGGCGAACATCTTCCCTGCACCGCGCGGATCATGCACAAAGTCGCCGTCGTCCGCAGCATGCAACACCGGATGCACGAACACGATGCGGCCAGTTTTCACACGCTGACCGGCCGCGTCCCTGAGGCCGGCGACCGGCCCGACAGCTTCCCGTGTTACGGAGCGTGCCTGAATTACGTGCGGCGCACCCAGCCGTTCCTGATTCCGCATGCTGCGCTGCCGTTTGTTATGAACAACAACTTCAGGAATCCCGGCCAGACGGCGGGGTTTCTCGGTACAGAGTTTCAACCACTGTTGATTCAGGGTGACCCCGACACCCTGACTTACCACGCAGGTGGAACGCTACGCGTTTTGGACTTACCGATCGACGTGACCACGGGACGGCTCGAGCGCCGCTGGGACTTACTGCGTACACTCGACTCGGCCGGCGCCGCCGACCGCGCTCGCTCGATGCGGGTCTACCAAGAGAAGGCGTTTGAGCTTCTCCACTCGGCAGCTCTGCGCGACGCGCTCACCATCCGCGGGGAAACTGAGGCGACACGAGAGCGTTACGGCCGTGGCCCGGCGGGACAGAAGTTCATCGATGACTCGAAGACACCCGGTGGTCCACAAGACGGCTATGCGCGCAATCTGCGCGGCCAAAACCTGTTACTGGCTCGGCGGTTGGTCGAGGCGGGTGTGCCCTTCGTGAACGTCTACGATTACAAGCAACAGGGGCTGAATTGGGACAGCCATACCAAGAACTTCGAACTGCACCGCGAGCATTTACTCCCACCCGCGGACCAGGCGTTTGCCGCTCTGGTCGAAGATCTGGATGAACGCGGTTTGCTCGAGACAACGCTGGTCGTGGCGTTAGGCGAGTTCGGGCGCACGCCAAAGATCAACGACAAGGCGGGCCGCGATCATTGGCCCAACTGCTACACGGCCCTCCTGGCGGGTGGCGGCATCAAGGGTGGCTACGTCCACGGAGCGAGCGATCGGATCGGNGCATTTCCGGTAACCAATCCCGTAGCGCCCGCCGACTTGGCGGCGACGATCCTGACGCGTTTCGGCGTAGATCCCTTCACCGAAGCGCTCGACCCGCTGGGACGACCCTTTCGCATTTGCCAAGGTCAGCCCGTTGGGGAGTTGCTCGCCTAGACGTTGGGNCTCGCCTCTGATTGTTCGCCGGCGCGATNTACGCCTCAGCCGGTTGCGAGCAGCCGCTCGATCGGCACCCCGTCGCTCAACGCCAATGGCCTTCCGATCGGCGAAACAACCTCCTGTCGCGGGTCCAACCCCATCCGCTGTAACAGCGTCGCATACAGGTCCTGNACACGAATCGGATCGCTCGGTTGCGTCCGCTTGCCCTCGGGATCGGTCTCTCCGATCACGACTCCCGATCGAATGCCCCCCCCGCCGACCAGGCAAGAGAACCCACTGGGCCAATGATCGCGCCCGTCGAGTGGATTGATCGTGGGCGTACGACCGAACTCCCCGATACAGAGGACGACCGTCGAGTCGAGCAAGTCGCGCTCCCGCAGGTCGCGGACCAGCGTCGCAAAAGNGGGGTCGAGAACCGCCGCCCGTGCGCGGTGGACACCAAAGTTGTTGACGTGGCTGTCGAAGCCCCCCAAGGTGACCTCCACCGCCCGGACGCCCTGCTCGACGAGTCTCCGCGCGACGAGGCAACCGCGGCCAAAATCCGAATCGCCGTACGCCTCACGCAGCGCGCTCGACTCGTCATCGATCTCGAACGCCCGCAACTGCTCCGAATCCATCATCCGCAGCGCACGCTCGATCGTCTCACGGTGCTGTGTTGCTGCGGCCTGCACCTGCCGATAGTGCCGGAAATCGCGTGACAGTAACTCGAGGTTCCGGATTCGCCGATCCCGCCGATCGCCGCTCACGCGCGCGCGCATGTTCGGGATGCCCCGTCCCGGCGAATAGACCTTGAATGCATCGAATTGGGGTCCCAGAAAACCACCGCGGGCGGGCCACTGGCTGCTNCCCAGAGAAACGTGCTGCGGGATTTCGACGCCCTGGCTGGGACGCATCCGCGCGAGTACCGCGCCGACCGAAGGATGCTTTAGCGCCGGCACCGGACGATAGCCTGTCTTGACAAAATACGTGCCTCGCTCATGATCGCCCTCCTTGGAAACCAGAGAGCGAATGACCGATANCGCGTCGATCTGTTCTGCAATCTGCGGATATCCAGCGGCGATCTGCAGCCCTGAAATCTTGGTGGCNATCGACTCAGTCTCGCCACCGTAGAAGGTCCCCGGGTGTGGATCCCAGGTCTCCAGTTGACTGGGCCCACCGGCAAGCCAGAGCAGAATGAAAGAGCTGGGCCGTTGCGGACCCCGTTCGCGGCGCTGTTGGGCCTCTAACGGCGGCCACAGAAAAGAGACGCAACTGCCGGCCAGCGCCCCAAGCAGCGGCCGTCGCGGCGTGCGTAGCGTTCGCGAATCGTCGTGCTCAATCATGCCAGTTCCTCTACTACCAACCGCCGCCGTTTGAGAAGCGAGCGTNCCCATCCGGCGATCACCGTCCGGGTCAGTGGTTCCAGGCAAACGACTCGGTGTTAAACAGGCTCCAGACAAGATCTTCCATGACCTCTTCGCGCTGCGGCGGCGTCTTGCCCTGCAGCTGCNCGACAAACGCCTCTTTCAAATCTGGTGGTGGCCGCCGCGTCAGGCAGATCAGGAACACGTTTTCCACGAGAGTCTCGTCGTCGGTGGACGTTGCCACCACGCGTCCCCAGGACGAAAAGGGAGACGCTCGAGAAAGGTCGTTGGACAACTCTCCATTCATCCGCAACAACGCCTGCGCAATGGTACCGCTGTGATACACCAACTCGTCTTCGCCCAAATCTCCGTATTCCTGTAGGAATTCTGACTCACGTAACAGTCGCAACGTGCGCACAATCAGATGCGATCGACGATCGATCGTCCTGACCGAACTAGCCTGCAACATGGCACCGATCACCTGCTCGGGACGCAACCGAGTCAACGGGAACAGCGCCCAATCCGCGAGCAAACGTTGCACACCGAGCGCCTCTTCTGAGGGCGTCTCATCAGTGAGAAGCACTCGATCAACGGCATGACTCGAATCGAGTTGAAACGGCCGGGACGACGCGATCGACAGGATCAAACGACGCAGGTCACGACCCTGTTCGCGAAAATCAGTCGCCAACAATTCGAGCAAATCACCATCGGTGTCATCACCGGGATCGGGAAGGTCGTCGACCGGGGCCACGTACGGACGTCCAAACAGGAGGCCCCAGACACGGTTGACAATCGCGCGGTCAAACCGGCGGTTCTCCCGGTGCGTCACCCAGGCGGCCAGACGTTCGCGTCGCGTACCCGTCTCGGGGAGCCACTCCGCGTGAAACGGAACCGCCGGTGCAATCTGGCGTTTTTTGGCCGTCTCTCTGTCGATCACCTCAAATTCCACGCGTTCGCCGTCTGCACGGGCGCGGTCGAACACCCCAATTGACAATCGGGTTTGGCCGAAAAAAGCGGCCAAACCTTCAAACGCGTGCTGCTTGAAGTCGACAAACGGGTGGTCGTGGCACTGAGCGCAATCGGCTCGCTGGCCCAGGAACGCGCGGAACACCCGGCCCGCCAGTTTCTCTTCCTCAAGCTCCCCCATGACGATCGCAGCGGTCACAAAGTTGGTAGCCGGACTACCTGTCCACAGTCCGCTATCGGAGAGGATCTGGCGGACGATCGCATCGTACGCACGATTCTCGTGGAGCGCCTCGGTGAGCCACTCGACGAAACGGTCTCGCCGATAAACGACGAAGTCCCCACCGTCCACACCGACGTAGGTGCGCGCGAGGCGTTCCGCAAAATACTCAGCAAAGCGACGGTCGTGTAACATGCCCTCGATCCACCGCGGCAGTCGATCTGCGCCGGTATCCGCTTCGAATCTGCGAATCTCTTCCAGAGCGGGTACCGTACCGTAGAGGGCGAGCGACAGGCGTCGCAGGATCTGGAGTTCGGGGGCTGCCACAGCGGGCTCCACACCGGACGCCGCCCACCGGTCTGCAAAAAAACGATCGACTTTGGTAACCGTTGTGACAACCTGGTAGGACGACTCGGCGGCAACCCAGCCATCCCCAGACAGCTGTAACATGAAAGGTCGCCAGGTCGCCCAAACCACCAGTACGACCGCCGTCTGGACCACCGCGAGCGGCAACAACCA
The DNA here is from genome assembly GCA_002702965.1 of Planctomycetaceae bacterium. GTDB lineage: Bacteria > Planctomycetota > Planctomycetia > Pirellulales > Pirellulaceae > UBA9264. The sequence goes on from PADE01000258.1 coordinate 5,696, forward strand.
CCGAAGCAGTACACGCATGCTGTCATCTCTTTCCACAACCGACCGACCGAGTGGCTCACCACCGAGCCCCAGCTTCGGCCAGTATACTTCATAGGAGTGGCACGTGGCGAACGTTGTCGGTGACGTTTAAGCGTTCCGGGAACCCTGCCGGCGAGCCAGCGACTACCCTAGAAGGGAACCGCCAACCTCTCCCAGCCAGCTTTCGCGCCCATGAGTTTCGATCCGCTTTCCGCTGCCGAACCAGGCGATGGTCACCGCCAGATGACGGTATCACCGGAGGCCGAGATCGCCGCCGCCTCGTCGACGCGACCCGCTGACCACGGTCCACACCTGCCCAACCCGCTGCGACACCCGTTGCGGGCCATGGGATGGTTGGTCAGCCGNCTGTTTGGTCTGGCCAGCTTGATCCTGACTCTCTCGGTGATCGCTGCGATCCCGCTCCTCAACTTCTTTGCGTTGGGATACTTACTCGAAGCCGAGGGCCGTGTTGCCCGCAGCGGAAAATGGCGCGATGCGTTTCCGCTGCTTTCGATCGCTCCCCGCATCGGTTCGATCGCGCTGGGATTGGGTTTTTGGATCCTCTCGCTACGGCTGTTTTCTTTATACGTTGCGGATGCGCAGATGATCGACGCTACCAGCGCGGTCACAGGCCGCTTGCGCATCATCCTGGCCATCTCTGCCGCGCTGATCACGGTCCACGTCTGCCTGGCCTTGGCGCGCGGTGGNGGNCTGCTCTGCTTCTTCCGGCCGATAAAAAACGCAATCTGGCTACGCGCCAGACTGCGGCACGGCGACTATTGGATCGTTGCCGGGGAGCAGTTGCGCGCATTCCTCGCCGCGTTTCGACTGAAGCACCATTTCTGGCTCGGCGTGCGGGGTTATGTGGGGGCCGCGGTTTGGCTGTTCCCCCCTACGGCTCTGCTCGCGGTGGGTGACGGAAGAGACGCCCGCACCCTGGTATCGCTNGCGGGAGGGCTCTGGCTGGTCTTTGTGTTGAGCTGGCTNCCCTTTCTGCAAGCGCGGCTGGCGACCGAGAATCGGTTGGCTGCGATGTTCGAACCGCGCGCAGCGATCAACTGTTTCAAACGCGCCCCGTTCGCCTGGGCGCTCTCGACGATCTTGGTCTACGCGCTGGCCTTGCCGCTATATCTACTCAAAGTGCGACTTCCCCCACAGGACGCGATGTGGCTGGCAACCCTGGTATTCATCATCAGCATCTACCCGGCNCGAATCCTCATCGGGCTGGCCTACGGCCGCGCACTGCGAAAACAGAAACAGGCCTGGTACGACCTGACCTGGCTCTGTCGGGCGACCGTACTGGCGGCGCTAGTCGTCTTTGTCTTTTTGTTGTTCTTCACCCAGGGAATCGGCGAACACGGGAAGCGCACGCTGTTCGAACACCACGCTTTCCTACTCCCCTGGCCACTCTAGCCAGAGGCTGCTGCCCCTCGCCGGTCCGCGGGTAGTGCATGCCGCCGGACGCGTCAGCGACCAGGGGGCGNCCGCTTCGCGTCTCCAGGAAGGTCGCCAAAAAGCGCGAGCCCGAGCGGCGAGAAGTGCATCATCATGCTGCTGTACCCGGTCGCTCCTTTCTGCTCCCCGGTGCTGAGTTGTTCGATGGATGCCTCCACGCAGCGCTGAAAAGATCGCAGCCAGATGCGCCGATGCTCTTCGTTCCCCGTCTGCCCGTACTCATGGGCAAAGGCGCCCGCGGATAGCATGGTCGCAGAATTCACGCGGGGAGGCGGATTGTGCTTGAGGTGGTCGCACGACGTCAACCAAAACCCCTGGTGCTCCTCACTCCAACACTGGCGGATCATCTGGTCGATTCCAGCGGAGAGCGCCGACAACACCTCAGGATCTCGCGTGACTTGGTGGTAGCGGGCCAGCGCGCTGAGTGTCAGCGCCAGCATATAGGTATTCTGACCACGGCACCGTTTGGCNACGCTGGCCTCATTGCAATGTCCATAGGCCAGCAGGACGACCCAGCCCTGTTTCGGATCGAGTTCCTTGCGGAGCACCTCCCAATTGCGGGNCGCTGCGTCCAGGTACTTCTGCTCACCGGTCGCTTCAAACGCGGCCACCATCATGTTCAGTGGCCACCCAATACCCCGCAAGTGGTCGGTATAACGAGTCGGCATCCGGCTGGCCAGGAGATCCGAGGCGCGAATCGCGATTTCTAGCGAACGGCGATTCCCAGTCAGGTGATAGTGATCGAAAGCGCCTTCGATCCACACGTGACCGGTGTCGCTCATCCCCACCTGGTAGGGGCCCTTCATGATCAGCGGCGCCTCGTTGTGGTACTTCTCACCGTCGTAGGTCGCGTAGTAGCCTCCCGTGTGCCCCACTGTGTGACACCAGATGCTCCCGGGCAAGAAGTTCAACGATCCGCCGAAGCCGCGCACGTCGTCGTTTACCGCATGTGCGATGTCGACGTCGACCAGGTGTCGGGCTCCGGCCGCCGCGCGCTCGAAAAAACGGCGGTCACCGGTTCGCAGATAATGGGTGAAAAAACAGTGCGCCGTGTCGTATTCGAGGTTCCCCCAACTGTCCCAATCGACGTTGAACCAATCCCCGTAGTTCAGCAGACCAAATTCACGGACTTCCTCGACATCGTCCAAGTGAAGCTGAAAAAACCCTTGCATCCAGGTGTCGAAACCGGCGTAGCGAGTCGGATCGGCCGGTGGCGTCTGACCGAGGACACGGGTAGCCGACAAATCCGCCGGTGATCGTTGCGCGAGCAGCGGCTGGTCGAGGGCGGAAAAAAAACGATCGAGTTTCGACCGCTCCAATTCCCCATCAAAAAATGTGGCCCACAGCGTATGCGTACGGGCCACACCCACCTTGAAGGTATAGACGCCTTTGCGCAGGTAGTAGTACAGCTTGCATTCCTGTTTCAAGTCGTCCGTGTCGTACAGTCCATCGGGGAACGCTGGCAAGATGCCAACCGTAAGACGCGGTGTCGCGCCCGACTCGTCCAGCGTCAGAGACTTCGGCCAGTTTTCCCAGAAATCCCGCACACCGATCGCGAAACCGCCAACGCCTTGATCGAGCGCGGCCCACCCAGCGGCACGTCGACCCGCGTCCTGGCCGTCGACTTGAAACCGGCGGTCATCGATCTGGAACAACCGTCGACCCGACGCCACGCCTCCTAAGGCCCCCGTCGATGGACCGGCAGCCGGTGCCGCAAACACCAATTCAAGCGACTCCACCGGGGTCATCGTCTGGGAGACAAAATCGTTGATAAAGGTGTACTCCAGCTGTAAATGCGGTCGCCCGGCGTACGCGTGCAACCGCAGTACAAAGCGAAACCGCTTTCCGGTTCGGCTGATGTGATCGCCTGCGATCCGCACACAAGCCCGCAGAGGACCCGCTTGTTCGACCGTCATTTCGGCGCCCGTCCAATCCGCGGTAAACCGCTGACCANCAGGTGTCGTCAGTACGATGCCCGCNCCATCTGAACCGGTCATGCGTTCGTTCGCCGCATAGTGACCGTCCCCGTTGCGGTCCAGCCAGACCCGATCCAACAGCCGGAAACGGGCGGGATTGAGAACCGTCTTGAGAACTCCCGTGTCGACCGTAATNCCCCGCCGATCACGGGCCAGGNCGACCGCTGGGCGGGCGGGTTGCGGCCGTTCTTGCGACGAGGTCTCTAACACGAAAGTGCGGGTTTTCCCACCCGCCAGATCGATCTGAAAATCGAGCAGCAGCCATTTGATCGAGCCGTCCGGCCAGTACCCGAGGGGCTCTGTCTGGAGCGGCACCGCGGGTCCTTCCGCAGCACGCAATACCACAGGCTCTCCGCGTCGAAGCCGGCCAGCGGCCAGCGGGATTCCCGACGTCACCGGCCAGTTGACGCGGTCCACGGCATCGGGTGAGCGAACGGCTAGGGGAATCTCCGCTGCGCTCAGCGGGCTGCACAAGCCGCAACCGCAAAACACCAAACTCCAAACCGTGTTCCTGTTCCACCGCCAATCCATCCCACCACCTCTTTTCTTCCGCGCATCCCATCCTCTCGGCCATCGAGCGCTCCGAGCCAACGAACTCGTTCCGGCGCGACGGATGCGACCGAGCACAAAACACGTTCCACNAAGGTTCCGCAATTCTTGTTCTCGATGGGGCAGGACCGTCAACGCTCCGGCTTCAACGGCCGCACCCGGCCATCGGTAATCGATCGCCATGGCAGTCCCGATGGCAGCGCCTCGCCGCCGCTCGCGGTCACTAGAGCCCGCAGCGTGTCGGGATGGATGCTCGGTGACAGCGTCTGGATCCTACCCGCAACGGTGACCACCGCAGGTGGATCGTAGGGGCTGCTGATTCCATTGGATGATACGGCTGCGATCTCGAGATTCATGGTATCCAATTCCAAGTCGTCGGGTTTGGTCCACTGGATGTCGGAGCCCATATTTTCGACCACGAGGATCGGCGTGTCGTGGCCATCGACGACCTGCGGAAGCGTCACCGGCTCACCGTGGCGCCAGACGGTCTGGTCGCCCAAGACTGCCAGGTAATTCGTCACGGTCGCCGTTCCCTCGCCCCCATCGGTGAAGGCGTACACCGCCGGCCACCGCGCTAGCAACTGACAATTATGGGGACCATTCCAAGGCGCCTGGAAATCGTACTCCTCGTACAATGGCATCTGCTCAAGATAGGGTAACAAGAGCGCCCGCCAGCTGTGAATGGGTTGCCCCTGTTCGTCCCGCACAACGGCCGGTGGAAACGCCCCGTAGTCATCGTGGTAGTTGGCGACCGCCAACCCAATCTGCGTTAGGTTTCAGCGGTCGGAGGGTCGGAGGGCAACGAGTCGAGCCCTACGAACCGCCTGAACCAGCAATCCCGCTAGTGCCAACACGATCACCGCCGCGGTGGGGACAATCCATTTCCAGCGATGTCCACGAGACGGNCGGGGGGCGAGCGGTCATTCTCGACACTCGCCAACTTGTGTNCGCCAGCCAGCGGGGCAACCACGGCACGCGATCGGTCCCGGCGGCCTGCCGGCTATTGTATCAGACCGGTACCGCGTCTCGGCCGGGATCCCCTAGCGGAAAAAGAGTCTCACAGCCAACAAGCAACGCCAGCGCGTGGCAGCTGACCCCTTCAGCCGGTAATCCACCACCCAACATGCATCGCCACCAGCCGTTCCCGGCAGCTCGGGTGGAACCACGACGCAGCGCCGTCTTCTGACTCTGTTCGATCCCGAACGGGCAGCGAGCGCTCTCTCTGCTGTCGGGCTTCTTCGTCCAATCGGGTGAAAATGTCTGCGCCGAACCGGCGGCGGATCTCGGCTCGCATGACGTCATTCCAGCCCTGAACCTCCTGGCTCAACCCAACGGATGAGCCCCCGGCGGNCAACCGCACGACCTCCCAGCCGACACCACAACGCGCTCGCAGCAACTTGACAAATTCCCCGTGACCCGGTGGATAGGGAAGCGGAGGGTACTCCCGCAGTTTTAGAATATCGGCCGCAATCGATCGCTCCGCTGCCCGNCCCCCTTTGTCGCGGTGACCGCGGCGGTCCGCACCGCTCCGGCCGGAACGGTCGCCCGACCCCTCATCCAGACAGCCGGCCAGACAAACCACCGCGCACAGCACCAACGAGATTCGCCGTCGGAACAGAGTTGTTTCCGGTTCCGGGCGGTGGCAATCCGATTGACACCAGTCGTCAGCGTGATCTTTCGCGAACCACCTGTTGCCCTGGAATGGACCGGGCCTCACCGAGAAACTTCCACATCGCCGCGCGGCCCATAACGCAACACCGATCCACAGCCACCNGGCGCTTACGGATCCACGCGACGCGTGATGGACTGGGGCCTCGACGCTGGTCGTCAAAAAAACATCCTCGGTCCAACTCGCGATCGATTCCCCCCGATTCACATCGCGACAACGAAGCACGTTTAAATACCATTGTTCTGGAACATCTTTGATCGCGCGTTTGTCGTAGGAGCGCTGCAGAGCGGATGGAAAGGTCGTCGCATCGACGGTTACGTTGCGGTACAACCCGCCGGATCGCCAGTTGATGCGGGCGAGGGTCGAACCCGATTGGCGGTAGTCGAGCGGAGTGCCGCTCAGTACAACGAGTTGGAGATCGAAAATACCCTGTCGCGATGAAAACAACAGGGGATAGTAGATCTCATCGCTCTGGAACGACAGCTGCAGTGGGGGTATCTTGCCACCCGAGGCGACGCTGGCCTCGCCTGCTGCCGGGGAAATGCGGATGCAGAGAAATGTGAACCGCTGCTCGACAAAGTACTTCATATGGGCCGGTTCCTCGCGAGGAAATCCGTTCTCCTCCAACCAACCATTCAGCGCCTCTAGGGCCTGTACGCCACGCGCACGAACCGGTTGGATGTCGTAAGGTCCCACCTGGGCTCGCCGCCCGAACTCCAGCGGCGACGATTCGACGTCGCTTCGACTTAAAGGAGCCTGCGACGTACAGCCCATGCGACAACCGCCACCCGTCGGGCGCGGGGGCGGCATCACGCGCGCATTCGACCACAGTCGTACCGCCTGGTAGATCCCGGCATCGGCCAGATGATAAGCGGACGGCTCGTCAGGCACCGTCACCACCCAGGCAAATTGCGAGGGCATTTTCTCTCCGGAAATCTGGTAGTCGATCTGCAGGATCAACTCCTGACGGTCGCCATGGTGCAGCAAGACGGCCTGTTGAGACCGCTGGGAAATACGGCCTGCGAAGCCGCGCGGTACCATGCAGCAAGCTTGTACCCGATCGCACGAAAGGCTCCCGCTGACCGCGACCAACAGCAACAACCAGCGGCGCATCGTAGTCCTTCTCTCGGTTCGTCTGGCAGCAAGGTTCGTCTGGCAGCAAGGTTCGTCTGGCAGCAAGGTTCGTCTGGCAGCAAGGTTCGTCGCGGCCCGACCAAGGTGCCCTACGGATGGCAACCGCCACCCGCAACCACCCGCTACATTTTCGTGAATCGCGCGGCCATTGACCAGGCCGAACGATGGCGGCCGCGGGGGCCGGTACTCGAGGCGACTGGCAGATCGTCAGTCGCTAGCCCTCGCGACCGCGCAGCGCCAAGGCGCAAGAGTAACCGCGGGTTCAGTCGGAGTGACCCCGCAGCAACACACTCACCCGAGCCGTGCGGGAACAACCTCACTTTGGCGCATCGGTTCGAGCGGCCGTTTTCCGCTTGCCTTGGCTAGTAAAAGAAACTATGACAAATAGTCCATTCGGGTCTGACTTCTCCTGCCGCCTGTACTCGATGAATCGTTGGCTGTTACTCGCCGCACTGCTCTCCGCGATCGGTTCGCTGCTGTTTGCTGACCGTGGCGGCCGCCGCCGTGTGACCGTCGTGGGAGCCTCGATTACCGCTGCCCTGGTACTCGCCGCCTGGCACTGGCGCGATCCGCGAACCCCACCCGCAGCCGCCGACCGCGGTGTGCGCAGATCGGCTATCGACCCGACACCAAAGGTCGGGACCGTTCCTCGGATCGCGAGCGATGCGGGGTTTGCCCACTCCGAGACCTGTCGTGAATGCCACCAGGAGCAGTATCAGAGCTGGCACGGCACCTATCACCGCACGATGACGCAGGTCGCCACGCCGACCACCGTCATTCCCGACATCTCAGACCGTCTGGTACTCACCGCACAGCGGCGAACATCGACGATCGAACGCCGCGGAGACGAATTCTGGGTCACGATGGCCGATCCCGATTGGGAATTGCAGCAACGCTCACGTGGTGTCGACCTGGAGACGATTTCTGATCCCCCCGCCATCGAGCGCCGGATCGTGATGACGACCGGTTCCCACCACCTGCAGGCGTATTGGATCGGGGGACGAGACGGCGGTCTTCGACAGGTCCCCTGGGAATACCACCTGGCTGAGCAACGCTGGCTACCTGTGGAGGACGTGTTCTTGCGGCCACCCGAGAGCGGCCGCATGTTCAGTCATTGGAACAGTAAGTGCATTCAGTGCCACAGTGTCGATGGCAGTCCAGGGTGGCAAGCGGAGTCCCAGCAGTTCAAGACCACCGTAGCCGAACTCGGAATTGCGTGCGAATCCTGCCACGGGGCGGGCGCGGACCACGTCCGCGGCCAACGCGCCGGGACGGACCGCCCGATGACGACGATCCTCAATCCACGGCGTCAAACGGCCGATGTCTCGGCGCGCGTCTGCGGGCAATGCCACGCTACTTTCCAACCCCGCGACCGTGCGCAGTTCAACCTCCGTGGCTTCCAACACCGCGTAGGGGAACCACTGGAGCAGTCACGAGAACTGGCGACCTTCGACCACCCGGCGCGTCCCGCGATGGAAAAACAGGGGATGGTGGTCTACTGGGGCGACCGCGCCTGTCGTGTGGGCGGCGCCGAGTACCTGGGTCTGGTCGAAACACCCTGCTACCAGGCCAATCAACTCTCCTGCCTGTCCTGCCATTCGATGCACGAGAGCGATGCCAATCAACAGCTGGCCGAGGGCATGCGTGGAAATCAAGCTTGCCTGCAATGTCATTCCGACTTTGCCGCGCGGCTCGAAGAGCACACCCACCACTCGGCCGAGTCGAGTGGAAGTCTCTGCTACAACTGCCACATGCCGCATACTTCGTACGCCTTATTGACGGCGATGCGCAGCCACCGCATCGACAGCCCAAACATCGCTTCGAGCGTGCAACACGGTCGTCCCAACGCCTGCAATTTGTGCCATCTCGACAGAACTCTCGCGTGGTCGGCCAACCACTTGATGCAGTGGTACAACCAGCCCGAGTTGCCTTTGAGCAAAGACCAACAGCAGATTGCCGCCTCGCTGTTGTGGCTGCTCCAGGGCGACGCGATGCAGCGCGCCATCACCGCCTGGCACCTGGGGTGGTCGCCGACACACCGCGCAGCAGGAGACGACTGGCAGTCGCGGTTCCTGTCGCTACTATTCGACGATCCGTACCCCGCGGTACGCTTTCTCGCCTACCAATCGCTGCGGCGTTTGCCAGGATTTGCCGATTTCGATTTCGACTATTTAGCGCCCCGCGATGTTCGGCTGGCCGCCGGACGGCAGATTCTCGAGCAGTTGTCGGACCATCCGCCACCCACGTCCGCCCCCCGTGCCGCTGCGGTTCTGCTCGATCGGACCGGGAAGCCGCTCCAATCGACCATCGACCGTCTACGGAAGCAGCGCGACGACCGGCCGGTGGACATCCCCGAGTAATTCGCGTCACGATGCGACGTCCACGGGCGCGCGTGGCTGCCCGAGAAGTGGACCGGTGCCGACTTGACGGCGCTGTAAAAAACCGCAGGCTAGGCGGGGCACACACCGTTTCGATCCGATACCGCGGAACCTTCGGATGACCCAATCAACTCGGACTGTCGCACTCGAGCCATTCCGTACCGCTTGCCATCGAGGCACCCAATGGCTGTTGGCGCTTTGCAATTCCGATGGCTCCATCGGTCCGATCGGGCAGCGTCTGGCCTACTACCGCGTACCCTGGGCATTGCAATTGGTGGGCGAGACGGCCGCCGCGGCCGGTTGTCTGGACTGGATCGACCGGCACATGATCGATGCCGATGGCGAGTTTCGAGGTGTTACCCCGCGGGCGCTGTTTGACCAGCGATACGGATCGTACCCACTGGCCTGTCTGGTCACCGGCGCCCACCTGGTCGGCCGCAGCGACCTCGTCCGCCGCTGTACACCCCGTCTGTTGAGTTGGCAGGATGCGGTCGGGGGAGGGTTTTACGGGAGGCGCTGCGACATCGATCCGCAGGGCGAACAAGAACTCTTTCCGACCTGCCAAGGGGGAATGAGTCTATTAGCCATCGGCCACATCGATGAAGCGATCCGCGCCGGAACCTGGGTCGAACGGCTCTGGCAGCAGCAGCCAGACGTCGACCAACGGCTATTCCAAATCACTCGCGGAACGGGTGAGTTAGTCACCGACTTCCCTCCAGCGGAGGCTGCCCTGTATGTAACGGAAAAGTCGGATCCGTGGCAGCACCACTTCAACGGCGGCATCGCCGCAGCCTTGTTGGCGGGGCTGTTCCTGGCCACAGGTGAAGAGCACTGGCTACAGTCCGCCCACAACTACCAGGCCTTTTCGATGACCACCGACGCGTGCCAGTTCCGCTCGATGCAGACTTGTAAATCGGGCTGGGGCGCCGGTCTGTTATGGGTGGCAACGGGCACACCGGTCTACCGGGACTGGACCTATCGAATGGGCCACTGGTTCGTGGAACACCAGTTCGAAGACGGCCACTGGGAAAACACCAAATTCTGGACTCCGCAGCCGAGTCGAGAAGACAATCTTGAAATCACCGCCGAGTTCGTGATGCACCTGGGTCATATCCTGCAATTCCTGGAGGCTCGAGAGGATTCACCATGAGCATTCCGCTCACATCTATCACAGGTATGCCGGCCTTCTCTTCCTACTATCCCATGCCGCCCGCACGATACCGGAACGTGCAATTCCAGACGGTCTATTTCCGCGCTG
>PADE01000259.1 GCA_002702965.1 Planctomycetaceae bacterium
TCACCAACGAGGGCTTTGCGCGGGCATGCGTAAAGAGTCCCTCAACGGATGCTGCAAAACCTTAGGCTAAGCTTTTGCAAACAGGCTACCGATCCAGGGATCGTACCCCTTGTTGGGCTGACGAAGCTTCGATCTCTCGCCCTCGGGATCACCCAAGTCACCGCCGCGGACGTCGCCGAACTGCAGCAGCCGTTGCCGAGGTACGAGGTCGAGAAGTAGCCCCGTCGGCCCGTGACTAGGTGCCGATCCGGCGGACGCATCTCCTGCCGCTGGTGTTGTTCCTGCTTCTGGCACGCGGCCACACTCTGCCCCGCCAGGCTCTATATTGGTGTCGTCTGGGACCGCATCCCGAAGGGGCCACACATGAAACGTCTGCTGCTGATGGCGATGGTCGGGTTGTGGGGTTGTGGGGGTGAGTCGCCGCCATCCGGTGGTGTTGCATCACCGTCGGCGGTACAAGGCCCTCAGGTGAAGTTAGAAAACGGTTTGCCAAGAAGTCCATTGGACACCGGCACCGCGCCGAAGCCTCCAGCTGGTGACGCCGACTCCGCCATTACTGCACTGGAGAAGCTGGCGGCGAAAATCGAGAAAGATGACAACGGCGAGGCCGTGGTGGTCAACCTCACCAACACCCAGGTCAGCGACGCGGGACTAGTGCACCTTAAGGGGTTGACCAGCTTGCGGCAGCTCAACCTCCGAAACACCCGGATCAGCGACGCGGGACTGGTGCGCCTTAAGCGGTTGACCAACTTGCGGCAGCTCAACCTCCGGAACACCCGGATCAGCGACGCGGGACTGGTGCACCTTAAGGGGTTGACCAACTTGCGGCAGCTCAACCTCTGGAACACCCGGATCAGCGACGCGGGACTAGTGCATCTCAAAGGACTCACCAACCTAGAGCAGCTCTACCTCACCAACACCCGGATCAGCGACGCCGGACTGGTGCATCTCAAAGGACTCACCAACCTAGAGCAGCTCTACCTCCAGTGTACCGAGATCACCAACGCGGGACTGGTGCATCTCAAAGGACTCACCAACCTAGAGCAGCTCAACCTCTGGCACACCGGGATCAGCGACGCGGGGCTGGCGCATCTCAAGGGGCTGACCAAGATGAAGGTCCTCATCCTCACCGAGATCCCGATCACCGACGCGGGCCTAGCACATCTCGAGGGGCTGACCAAGCTAGAGAAGCTCATCCTCTACGACACCCAGATCACTGACGCGGGACTGGTGCATCTCAAGGGACTGACTGGACTAAAGTCTCTCAACCTCACCAACACGAAGATCACCGACTCGGGACTCTCCGAACTGAAGGAGGCGTTGCCGAACTGCAAGATCACTGGGAACTAGGTCCTTTTCCCCCCCTGGTCGGCGCCACGCCGGGTGCGGGTCTTCCCCGCGACGCAAAAATGGTGGGACGCACGGCGCGTAAGTTCTAGCCGATGCCCAGGTCACGGCGCTCGAAGGTGACCACAGCGACTGCGAGCAGTGCGGCGGTCAATCCGGCCAAGACGAGCACGTGGAGCGGGTCCAGTCCGTTGACCAACGGCGAGCCGGAATTGTAATAGTAGAATGGCGACGCGAATCTTAACGGTTCCAGCCAATCGACGAACTGGGCGAGTGTATCCAACATCGAGGCGGCCACCGCGACCGCGGAGGTGATGCCCGCGGCCGCGCCGCGCTTGCCCCAGGCGCTCCCCAGCGCGAAGGCGAGTGCCCCGAACGTGCCGCCGAGCAGGGCGGAGCCAATGGTTGCCTCCGCAAGGCGAACGTAGCTGATATCCATTTTGACCATCAGCACACCCACTACCAGTCCTACCCAAGTTCCGATTGCCAATAGCGCCATGGCCACGAGGTTCGCTCCGAACTTCTCGACGACGACGCGCCAGCGGTCGAGCGGGTTCGACAAGAGCAGGTCGAGCGTTCCTCGCTCCTCCTCGCCCGCGATCGCGCCGCTTCCCACGGTGATACCCAGTGCGATGAACAGGAGCGGGATCATGAACGAAAAGAGTTGGCTGTGAATGTACCCCTCCGGGGAGGTGATGTCCTCGATCCCCCCCATAAAGGGCTCCATGAGGGGACCAAATTCTTGCATAAGTTCGTTAATTCCCGTTGCATCCTTGATGACTGGATAGAAGAGCAACGTACCGACGTTGAGAGTACTCATCCCGACAACCCACCAGAACAAAGAACGGCGTTGCTCTTGGATCGCCTTCAGGAAGACGTTACGCAACATCGGTATCGCTCCTACGGTAAAAGGCGAGGAACACGTCCTCGAGACTGGCCTCATGGCTCTTCAGGCCAACGATCTCGTATGCCACCGCGGTCTTGACGATCGCATCGGGCGATCCGGCGAAGGTGCACTTCACCGAGGAATCTTCGATGAGCACCTCATGGACCCCCGGAAGTCCCAAGAACACATCCTGCGGAACCGGCTGTGCGAACCGGAACTCCAACTGGTGGAGCGCGCGGTCCTTGAGGACGCTGATATGCTCGACGGTGACGAGTTCGCCCTCCCTGAGAATGCCGACACGATCGCAGATCCGTTCGACTTCGGGAATGAAATGCGAGGAGATGAAGATCGTCCGACCCTCGGCCTTGACCTCGTCGATGAGCGCGTAGAACTCCTGTTGCATGAGCGTATCGAGACCGGCTGTAGGTTCGTCCATAATGATCAGTTCAGGACGATTCATGAATGCTTGGATGAGACCGACCTTCTGCCGATTTCCGCGGGAGAGGGTCCGGATGCGCGATTTGAGATCACATTGGAACCGCTCGGTGAGTTGCATGACGTAGTCCCAATCGACACCGCCGCGCAGGTTGGCCAGATAGCTGAGCAACTCGTGGCCCGTCATTCGCTCGTAGAGGGCGATGTCACCGGGAAGGTAATCGACACGCCGACGTATCTCCCTGGCGTCGGTACGTGAGTCGAGGCCTAGGACAGTGACTCTCCCGCTCGTTGGCCGGATCAGATCGAAGAGCGTGCGGATCGTGGTTGTCTTCCCTGAACCGTTGGGCCCCAGGTAACCGAACACCTCGCCGGCCTGCACGGTCAGGTCCACGTTGTGGAGCGCCCGTGTCTCTCCGTAGAACTTGGTCAATGCCTCAAGGCAGATGACTTTATCCATGGTGTTCGATGCGCCAACTCGGGGTGGACTCTTTACACTTGACAATACTGGCGGCGAACTCGGGGAAACTTGTCGGGGTTATCGTAGAGAAAGGGGATGCGGTGTCTCCTGATTTCGATCCACCTAGTATTGCAGATCGGGCGCCGGCGCTCCTTGAGCCGCGTTGATTTTCTCGTCCGATGAAGTGAGGGCGGCGTTTGCGACTTAAGGCAGGCAGTGCGGGTAAGGAGCGGAGGGGCGCCGAATCTTTTCTGGTTACGGTGAAAATTTCGCCCGATCTTACACACTCCAATCGCTCACGGCACGGATTACATTTGATTTGGCGTCGGCCGCACCGTAGAACCGAACCCGGGTTTTCACACCGGCGCGGTCGGTGGGCTGCCGCCCCGTGTCGTTCGTACCAAACGGCCGAGTCCTAACGGGAATCCTGGGATAGGCTTCGCCGTGCTTTCCTTCAGCGGGAACCTCGTTGGGAGCGTCTTCATGAAATCACATGCAGGTTGAGCAAATCAAGGAGTAACTCATGAGTCATTTCGTTACCGGCACGATCGCCACCTTGCTGTTACTGGTGCCAGGCATCGGTCTGTATGCATTCCAGGGGCAATCCTTGACAACGCCGAAGTTGTCGGCCGAGAACGCGAAGTTACGCGACCTTGTCCTGCCGAATCCGAGCGAAGCGTCGTATCGGACGATTCCATGGCGCACCTCCGTCCTGCAAGGCATCGTCGATGCGCAGAAAAATGACAAGCCGATCATGATCTACTTGATGAATGGACATCCGCTTGGCTGCACGTGAGGCAACGGTGTCACTCTCAGACAGTCTGTCTGGACCGACCCCAAAGTACAGGAATTGTCCCGGATGCTTGTACCCGCTGCCGACGCGATCGAGCGACCTGGAAAGTCGCTGGACGATAAAACCAATACTAGTTTTGAAGGTCGCCTCGTGCGAAAGATCAAAACCCAATGCAACGATCTGGGTTCGTATCAAGGTATCTTTGTGGCAACACCCAGCGGTCAGCTGTTGGCCGGAACCCATCACGATGCTCGCGATACGCGGAAAGTCGAAAAGCTCCTGCGAGCGGGACTGGAAAAGTGGAAGACCCTTTCGCCGAGCGATCGCCTCATGACGAAGGACGTGTTTTCCAAGGCGGTGGCGGAGCTTGCCAAAGAAGAGGGAAGAAAACGGTATCCCGATGATGGCCTCGTGCTCAGCGTGATCTGCCGGGACCTTCCCCTGCCCAATCCAAAAGACTTCAAAGGTGGAAACGTGCATCGTAAGATGTACAACCAAGATTACGCCTGGTTCCGCAAATCCGAGGCGCGGGCCTTCCTGCCAGAACCGCTGATCAAGGGCGCCAAGCAGAGAGTGCAACGCGACGTCGTGGAGAGGTTGGCTCGCTTTCACTTCGTCGATCTCGTGCGCGGCCACACGTCGTCCTACCCGCAGAAGGCGGTTGAGCACGCGGATTTAACGGCTGAGGTGATCGATGTTAAGGATCATCTCGTGTCGCTGCGCTACCGGGGTCGGACCCGTACGTCGGAAGTCCACGACGGCGTGCACATCGAAGGAAAATGGAACCGCCCTGGACCCGGCATTCCGAAACTCCAGACACGCGGAGTGGATGCCAAACTCGAGGGACATGCAGTTTACGATCAAAAGGCTGAGAAGTTTGTCTCTTTCAACGTGGTAGTCGTGACGAAGCGCTGGGGCGGCAACGTCTACAACGCACGTGCCCAATTCCTTGATTTCGGCCCCACTCCGATGGGAATTGTTCTCAACCTGGCCGGTGACAATGTGGCCGAACAAGTACCCCCTTTGTTTTTCCGGTCCTACGGGTGGAATTGAAAAGGCTGTTCGCGGGGCGGCGCGCCCGATCGCATACCGTCACAAGAAACGACAAAAGCCCCTGGCGGGCCGGGGCAGATGCGACGACTGGGAATGGGGTGCCAGTGGCCCGTGTGGCGGAGACAGGATGCGAACAAAGGGCATTGTCCCCGGCAAACAGCCACCTTGCCCCCACAGGCGGCGCAAGATCCGGCGCGCTTTCACTGCATTCGGCAACGACGAAGGTTTGGCCGAGGTGATTGACGCCTGGCCCGAACTACCACCTGCGCTCAAGGACGGCATCCCGGCGATGGTGCGGGCGGCGCGGTGACGGCAGGGGGCGGGCGAACATCGGGTGGAAGCGTGACGGACTATGAGGATTGCAGTTGGTAGAGGCGCAAATGTGCGTCGGCGTGCGCTACGGCGATGCGTTGGTGATCTGGCGAGACGCTCATGCCGCGGCCATCGTGTTTCAGCTTCAGCTTGAATTGTTCGTGGTTCGTGTCGCCTTGCCAGAAGCTCAATGAACCGCCGCCACTGCCACCTGACAAGCCAATCCAGAATCCGGCTGGGTGATGCGCCACACCCCACATGGTGCCCTTGAGCTTGTCCTTGGGTTGAAGTACGCGATCGAGGGTACCCTTGGTCAAGTCAACCAAGGCGACGACGGCTTCACCGACCCCTGCGAAGGCATTGGTGACTTTCGAGATGCCACTCAGCGCCAGTTGGGTACCATCGCTGCGAATGGCGATACCGCGAGCGCCGCCGATGTCTGCACGGAAGGTTGTGTCGTACCCATGAATTGCTTTTACCGTGAGGAGTTCTCGCGCGGGGGTTCCGCTTAACGACCAATTCTTGACCACGCCTTTGTGATCGCAGGAAACGAGTGTCTTGGAGTCGTGCTGGAAGACGACGTTGTAGACGTGCGTTTTGTGTCCCGTAAACTCCTTTACCAACTGGCCGTCGCTGGCCCGCCAAACCTTGACCATGCGGTCATTCCCGCAAGTGGCCAGATACTTGCCATCCCGGCTAAGGGTAACGGCACGCACCCAACCCTGATGTGCCTCGATCGTGCGCTGAGGCTTCGGTTGGTTGGCGGCCGCTTCCCAAAAAATCAGACGGCCATCGTAGCCAGCACTATAGAGCGTCTTCCCATCCGCGGATGCGACCAGTGCGCGGACCCAACTGTCGTGTCCGGCGAATGCTGAGACTTTGCCGCTGGTGATGTCGAATCGGTGGATGAAGTGATCTTCGGCACCGAAGAAGACGTATCGCGAAAGCGGGTCCCAAAAGCACGTCGTCAAAGGGCGATTGTGCTTGACTTCCTTGGTCAGTTTAGTTTGTTTGGGGTCCATTGTGGCTGTCGCGTTCGTAGTCATGCCAACAGCTCCGTGATGGCGTCTTTCGCTGGATCGGCAATCGGAAAACGCCGCTCTCCGACCTCGAAATGGCCCTTTGAGTCCACGCCTGCGGCTTGCAGAATCGTGTGGAAGACATGGCCGTGGTCAACAACGCGTTCGACGACTTCGGTGCCATTCTTGTTTGTCTTACCAACGACCGCGCCGGGTTGGATTCCGGTGCCTCCGAGCAAGACGCTCCAGGCCGTACCCCAATGGTCGCGGCCATATGTCTTGTTGATTTTCGGAGTCCGACCAAACTCGCTCATGACGCAAACGAGCGTATTCGCCAGCATGCCGCGTTCCGCCAAGTCCGCGATGAGCATCGAGAACGGCAGGTCGAACTCGCCGAGCTGCTCGATATGAAAGTTGAAGTTTTCGTGGTGCGTGTCGTAGTCGGCGTGGTTGACCTGGATGTAGGGGATGCCGTGCTCAAGCAATCGACGGGCAAGCAAGCAGTGTGTGCCGAAAGGACTGGTTCCGTATCGTTGCTGATCCCGCTTGGATTCTTTGCGAACATCGAAGGCATCGCGTTGCGCTAGCAACTGGCGCGCCTGGTCGAAGGAGAAATTGTAGGCCGCGGTGTCGGCAGAGCGCCGTCGTCGAGCGAAACGGTTGTTGAATCGTTCACGGAGCCCGTTGCGCCGCTGAGCTGTTTGTGGGCTACTTGTCGCCGAACCGAATTCAGGAGGTTTGGCATCGTAGATCGCCATGTTGGCATAGCGCGGTCCCAGATACGCCGCTTTGTGAAACTCCGATTCGACGTTGCGCTTACCGGCCGTCTGTCGGACCAAAATGTGGCTGGGAAGGGTGAACGTTTTGGGCGTCAGGGCTTTGGCGGCGACAGCGCCAAGGTGAGGATAATCGGTTCCAGGAAGCTGCTTGCGACCGGTGGTCATTTCCACGACGCCGCGAGCGTGATCCCCGTTCTTCGTGTCCAAACTCCGCACCACGGAAAGATGATGCATTTGCCGAGCGGTACGCGGGAGAAGTTCGCAAATATGAGTGCCCGGGACGGATGTTGCAATGGTACGGAAAGGCCCACCGGTGTCGGTATTTGGCTTGGGGTCCCAAGTCTCTAGTTGGCTCACACCACCGTGCAGAAAAATGTTGAGAACTTGTTTGTGGCTCGCCTTAAATTCCTCCGCGATCGCGCTGGAGGTGAGCAGTTCACCCATACCGGCCGCACCAAGAACCGATGATCCCAGAAAAGCGCGGCGGTGAACTACATGTTCGGCGGACCCACAGGCGTAGGAGTGCTTCATGGCAACCCATCCGACTCGTGAATGTGGTCTGGGGAGGTGAGAACAAGAGTCTCCCCCCGAGACCCTATCATAGGCCGCACGACCTGCCGCAACAACGGCGGATGGGCGTGCGGCATGCCGTGACACCTTGCTACAGAGCCTCTGCGCCCGCTCCGGCGGTTCCAACGGGTTGCTGGGGAATCAGGAAGCGGCTGAAAAGTGGCAGCGGATTGCCGGGGCGCGGCGCAAAACCCGGCGCGCTATTACAGCATTCGGTAAAAGCACACGACGAAGGTCTGGCCGAGGTGATCGATACCTGGCCCGAATTACCCGCCGTCTTTCTCCTCGATGTGCCAAAAAACTCCTTTCACCGCCATCGGTGTGCCGGAGCAATGAACGGTCAGAAAATGGTTGCGGGACACTCGGACCGTCGGGGTTGTGTACGAGAACCCCGGCGGATTGGGCACGAGTTCAAAGTCCCGCGCTTTGCTCATCGCGGATGCCCCGTGTTTCGTTCCGTCAACCCACGTCTTTCCGCCGTCGACACTGATGTTCACGACGAGCCGATAATCGCGTGGGCCGGAGGCCGTATGGGGTGCGACGATGACGTTCTCTTTCGTCCACAGCATCGTGGCGCGATGGCTGTAGTAGCCGAGGTAGCTGCCCGGCACCTCGCGAAAAGACTGGCCGCCGTCTTTGGATTCCAGCAGGATGGCCCCCTTCCAGGGCCAGGCGGTGCCCGGCGGCACGCCTGCCTGGCGGGCCACGTTCGCTGCGTCTTCGCCGCGCAACAACATTCTTTGCTTGCGAGTCATGGCCAGGATGTGTTTCGGGTTATTGGGATCGATGGCATAGCAAGTCTCCGCGACGTGCGCATGCACTTCCGTCGGATCGCCCCAAGTCCGGCCACCGTCGCGTGAACGAATCAGCGTCTCGTGAAACCCTGGCCGCGACTGGTCCTGCTGCTGGTAGTCGTTCGAGTCCTCGTAGCGCAAACCGACGCCGAGAGCCATCGTCCCGTCCCGCTGCTGAAAGAACGTGTTGTAGTCGTTGTAGCAAAATGCAAACGGCCGTTCCCGATGCGGTGCGAGCCGGGTGTAGTCGATGCGAGTGGTCATCCAGGTCAGTTGAGCGACCGGGGTTCTCTGGAAAGGCTCCTTTGAAACGGAAACAAACAGATCCTTGCCACCGGATGACTGATGCATCAACCACAGGCGGCCGTCCCGGCTGACCGCTAGTGCGTGTAACTTTTGCTTTGGCGGCGCATCGGGAAGCTCGAGCGGCACACGCGTCCAGTTCTTGCCGTTGTCGCGGCTTCTGAGCAACACCGGCTGTGTCTGCAAGTTCAAGAGAATCGACCCGTCGGGATGGCGCACCATGCCGAGCATGGCACGCTTTAACCCGGAACCGGGTGGAACGACCGTTACTCGCCGGTCGATCTTGACATCGAACCGATGATTATCGGCAACAGTTTTCAAGTCGCGCAAGGCGATGCGCGTGACACCCTCGTCTTCCTTGTTGATCGAATAAGCGACATACAGATGGTCTTTCCAAACGACGGCTGTGGGATACTGCCACCCATCGAGTTTGTTCGTTCCTTTGAACCGCATGCTCGTTTGCTCGGACCGGATCACAAAGGCCCGATCAAAAAGGACGCCGTCCTTGCTGAGCGCAATCGTCAGCGGATTGCGGCGACCGATGCTGGGATGTGTCTTGCTGGGGATGCGACTGGGGTTACTGATGATGTATGCGGTTCCGTCCGGCAGGTTTCCCGCGAAGGCGCGGGCCGTGGCGTCAGGGAAGTTCGTTCTTACCGGCTTCGACCACGATTCGCCGTTGTCTTTGCTCACACTGGCGTAGAGCCACGGATCGCCGCTCTTGGTGCGAAAGATCATCACAATTGTGCCGTCCGCCCGCACGAACCAACTCGGTTCGGGAAAGTCGAATATGTCTTTGACTTCAGCAATCTTGCCATCCTTCCAGCCGGTGATGCCATCTGCGGAATCCGTATATCGCAGCCGCGGTTGCCGGTAGGCCCACTGGCCATTCATCAGCAATCGCCCACTCGGCAGATGTCGCGGTCCTTCGAGGAAGGAACTTTGAGCCAGTTTTTGGGGGCGACTCCACGTCTGGCCATCTTTCGACGTCAAGTAAAACAGCGCGTTCCTGTCATCAATCCCCGGACGGTTCTCTACGATCGCTGTGTAATAGGCGACCAGCGTGTCGCCGTGGGTATGGAATCCTGCCGAAATACACGCCAGCGGGCCCGGCCCGTCGTGATCCTCGGCCAGCACGGCCGGCTTCGACCAATGCACGCCGTCTTTGGAATACGAATACAAAATGCGCTGGCCATTGTGGCTTTCGTGCATGATACCGTTGGACCACATGACATACAGCTTGTCGTTGTAGACGGCAATGTTCTGCTCGTGGCAAAACTTATAACTGTCCTCGGTCGCGCGATAGAGGACTCGATGTTCTCCTTTGACCGTCGAAAGGCCAAGCTTTACTTCATCCTTGTGGTTGAACAGACGAGGAGAAATCTTAATGGGCGGAACAGAGGGCCGTTTGTCGCCAGACACGTCAATCGGCGTCAATGCCGAAACCGTACAGGCAGTCACCACAAGGATTTGAATTCGCGACATCGTATTTCCTTTCGTCTTACGGGCGGAATTGAATCGATTAGAGATGCGCGTCCTTGAGCACGAAGGGTAGACGTACCCGCTTGCCGGCCAGACGGCTCATGTCGATGTCCTGCGTGAACGTCAGAACCCGCTTGATTTCCTTGCCGAAGATGCCCGAACAATCTGTTAGCGCAAAGCCGTCAAAGGGCTTGCCGTCGCTCGTCTGTATTTCAACCTGGATGGTACCGGCCGCTGACGTGGCGAGGTTTAGCGTGAGTGACCTGCCCCCACGGGCGGTACCAGTTCTTGAGTTAGGTTCAGCCTATCATTTCCCTCGAGGAGATTCTCGTTCGGCACGCTCCGTTTTGAAGAGTCGGGCCATGGCTGGTTTGCTTCCGGGGGCGCACTGCAAAATTTCCCGATAACCCACTCCCGCTCGGCCCCACGCCGGGAGCGGGAGTGAGGTCGCGGCCACATGCCACCTCGCTAGGCTCTATATTGGTGTCGTCTGGCTACGCATCCCGAAGGGGTCGCATATGAAACGTCTGCTGGGTTCACAAATCTTGATCAGCTGCTGCCTGGCCTCTGTGCCGGCCAACGGTGGCGACGGATCGCAGAAAGCCGCCGTTGCTGCCAAATCAGAAAACGTCGAAATCGCGTCAGCGGATGATTGGTCTCAGTTTCGCGGGCCGGGCGGACAGGGACATTCGACTGCGACGAGCTTGCCGCTGACGTGGAGCGAATTGACCAATGTGTCGTGGAAAAGCGCGATTGAGGGAGAAGGATGGTCCTCGCCGGTGACGCGCGGAAAACAGCTCTGGGTGACGACCTCGCTCGATTCAGGAAAATCTCTCCTCGTGATCTCGGTGGATCTCACGACCGGCGAGCGACTCCAGCGCATCGAGATCTTCGCCCCACAAACGATTAGAAGCCGCCATTCAAAAAACAGCTATGCATCACCGACACCGATCCTCGAAGGCGACCGTGTGTACGTGCACTTTGGTCCGTACGGCACCGCGTGCTTGACGGCCGAGGGACAAGTCGTCTGGAAAACCAAACTGGCGTACAAGACCTTGTATGGTCCCTCAAGCAGTCCCGTTCTGTTCAAGGATTTGTTGATCGTTCAATGCCACGGGACGGATGTGCGTTACGTGACCGCGTTGGACAAGAATACGGGCCAGGTTGTTTGGCGACGGNCCCATGACTACCAGAGTTCACAACTGGAACGTCACAATGCGGAATCGACACCGCTAGTCATCCAAACGGACGCTGGGGCACAGCTCATTTGCAACGTCGCGGGCCACGTGCTGGCCTATGAACCCCGGACAGGCAACAGCCTGTGGTCGGTGCAGCAGGCAGAAAACTATGCCCAAGTTCCACGCCCNGTCTACGGGCACGGCCTGGTTTTCACCGCCGGGGGATATTACACCCCTGTCCTATTCGCTATCCGTCCCGATGGACGAGGTGACGTTACGACTTCTCACGTCGAGTGGAGCTTGCGCAAGGCAGTCCCAAACAATCCGTCACCCCTGCTGATCGATCAGGAACTGTATGTGGTCAGCGACAACGGCGTCGTCAGTTGTCTGCATGCCCGAACCGGACAACTCCACTGGCGCAAACGGCTGGAGGGCAATTTTTCCACGTCACCCATCTTTGCCGATGGGAAGATCTACTTCTCCAGTGAACAGGGCGTCACGACCGTACTCGCGCCCGGCACTCGGTTCCAAAAGTTGGCAACCAATAAACTCGACGGCCGCATCCTGGCCTCACCAGCGGTCTCCGGCAAGGCGATCTACCTACGCACGGATCGCCACCTGTACTGTCTTGAACGGAAGTCCGACTGAACAGCATCCAACACATCCGTCCCCCACCGGGGCGAAAAAGTCCGAGAAAGCGCACCCTGGCAAGGGGGGACCACCGCTGCCGATCCTGTAAATAGCCGAGGCGGGACTCGAACGGGTCGAGAATAGACCGGGAAAAACGGCACCTGCAGAACTGGGGCGCGCAAAATCCGACGTAAACAGAGCCCAGCAGCAACGGCTGGCGGACGACTTGCGTNACCACCTCTCAGCCGACGAGTGCCGCCACCTGGCCCGGCTACTATGGGCCGAACTCATCGAATGGAGGTAAGGCCTCCGCGCCGGTGCAGGAGTCAGGTCTCGGGGCGCGTGTACATTTCGCCCGTTTTTACACACCCTCTGTCGCGACGGCAGCCTCTATATTGGTGGCGTCTGGAACCGCATCCCGAAGGGGCCGCACATGAAGCGTCTGCTGGGTTGTGTGCTGGTGATGGGTGTGGGGGTGCGAGCGAAACGCCGCCGATACCGATCGAACATACTGACTCGGCTACGCGGGTCTCAGCTGGCAGGGTTGCAAGGACAATTGTCCATGCCACTCCATACATTCTTAAGTCCAACTTGCTTGAACGGAATGAGACCCCATGTATCAACAACGAACCCAATGGTCGCGTCGTCGCTACCTGCGAGACTTAGGGGCGGGTGTTGTGGCCTTGCCGACCGCGTTGTCTGACCTTGCGAGCGGGATACAACCAAGTCAAACGCAAGAGGCAGATGCCAAGCTATTGGCGAGGCTGCGCAAGCTGCAATTGTCACATCCGAGGCTGCACTTCGACCGCGCGGGGCGCAAGGTGCTGCGTGATCGGGCGCGGACGACGCACCGGCGCTACGCAAAATTGCTTTTCGAATGGGTCAGCAAGCACGGAGAATGGATGCCGCCATTTCCCAACGCGAAGCGAGCATTCTCTTTGACCGGAAAGGGTGACGAAGTCCTGCTGGAACAGTGCGGGACATTCCTGACCAACGCCGCCCTGGCGTCTGTGCTTAGTGAACAGCAGCGACATCTCAAGGTGGCCCGCCGCTGGACACTGGAAATGTGCCGGTTGGAGCGAGGCAAATACGGGCTGGGAAGCTACGCCGCCGGTCTCGCGCGAGCGTACGACTGGCTTTACGAATCCTGGACTGACGACGAGCGAACGCATATTCAAGCTTGCTTGGCGAAATACATGCGTCAACTGTATCTCAACTCGGTTCCCGGCAGCGGCAAAACGGACTGGTGGGCCGACTACCATCTGCACCATGATTTCTGGATTCCCGTCGGAGGTATGGGTGAAGCGGCACTCGCATTGATCGGAGAAGTCGACGATGCGTCGCTCTGCGCCGCGCACGTAAAGAAGAGTTTCGATACCTGTTTGTCGCTCCTTGGCGACGATGGATACTGGCACGAAGGTGCCGCAGGTTGGTGTTACGCGATGGCACCGCTGTTGGCATTCTACGGCGCTTGGCAGACCGTGTTAGGCGAGAATCTNCATGACGTGCCGTGGCTAAAGGGGGCCGCTCTGTTTCGTCTCTATCATTGGCTTCCGGATAACACTTACATCTATTTGAATGACTCTTGGCGCAGCGGTCGTTATGGGACAGCAGGAAGCGCATCGTGTCACTTGTTGCGCCGGCTCGCGTCGTTGTTCGGCGATGGTGCCGCCCAGTGGCTGGCTGAACGCGACGAACAATTCGACTTACGGCCGGGCCCCAAGGGAGTTTTTCAGGCACCTTATCGGTGGACCGAGATTCGAGCTGACCGTCGGGAATATGCTAGCGCGTCGGCCGAGACGATGGCCTGGAACATGCTCTGGTATGACGCCGCAGTCGAGCCGACGCATCCCCGCGACTTGCCTCGTTGTCGACATTTTCCCAACGGCGGTCTGGCGATTCTTCGCAGCAGTTGGGATGCGGATGCCGCCGTCGTGTCGCTTGCCTGCGGACCGCTTGGCGGGTACCGNCACGCCAAGGCCGTTCGGGCCGGCAAATCGAATTTGATGACCGTCGATCATGCTCATGCCGATCATAACTCTCTGACGTTGTTTGTTCGTGGGCAGTACTTTTTGATCCCGGCCGGTTACGGTCGCCGTAGCAGCCGTTACCAAAACACGGTCGCGGTCAACGGTGCGAATTACCGAATTGATCCAACGCTCGATGTCCGGCTGGAAACCGTCGTGGAAGAGCCCGATTTCTCCTACTGTATGGGTGATGCGACGGCAGCATTTCAGCCAGGACTAGGTGTTCGCCTTTACCGACGATCCCTGGTCATGTTGTCCGGCTGCTTGATTCTCTACGACGATTTGCGCCTGGCTCAGGCAGGATACTGGCAACAATTTCAGTGGCAGTTGCATAGCGATCCGCGCATTCACGAAGTGAATGTGAACGGGTCTACTGCCCAGTGGCAGTTGCGCGGCGGCGCGGCCAAGCCGCATGCTGACCAGCCGCAGCCGCGGTTGTCATTATTCGTCCTCGAACCACAAAAGTTCGCTTGGGAACAAGCTGTGTTGAAGTCCCAGACCGGCGTGGGAATGCTTGAATCACTTCGTCTTGAACAACCCGATTGGCGACAGCCGCGGATGCAGGTACTGGCTGTCTTTACATGGGAAGATCAACCTGCGACGCCAAAGTTGCTGCGAACGCAGCAGTGCCTGGGTGTAGGCTGGTCTGACGGTACAAAGCGACCGGGCGTGCTTTTTTCAGAGCGGCCCGTTGAGGCCTTTGACACGAAAAAGTCGCTGCTCGACGGCGTAGGCGACCGGGAGTTGTTGTTATTTGGCCATCAGCCCGATCGGAAACCGAAGTATCGGCGCGTCAGACGTTAGCCAGGATTGCGCAGATCTCAGCTATCTACGGTGTGGTTTTCCAGCGGCTCGGTCTCTCCGCCGTCGAACAGGACCGTCATTTCCGGAAACCGCCGCGCTGGCGTCGAGGTATGGCCCGTACCGTTTCAGAACATGCGGGCCAGTCGGCAGACCGAACTGGCCCGCGCATTTCCGCTGCACGTGGTTACAAAGTGGCTGGGTAACACGCCCCAGATCGCGCTCAAGCACGATCTGCAAGTNACTAACCAGGACTTTGCGCGGGCATGGGCAAGGAGTCTCTCCACAGGCGCTGCGCAGAGCGCTGCAAAAGGGCTGCAAAAGGGCTGCAAAATCAGGTGCATCAAGCGCACGCACAGGATCGCACGGGCGAACCAGAAACGACAAAAGCCCCTGNCGGGCAGGGGCTTATACGAAACCGTGCGACGACTGGCGACGTGGCACCAGACGTCCGAGTGGCGAGGACAGGATGTGAACCTGTGACGCGCAGTGGCGGGAAGCGATCTACTTGAGTCCGATCACGGACGCGAGAAGCCCTCCGGCTGTTGGGGGCCTGCACTCTTCGGTACGCTGGACGACCTGCCGGGCGATCGGTCCGGCGGCAGTGGACCCCGGCAAACCGCCGTACCACCAGTGGCCCACGCTCGCCGCAGTAGGACACGTCCCGATCAGGCAAGGTGGCCCCAGTCCTCACAATGGAGATCATCTGATGAAGTGCTTTGCGTCGGCGGTCGCTGTTCTCGTGGCAGCCAGTGTGACATTCGATGCGGCTGCCCAGGATCGGCCCTACCTCACCACCAGATCCCGCATCACGTTGCTGAGTTCGAACGACGGCGAGTATTTGCAGCTTTACCAGTTGACCGAAAACCGAACGACTGACTGGGAACTCAAGACGAAGGACTCGTTCACGGTGATCCACCTGGGTCCCGATCATCCGCCGGTGATCAAGACGGTTTATGATACGGTCACGGCCACCATTCATGGCACACCGACGATGGCCATGTCGCGCGACGGCCGATACGGCGTGATCGCGAATCACTCTCGTCGAATGGAGAAGCTGCTGAAGCTCAAACTACCGGACGGGCCCCGGACGAATCGAGATCTGACGCAGGCGATGCTGAAGCAACCGAAGATGACGGCACAGCACACGGACATGCTCCAGCTAATCGACCTCGGCGCAGAGGGTTTTCCTGTTGTCCATCGCGTGTTGCTCGATGATTTCCCAACCCACGTACTTGCGCATCCGGACGCCGAGCGATTCGTCGTGGGTGGGGCCAAGCAGTTTTATCTTTTCAAGATTGTCGAGGGACGGCTGGTCGAGATCAGCCGTTCGCCCCAGCCACATGGATTCAGTTGCTTCTGGATTCACCCGCGGGGCGACCGCTTGATTGCCACGCAGAAAATACCTGACGTCCCGCTTGTGCCGGGTAAGTTTTCCCCATCCACCAAGGCGGCGACCGTCCAGTGGTATGCCATTGAGGGCAACCGGATCCGGCACCTCAGCGAAGTGAAAGTGAAGGCCGGCCTTCCAACGAAGCTGCTGGTGACCTCCATGATTCTCCGTATCAGCCCGGATGGCCGCCTGGCGCTCATTTGCCAAAGCTCGACGACCAGCGGGCGGGAGTTCTGTGACATCCTCATCGCTGACCTCACACTGGACGAACCGGAGATCAACGGCGTCATCAAACAGGTGGCCGATGGGGTGGAGAGCTTTGCGTTCCACCCCAACGGCAAGATGGCGGTCGCCACCGGGCTGGGCGCCGACCACAACTGCATCGCCGTGCTCGACGTCGCCGCCCAGCCCGCGCGGCTGCTCTACACGCTCGACGCCAAGGGAATCGGTCAGGGCATTGAGTTCACACCCGAGGGGGACAAGCTCTTTGTCGGGTCCGCCATCGCCGGCCGTATCGAAGTCTTCGATGTCGTGAGTGACTACGAACTGCGTAAGAGTCCCAAGTTCCTCAACGTCGGCTTCGGACACAACAGTCTCACCATCGGCCCGCGCTATTTACCGGCCGGCAAGTAGTCAGGCCGTGCGCCACCCGACGCACTGTGCACGCAATCGCACGGACGAACCAAAAACGACAAACGCCCCTGACAGGCAGGGGTTTGTGCGAAACCGTGCGACGACTGGCGTGATTGTGCCAGAGGCCTGTGTGGCGGGGACAGGATTCCAGCG
>PADE01000260.1 GCA_002702965.1 Planctomycetaceae bacterium
CGTTGGCAGGGAGCGCAGCGCCACCGCCACCGCCACGTCCGCCGCGTCCACCTCCACGTCCGCCGCGTCCACCTCCACGTCCGCCGCGTCCACCTGCTCCGCGTCCACCTCCACGTCCGCCGCGTCCACCNNCNCCGCGTCCNCCGCCACCGCGTCCGCCGCCACCGCCGAAAGCGTTCGCCATCGATGCGCTGGGCTTCCANTTCTTCAGTTCTTCAGGGGTGATTGTCTTGTCTTTGTCCGCGTCGGCGTCCGCCATCCATTCTTCGATTTCCTCACCCGTTAGTTGCCCGTCTTTGTTGGTGTCGTAGTCCTCGAAGTTACTACCCACTTCAAAACCGCCCTCATCTCCCCCCTTGGCACCGCCAATACCGCCTCCCATTCCGCCTCCCATTCCACCAGAACCCTCCGCGGCTTCCTTCATCTTCTTGAAATCTGCCTGTGAGGGAGGAGTCCGTTCGGCCGCTGGGTCGGAACAACCGAGCAGGCAAAACGCCGCCATCAGGAGCCCTGTGGTGAGTTGTGTTTTCATCTTGTTGAGTCCTTATAGCAGGAGGGAACTGTAACAACAGCGAAGCGATGTTCCGTTGTACGGCTGGGCCAGCAGCGTTCAGGGTGCCGCAGGGTCAATTTCTCGCAGGAAGACAAGCTTGGATCAAGTTTTGACGACCGACGGCCATGCCTTCCCTGGCGGTTAGAGTTTGTTGTCACCGATTCGCCAACGGCTTTGCAATCGCACTATTCTGTTTCCGTGCCCGGTTGTTTCCGTGAGCGAAACGTCGTTTCGTACTCAATAACCGGGCTCCTAAAACGGGTCAGCGGCGCCGACGTCTGGACGTAGCCGGGGAAGCGATTTTCTCTGTCACTTTGGTCTAGAGATTCAGTATAACGCCGTCCTGCTGGGACGGAAGAGTCGAACAACCACCGCCCACACTAACGCTCGTCCCACCGCCAACCCGCGGGGAGCTGAAGCTCTTGCTGAGCGATGTGAGCCCACGGTGTGTTGGCGTGTTGTTGGGTCACACGCGTCAGCGATTCCCGGGATTTCTTGATCAGATTGCGCAAGGCGCTGCTGGATTCGACGGAGGGGCCTGGAGTCAGCACCCAGATCGTGCTGGCTGGGTCACGGAACAAACGGCCCCGTTTGAGCGCAGCGAGCATCTGGTTGTAGCCGTCTGTGCGGGCCTTGGCTGCTGCTGCGCGGCCGAAGGCCAGGTCGTACGCGGCCTGCCAGCGGAGGCGCTCGATCGTGTCCCGTCCACCGGCGCCTTCCAGTAACAGAGTGTACAAGCGGTTGATGCGTGGCAACAACTTGGCGGCCAGTTTCTGGGCGTCTTCCAGACTTCGGTTGAGCGCTGCATCGCTACGTTTGACAAACTCCAGCGGCGGTTGGCTGAGACACGCGACGCGCCCCATATCCGCCGCTTGGCGTAGTGCGGACATCGCCGGATTGCTGGCGACCAGGGTGTCATAGTCCGATTGAGACAGGTCGTCCGGGGCGTAACGTCGCATCACCTCGGAGTCGAACTGCGGGATGTCACCACGGGGCCAGGCAGTGGTGGGCGTCGCGAAGTGCGGTCCGTCGCTCGGCGGTGGTCGCAGCGCCAAGAAACGACCACCCGTAGCGCGGCACAGGCGTTCCAGCGCAAAGGGCCCAAATCCCGAGTCGAGTAGTTGCAGCGACAAGTGGCCAGAAAACTCCAGATCGAGCCGCTCGCGTCCACGCGATTCGGGGCCCTGCTGAATGGCCTGCCAATCGTCGCGCGTCGGCACCTCTTTTGCCTCGACCGCCGCGACCAGTGCCGCCCCGTTTCCCAGCGGCGCCGGGACACCGACGCAGTAGATCGGAATCGAGTATTTACGTGGAGTGTCCAGCAGCGCGTCGACCAGGTGTGCGTCGTCGCCCGCCTCGTCAGTCACAATCGCCAGTACCAGTTCGTAGCCCCGGCGGGTACGGTAGTCCAGGTATTTCTCGAGCGCGGAGCGGACCGCCTGGAACGTTACTTCTCGACCGCTGGTGTCGACTTGGAGGTCCTCCAGTGTCCGGTTGATCTGGTCGGGATCGTCGCTAGGCGGGTCGAGGGCAAACTCGACCTCTGAACCGAATGGGACAATGGCGGTTTCCAGCGGGGATTCGTTGGCCGACCGGTTTTTTGAACCGGAACGCCGAACGTACCAGTCTTGCAGGCTCGGTAGCACCTGCCGTCGTAGTGGAGTCGCGCTCCGTGAGCGATCGATGACCCAGACCACCAGCGTGGGGCCCAAATCGAGTGAGGCGGTGACGGCTCGGGCGACCTGCCCGACCGCCTCGTTGGCGTCCAATCCGAGCGGTTTCAGCGGTGCCGACCGGCGGCCCGACGCGGACACCCGGCGCGCGCCGGGCGCGGTTTCGCGTTGCTTGGCGCGGGCGGGCGGGCTGCGGACCGCGGGTTTGGCGGCTCGNCTGCGCGCGGTGCTCGGCTGGCTGGCTGGGGGGTCATCCGGCACTCGACCACAGCCGGTGATTAGCAGTGCGCCAGCGGTCGCCCAGCAATTCAGCCAGAGCCTGCGGCGAATCGAGTGGTTGTGCATCATGATCGGTTCCCGGTGGACGGGCGGTCCCGGTCGGGCACGCATTCTAACGCAAACCACCCCCCGTGGGTTCCCCTTCGCTCGCGGTTGGGCTTGCGGTGACGTCTCGGGCAGCCGGTCTGATTCTGTTCCGCTGCTTGAAAACGGCGTGCGCTGGCCCCAAAATATGCAGCGCTGGATCGGTTGCTGTTCTTTGGGCTCTTGTTGTGGGGAATCGAGTCATGCGCTGGTTGTTAATGCTAACGGTCGTGTTGCTCGGCAGTTCACTGTCGCTGGCGAAGGGTCCCAAGTACACCGACATCGATAAGGCGGGTGTCGATTACCGTGTCCAGGGAGAGTATGTAGGCCTGGTTGAGACCAAGGGTGGCAAGGAAAAGTACGGTGTGCAACTGATCGCACTGGGGAATCACCATTTTCGCGTGGTCGGATATCGAGGTGGTTTACCGGGTGCCGGTTGGAATGGGAAGGGTCCCGCCCAGTTACAAGGTGACGTCGAGTTGAAGAACGGACAGCTACTCTTTGAGGGTGATCAGCGGCGCGGTCTCCTCAAAGACGGACACATTGCGGTCGACCTCGGCCCCGACGGCAACACCGATGGTGAACTGAAACGGATTGACCGCCAGAGTCCCACGTTGGGAAAACAACCGCCTACAGGGGCGGTCGTGTTGTTCGATGGCACGAGCGTCGAACATTTCGAAGGCGGCCGCCTGACAAAGGACGGCCTATTGATGGAGGGAACTCGCAGTCGGCACAAGTTCCAGAGCCATCAACTTCACATCGAGTTTCAATTGCCATTTCAGCCCGAAGATCGCGGCCAGGGCCGAGGCAACAGCGGCATTTATGTGCAGGGGCGATACGAAGTCCAGATGCTCGATTCGTTCGGGTTGGCGGGAAAGCACAACGAGTGTGGCGGAATTTACGAAGTCAAGGACCCACGACTGAACATGTGCTTTCCACCCCTTACGTGGCAGACTTACGATATTGCATTTACTGCCGCAAAGTTCGACGAGGCGGGCAAGTTGACGCGTNCGGCGCGGATCACCGTGCANCACAATGGGGTGTCGGTCCATCAGGGTGTCGAGTTGCCACGCGATCGATCCACGCGGGCGGCTCCGCTCAAACCTGGGCCGGAGCCAGGTCCGATCTACCTGCAAAATCACGGATGTCCGGTGCGCTATCGAAATATCTGGGTTCTGGAAACCAAGTGACCTGCGCCAGCTGCTCGGAATGTAATCATGCCAATCCAGGGGTCACAAAGACCGAGCCGGCGGCGCGCCCTGTCAGCGGGCGCCGTGGCTGCCGCTACCGCNGCGGTTTCCCAGAGAGCGTTTNCGGCCGATTCCCCGGCGCGTTTAGTCGATACGCATTTGCATTGTTTTGCCGCCGCGGACCCCCGTTTTCCCTACCACCCGCGGGCCCCCTATCGTCCCACGGTGGATGCGACTCCCGAGCATCTCTTGGACTGCATGGATGGCGCCGGGGTGGCCTACGCGATTGTCGTCCATCCCGAACCCTACCAGGACGATCATCGGTATCTGGAGCACTGTTTGAAGGTTGGCAAATCCCGTTTGAAAGGAACCTTGTTGCTGTTTGCCGATCGTCCCGGTTCGGTCGAGAAAATGCCGGCATTGGTCCGCCGATTGAATGTCATCAGTGCCCGTATCCACGCTTATAAGCCCAAACGCATACCCCCTTTTGGCAAACCGGAATTGCGGAATCTCTGGCGACAAGCGGCGGAGCACGGACTGGCAATTGAGCTCCATTTCGAGCCTCGTTACGCTC
Source organism: Planctomycetaceae bacterium (assembly GCA_002702965.1). GTDB lineage: Bacteria > Planctomycetota > Planctomycetia > Pirellulales > Pirellulaceae > UBA9264. Next base: position 4,354 of record PADE01000260.1, read on the forward strand.
CAGGATTTGAGCCATTGATTCGGGAGTTCTCCAAGACGCGGGTCATCATCGATCATCTGGGAAGGCCATTTCAAGGGACTCCGGACGAGCACGCGGTGGTCGTACGCTGGTCCCGTTTTCCCAATACAGTGATGAAATTGTCGTCGCTTGCCTCGACACGTAACGACCCGCAGCACGACATTCGGCCCGTGGTCAAACAATTGACCACCGCCTTTGGAGCTGAGCGGATGATCTACGGTGGGGGGTTCAACGCGGCGGCGACTCCCCAATCGTACCGCGACGCATTTTCTTATGCCCGCTCACTGATTGCGCACTTGTCGACGCCCGATCAGAACAAGATTCTCGGTGAGAATGCGGTGCGGCTGTTTCGGTTTGCTGCGGTATAGCCAACGAGTTGGTCTCTGGTTTGGATCCGATCTTGCGGCCGCCCGATAGGCGGCAGGACGGTGTCTCTAGCGCGTTGGTTCAGTGTCCCTACGATTGGTGGCGGTCACACATTACAATCGGGGTAACTGCCCCATCGTTTGTGTCTCGGCGTTGTGTTGGTGCTACGTCGTACTCAATGTTGCGGATGCGACCGGATCGGTCCCGCGGCAACCTTCGACGGAATTTAGGAGCTGGCTCATGGTGCCACTGATCGACAAGTTGTCTCGACGTCAGCTACTCACAACGGGTGCCACGGTGGCCACCGGTTATTGGCTGGGCGGTCGAGTTTGTGAAGCGAAAGCTGCCAACGAAAAGCTGAACATTGCATTGATCGGTGTGGGGGGGCGCGGGGCGGCCAACCTCAACGGTGTTTCAAGCGAGAACATCGTTGCGCTCTGTGACGTCGATGATGTTCGCGCGGGAGCTGCTTTTGAGCGTTGGGGTAAGGCGAAAAAGTTTGCCGATTATCGACGCATGTTCGACGCTCTCGAGAAGCAGATCGACGCGGTGGTGGTAAGTACGCCGGATCACACTCATTTTCCCGCATCGATGATGGCCATGCGGCGTGGCTTGCACCTGTACTGCGAAAAGCCAATGGCGCATGATGTCTGGCAGGTTAGAACGATGACCGAGGCGGCTGAGAAATACCGGGTGGCGACACAGCTGGGAGTCCAGCGGCATACCATCGGCAATGTGCATCGTGTCGTGGAGTTGGTTCGATCGGGTGCGATTGGCACGGTTCGCGAAGTGCACTCCTGGATCGGTGGAACGCGTGGGATGCCTGGGCTGCCGAAAAAATTCCCGTCCGTTCCCAGCCACTTGAATTGGGACCTGTGGCTCGGTCCCGCAGCGGATCGCAAGTACAGCCCGGACTACTGTCCCTATCACTGGCGTTTTTGGTGGGATTTTGGGACCGGGGAGACGGGCAACTGGGGGTGTCACATTCTGGACATCCCATTTTGGGCACTCGATCTGGAACACCCCACGCGCGTCGATGCCACGGGGCCCCAGGTCGACAAGCAGCGGACGCCCCAGCAAATGGCGACAAAGCTGGAGTTTCCCGCCCGTGCTAACCGCCCCGGCGTCACCTTGCACTGGTACCACGCCTCGGCCGGCCCCGAGATCCTGCGCAAGCGGGGTCTGTCGGGCAACGGGGCGAATACGGTGTTTGTCGGTTCAGAGGGTCTACTGGTGTGTGGCTTTGGGAGCCATCAACTCTACCCGCGAGAAAAATTCCGGGATCTACAGAGACCCGAGGCCTCCATCCCCGATTCTCCGGGATTCTACAACGAGTGGCTCAACGCGTGTCGCGGCGGCGAACCTGCGAGCTGTCATTTCGGCTATTCTGGGCCCCTTTCCGAAACGGTGCTGTTGGGGAACGCTGCCTATCGAGCCGGTGGGTTCGACTGGGATGCCCCGGCGCTAACCGCTGGCGGGAACGACCGGGTCGCTGCGTTCTTGCGTGAACCGGTGCGCGCCGGTTGGAAGGTGTAGCCGGCCGCGTTTTGGCAGCTTTCCGGAGGGCCGGTTACCGCATTGCTGGATCGAACTAGCGAGGTACCGGCTGACGCCGCAGGATGTTGTATTGGCGGCCGTCCCCGAGATTGGCGCGCAGCAATCCGGCGGTTTCAATGGTGAGGATGAGGCGGCGTTCGGTCTGGTCCGCGGACGGTGGTTGGACGGTCATTTCGAGTTGGTGACCGTCGCTTGTGTGCCACTCACCGACGATGCGACGCCGTGGCGTTTTTCGACCGGTGAGCAACTGAACGAGATCGATCGGCAGGGCAGGGCCTTTGCTGACCAACTCGAACGTTCGCTCGTCGAAATTCCACTGAAAAGCATCCGCGCTATCGCGTCGTGCGCCGATCCAACTGAGTGCTGCCCCCCGCAGTCGCGTCGGCGGAACCGGTTGTCCACTGTCACCACCCGTCGTCGGCCGCTTCGAGTCGGAAGATGTTACGGTACGTGCAGGACGGTTTGCGGGGCTGCTCATCCCGGGTGGAGGCGCACAGCTGGCTGCCGAAACGATTGCCAACAGCCCCGCCGAGAATCTCAGCAATTTCTGTTGCACCGTCAACGGGCACCCATCGGGCCTCGTGAAGCGGTGGTGATTGAAAGGTGAGCGCGGCATGCGAACTCGGGTTAGGTTGGGGAACCAGCCCACGGCACAATCGGCGCCGCGGCGCGTGACGTAGCGATCCCTGCCGGCGGTGCACCTGACGTTCTGGTGGCCGACCACCGCTGGTACTGAGAGCCCGGGTTGTGGCGTCGCTCGCTGATGGGTCGACGACACGCTCACGGTGCAGTCGTACTCTGCACCGAGGTGGATGGCCGCGGCGACCGGGAACCGGAGACCGCTCGCTGTTTTTCATTCGACGTTGGCAACAGCGCACTGCGCAAACGCTTCAGTGGTGCCCGTCGTTCGTCGGACGTCATGTAAAAGCGGTATCCAAAATCGAGCAGTCGAATGTTGAGCATTTGCTCTAGTCCGATCCGCGCGAATTGGCGGTTGAGGAGGTAGGCATCATCCAACGCGTCGAGTAGAGCCGGCAAGGCACTGGCGTCTCTGGCGCGAGTCAGCGCGTCGGCAGCGACCAAACGCACTGCCTGATTTTCGCTCTTTAACCACCCGATCGCGGCGGGCTCGTCGGGTAAGCGATAGGAGGCCGTCAAACGTTCGACCGACAGACCTGCACCGTACCACTGGTTGAGGCGGTCGACTGTCCAGCCAATGGTGCGTTCGGTGTGGCACATATTGCAAGCGTTGGGTTGTTGCAATTCGAGCATTGCTTCGTTGGTTGGAGAGAAGATCATATGCGTACGCACGACCGCTTGTAGACCCTCGTTCATGCGCGGCATATGGCAATTCATGCACCGTGCTCCCGCACTACCGGCCAGATGATGTGTGTGGCGTTGTCGGTTTTCAGCGGGAAGGAATTGTTCGTGACACTTTAGACACCGAGCGTCATCCTCGTCGGGTGTGGGCTGCCAGCGTTTTCCGATCGGGCTGTGGGGATCGTGGCAATCGATGCAGTTGAGTTCCGAGTAGCAACTTCCCTTGGCGGCGTCGGCCGCCTCGACCGAGTTCCACGTCGACATACCGGCGGCAAATTCAGGTCGTGGACTCGAGTGACAGCGACCACACGCCCAGTTGACGTTGGCATGCGTTCGACCGGTTTCAATCGGCTGGCCTGTCGATTCAACCGCCAGATACGGACTCTTGGGGAAGAACGACGGTTTTTCTTGTTTCTTGTTGGCATGCTCTTTACACCCCAGATGGCACGCCTCGCAACTGATTCCCAGCGTCGTGGCGTGCTGGCGGGCATCCAGGTCCCCCATTCTCTCCAGGATCTCATCGATTTGCGCCTGCGGCACACTAAGAGCATGTTCTGCGCTCGGCCACAACTCAGCGTGCTGGTTTTCGATGTACCCAGCCAGATGCCAGTGCAACCGCGCCGGAGCATGGATTGCGATCTTGTCCGGTTTACGGCAGATGCTCTCTGCCAGCGGAAACGTGGTGTGGCACATATTGCACGCGGTGGCGTAGAAGATGTCGAGCGGATTCAGATTATCTGCTTCGCCCACGGGAGGCGCAAATGGATCGAATCGCTGATCGTCAGGGACTTCGGGCCATACATGTACGATCGGTACCCATTCTCGGCGATCCAACCAGTATCCAAACGGCAGCACGTGGTCGGTCTGAAAATAGACATGATCTGCGGCAAAGGGCCCCTCGACCAACTTGCCGACGTAGTACTGAAAGAACCGCGAGCCGATCGTCTGGTGGATCTCGTACAGCAGACGCGTTGAAGCACGGGTCAATTCCATCCGATAGCCTTCTCCGTCCCGAAAGAACACCGCCTTGCCGCCCAGGTATTCGATCGATGCGTTTCCCGAGAAGTCGCCCCTGACACGTTCCTCCGTGGCCACCGCGTTCATCCAGCGATGGGGATGTTGAGACCATTTGTCGTAGTTCTGCCGGTGACACTCCCGGCAGGCTTCTGGACCCACGTAATCGTCACGATGGATATTGCTTGAGATGTCGTCTTGGGGCAGGCTTCGATTGCGGACTTCCAGCGGGATGGATTCCCACCAGAGCATGACTCGGTCGGCGTTATTGATGACCGTGACGCGGGGGTTCAATTCACTGGCTCGACGCCGCGCATCGTTCAGTGCGAACGGGTCATCGGAACTGATCGCCGGAGGCGGTGAGATCGTCAGCGAAGTCTCAGGCGGGGATTTCTGGCGCGTCTCCATCCGACTGGAGACGACGACTACTAGTACGCCGGTAAAGACTCCGCCGGCCAACAAGAGGCCTATCCAAGCGGCCTTTCGCCTACCGAGCGACATGCGGACTACTCTGTAGAGGGATCGATCGTAAACGCGCGTTGGACCAGAGAGGGTGCGCACCGGCTGGGTTGAGACTCACACCGCGCCAGTCGAATAGGAAGCCCCCGAGGATCAACAAGGGCGAGCGGTTGGATGCGAGCGTCACCGAGAATTCAATTCTACTGCGGCTGATGATCCCACACAATTGAATCCCGCTGCACGGCACACTTTGGCACCGCGTCCGATCGAATGTCGGTGGGCCCCAACGTACACTGGTGTCAAGCTCGCTAGCATCGCAACGGGGCGGGCGCATCATGCTGTCGGTATTTGTGTAAATTGGCTTTAGCAAGGTCTTCGTAAAGGACGGCACGGATGAAAATCACGGACGTGAATGCGTATGTAGTGGTACCCGATTACGGTCTCGGAGAATCTGTGACCAGTGGGTGGCAATGGACGTTCGTGACGATTGATACCGATGCCGGTCTGCAGGGTTGGGGGGAAGCATCCAATGTACCTCGCGATGCTTCGTTGCTCACCGGAGCCGGTATTCTGGCCGTGCGCGACGCGCTTATCGGCGAAGATCCAGCGGGCATTGAAAAACTGTGGCAAAAGCTCTTTCGGCGTTATACCTACCTTGGGTCTCGCGGGTTCACCAGTGCGATTATCAGTGGCATTGACATCGCGCTGTGGGACTTATTAGGCAAGGCGCTCGGCAGGCCGGTTTACGACCTTCTGGGAGGGGCGATTCGGGAACAAGTACCCGTCTACGCCAATGCGTGGTTTGCAGGTTGCCAGAAACCGGACGAATTTGCCGCTGCGGCAAGAGCGACAATCGCGAATGGGCACGACGCGATCAAGTTCGATCCCTTCCTCGAGATGGAGCCATTTCATACCGCGTATGTCGACGGGCAGATCTCTGCCGCTGGCGAGGAAGCGGGTTGCCAGGCCGTTGCCGCCGTCCGGGCCGCGGTCGGCCCGGAGGTCGAAATCCTGATTGATGCGCATGGCCATTACAACGTTCCCACCGCCGTACGCCTGGCGAATCGACTGCACGATGAGTCACAGATCCGTTGGTTTGAAGAACCCTTGCCCCCCGAGAGTTTTGTCGCCTTGCGTAACGTGCGCGANCAGGTCCGCGCCCCGCTATGNGTCGGAGAACGTCTGTTTACTCGGTTTGAGTTTGTGCCGATTTTCGAGCAGCGATTGGCTGATTACGTTATGCCAGATGTGGTCTGGACCGGCGGTATCTCCGAACTCAAGAAGATTGCTACGTTGGCAGAGGCGTACTACGTTCCCATCAGTCCTCATAATGCCCAAGGGCCGGGACAGATTCTCGCGGGGGCTCACGTATCGATGACGGTTCCCAACTTCTACCGACTCGAACACGCCATCAGTTGCAAGGCTGCGTACGACTCGTTTCTTCAATCACCACTATCGTGGCGTGGAAATGTCCTCGAATTAGGGGACGCTCCTGGTCTTGGAGTCGATCTCGACATGGATCGCGTCCGCGCGGCGCTGGACCCGCGCTGGCAGACCTGACTTGCGATGCGAATTCCTAAATGCCAACCAACCCTATTTGGGAGGAGTAGTTGCAGCGGGCCAAACGTCAGCGAACCACGGTAGCGGTTTCGTTGCAGACATGACCCGTGGGCAAAGCTGGGCAGCGTTCGGTGGGCACGGCCCGGTACTCAGTGAGCGGTGGTGTAGTCTCCGTTCTCTCTATGTCGCGTGCGGTCTTGCATTGCAACGAAGGACCGCTCGTGCGGTACGAGAACGAGCGGTCCGCTTTCCATCGAAGACAGCACCGCGAAGGNTGCCGTGCGGAAAAATGCAACGACTCGGGAGCGGACAGCGTGACTGCTTGTCTCAGCGGAGGGCAAGGGACTCGAACCCTCAACCCCATACGGGGCATCTGATTTCGAATCAGACTCCTAACCAATTCGGATACCCTCCGGAACGGTTCAACCCGAACGATACCGGGGCTACGCAATACCGGGGCTACGCAATGGTACTCGGCTAAGGGCGGTCGTGACAAGTCGATGCGTGGTCGACGGTCGCCGCTCATGCATACCGGCAACTCGTTGGCGCAAGAAAAAACCGCGAACAGAGTGTTCGCGGCGGCGAAGCCAAACGCCGAACAGGATGCGTCGGGCTCGCCGTTTCGCAAGCCCGACGCGGGTTCGTTGTGAGTTAGTCTTCGGAACTGTCGTAACCGGTTTGCAGCAGTTCCTCTTCCTCTTGGATGATGATTCTCGGAGTTACCATCATCATCAAGCTTTGCGTATCGCGACCGATACCGACATTCTTGAACAGCCGGTTGATGTACGGAATATTGTGGAGGATGGGCATACCTCGCTCGGCGCGGCCTTCCCGCAGGCGTTTGATGCCGCCCATCAGTACCGTTCCCCCGTCCGGAACGGCCACCGTGGTCGAAACCATGGTGAAGCCGAAAACGGGTAACTGTACCGTCGAGCCTTCTCGAGTGCGGATGTTGTTAGCCGCCTCGGCTCGGTCCGTATTTCCCTGGTCATCCAGGATTTCGTCCGCGATCGAGCTGGTGTCCGAGGTTTCCTTGCCTTCAAAGGTAAACTCTTCGACGTTGCCGATGTTGCTGAACAAGGGAACGAGCGTCAGTCGGACAAAGCGACGGTCCGAGGAAACGACCGCCTGCACGCTGAGCGACGTTCCCTCGTTGAGTACGGTTACCACCGGTTGGTGGGCTGCGGCAAAATCACCCACGATCGGGATCAGCCCGGTCACGAACGGCCGTTGTTGGACGTCCATTACCGATGCCTGTTGACCATTAAAGAGGGTGACTTTGGGGGCTTCGAGTACGTTGGTACGGTTGTCGCCGTGAGCCGCTTGGATCACGAAAAAGGCCTCGATATCGCTGAGGATCGCGAAGCCGAAATTGGCGGCGGTACCGACGTCAAAACCACCGAACTGAGGAATCGCACTTTGGAAGAAGTCTTGAGTAAAGGAGAAATCCAGGTCCGAGGTCGGTTGTCCATCGGGTGCCAGACCAATCACCATACTGGGCCCCGAGTCGTCGAGACTCGGATGCGNCACGTCGGTGGGAGTCATATTCGTGTTGTCGTCGATGTCGAAGTCGAAGTCGATGCCGATCCGTTCGAAGAAGTTGTCCGACAGTGTGATGAACCTCATTTCGATCGTCACCTGCAGGTCCTGCAGTCGTCGCAGCTGGTCGAGGAGATCCGCGATTTGGTCGTGGATCTCCTGTGTTTGGCTGATGACCAGGCTGAGGTTGGTNCCGAATTCCTTGANTGCACCGTTGCCCCCTACTTCGTCCCAGCTATCAGGCGCGATCGTCGAGGTAATCAACTCGATGAGTGAATCGAAGTCTGCGGCGGCCGCGCCACCGAGGGCATTAGACCCGAATTCACCGGCCACTTGAGGGCGAGATCCGAGACTCCGCAAGGCACCGGTGGCACCGAGTTGGGCCATCGCGGAACTCTTGGGAACCGATCCCGTTTCGTTGGCGGCCATCATTAAGGGTGCGCTCCCCGACGCCGGCATGTTCTCTCCATATCCCAGAGCGCGGTAGCTCTCTCGGATTGCCCCTGCCAGCCCCATGTTGTAGGTGGGAACAAAATTGGGGATCGGGATCACCAGATCTGCGACGTTGTACACCTGGCTGTAGACATTCTGGTTGTGAGCGTCCATGCTCGTCACCCGNAGGACCTCGTTCTGAATCACGTAGCTCAGATTGAGCGGTTCCAGGATCAACCTCAGCGCGGCGGAGAGTGCGATCGGCTGCCGCAAGTTGATGGTCACTGGCGTATCGGTCGTGACGCCTTCGGCCGAGAGGCCGTAGGGGTCCAGATAGACGTTGACGTTGGCCATTGCCCCCAGAGTTTCCAGAACGTCTTGCAGCGGCGNTTCTTGGAATTTGACGTCCACCTTGACTTTGAGCTGCTTTTGGATCTGCAACTCGGCTTCGTTAAAACGTAGCTGGTAACGTTCCAGCAATCTACGTCGGTCCCGCGACAGCTCGCGCCACTTGGTGGGGTTGAACACCAGTGGCTGGCGGTCATCCACCGGAATGGAAGAAGCATCCACCGATTGGAGCGCGTCGAACACACCCTGTTCTTTCTGCATGCTGATATCTAGGTCCGCTGCGATCCGGCGAATGAATCGGCTCTGCGCCATCAGGTTCACAACGACCGGGTTCCGCGCATCGATCTCCTGTGCTTGGCGGGCCACTGCCTCGGCCTCGGCAAAACGGCGTTCGTCGACGAGCGTGTTAAACTCTTCTACGAGTTCGGCGATCTTGTTCTCCATGTCGTTCTTCTTCAACCGCCGGTCCGTAACTCCCTGGCGAACTTCGCGGTTGTGTTGGTCCTGTGCGATCTGCGCGCGGTTGCGGTCGATATAGGTTTGCAAGCGGTTGATGTGGCTATCGACCAGCGTGAGCATCTGCTTCTTGGTGACCGCATCGATTGTGGTTTCATTTACGCGATCGCGCAGACGCTGCAAACGTGCAAGACCGGCATTGGGATCTTGGGCTGCCAATTCTTCAGCTGCTTTTTGTTCGTTGAGAATTTCACGCTGNAACTGATCNCGTTTGAGACGTTCTTCAACGGTAAATTGGTCCAACGGAGACGGTGCTGCCTGGGCGGGCGTCGTCCTGGCTGGTGCCGTCTGCAGAAGCGCTAACTTCGTCTTGAGTTCTTGACGGATTGCCGGATCGAGTTCGGCTTCGAATTGCCAGGCTTCCGAAAAGAAACGCAGAGCCGTCGGTCGGTCCTGGTTGACTAACGCCTGCATCCCTTGTTGAAACAACCGGACCCCCACAGAATTGGTGGTGGTCGTCGCAACTGTTTGTGCGGCATCGGGGGCGGGCGTCGTCGCTTGAACGGCCACGACTCGATTTGGATCGCGGCTGGGGTCGTAGAGCCCCTGTCTGACGGNNGGAAACGCCTGATTGGGACCGATCGCACCCGCCTGACGTATACCTTGATCGCTGAACCGGGCGCGATTTNGATCGCTGAACCGNGCGNCATTTTGATCGCTGAACCGCGCGACACTGGNTGTGTTCGGTAGCAGCTGAGCGGCGGCGTTTGCCGGTGTTTGAGGTAGTTGGCGAGGTAGTTGGCCAGGTGCCCTGGAAAGGCCGTTGGCCGCGGCCTGGTCTGCTTTCTTCTGTCGGGTTGCGGCTTGCTGCAACGCGTTGATTTCCACCAGCATCTTCTGCGGAGTGGTCTCGAATGCCTGGTATTGGACAGGCAGCGACTTCGCTTGGTCGACGAGTTGTCTGGCGTCGGGGTAGGCCCCGTATCGCATCAGACCACGGGCTTGATCCATCCACAGTCGGGCCCGATTGCGATTGAAGAGAACGGGGTCTGCCGAATTGGTTGCGCTGGCCACTAACTGGCTGGCCCGGCGAGCCAAGGCCTCAACTTTGATCGGAGAATCGGCGTGCAGCGGGTAGGTGATCCCCAGTTTCTTGGCTCGATCGATCATCGCTAGTGCTTGCTGCTGGTTTCCCGCTGCGAGTGCCCGACGGGCTGCGAGGAGCAGTGTCTGACTCTGTTGTTGCGGAGCGAGTGGTTGTCTGGTGGCGGGTGCCTGGAGGCTGCCGGGAGCCGCTTGGATGCCAGGGCGAGCAGGTACAGGTCGGTTGCCGCCAGCAGCCGGCTGCTGGCGATCAACCGTCGCATTTCGAAGTGTCGCTTGGCGAGAAGCAAAGGGATCGGTTGGTACCTCGTTGTTACCACCCGACGCACTGGGAAGCGACAACTGCCCAAATTCAGCGGATGCAACAAGCCAGAGACCGGTCAGGGGGTGGGCCGCCGCCGTAGCGGGCGTACTCAGCAGTGACAGGCACAACAGGACAAACAGGGGGGCAGGCGCTCTCAACGCGATTCTCCTTCTTCGCGATNTACGAATTCTCGAATCAACTCGCCAGAAAGCGAAATGCTGTGATGGCTGATCCTAGTTAGCCAATCTCAGCTGTTTCTGAGAGCTGTTGACGAGAAGTCGCAAACGATAATCGCTATGTGTACCATCTCGCATCACCACTAACGGTGGCTTTGCCCAATGGCCTCGACGAACGAATTGATAAGCATGGTCTGTAGACGAGAGCGGGATAAATACTGGCCTGGAAAAATCGGGTCAAGGTCAGTTTCCAACGACGTTATTGGAGCGGGATTCGATACTGCACGGTCTGTTCTTAGCGAAAACTCGCAACGCGCGACCGGTTTTCTCGTGGTTCGCCGCGTAGTGGTCGTGAGGATCATGTTTGGCTTTGGCTTGGGTGCAGCGAGTTCTCTGCATACGATCTCTGCTGCGGTCTTCATTTTCGGCAGACGGAGCTGGATAGTTATGGTTAACTTGTCTTTTTTTGACAGAAATACGGATTATGCAATTTGGGTAAGCTGAGATTGACNGTTGCGTCTATCCCACGTGTGTAGCGGGCCGGCCGAACCAAAGAAGCGCCCTTGGTCTCGGCGACACCAATCGATAAGTTACGCGCGTGCTCGGCAGCGGAGTTTCGATGGGTGCTGGGTTAGGGTCCGGTTTTCGCGGAGGGGCGAACCGCTTACTCCGGCCAGCGCGCCCTGTTTACCCGGTGATGGCTGCAGGAGAATAGCATGAAGGGTTTAGCGGTTCTGGCGTTGGGGCTGTGTGCTTTGGCTGGCTGTCGAAGCACCGCAGCTGGCACCCACTCGTTTTCCGCTTGGGGCAAGTCNCGAATTCCACCTCCAGCGACCGGTAGTGGTGCCCAGGACGAATACTATCGGCCCCCGGCCTCCAATTCTGTTCCGGCGACTGCCACGACCGGTTGGAGGTCGGTGAGCCGCGCCGAGCATCCTCGAGACGAGTTGGGGGCGGAACGGAGGTTGGGGGAATCGTCAAGATCGGGCGCTGGGTTTACGGCGAGGTTGGATGTTGCCCGCGATCTGGTGTCGACGCGTTAACCACCGCCGTTTGATACCCCACTCAGGGGTGGTTGGTGGTCGCCGAGCCGCCCTCACAGCCTCGTGTTTATTCGGACGTTGACGACTCGTGTTGGCNGATTCAACCTACCGGAAAACAGCGTCTCGCCGGCTGGCCTGACGGGCCGAACTCGATCTGCGGTCACGGCCTGTAAGGTCGGCCTCGCGCCGACCGCTCTACGAGGACTCAATGGTCAGTCCGGAACACTCAACTTCAATCGCGTCGGCTCGAATTGCGCCGTCACCGACAGAGCCGCTCCGTCGCTTTGACCGCACGGGAGAGCCACCCCGAGCAGGTGCAGTGCGCAAGTTGTCCGGAGAGACCGTCCGGCTGCCCCGGTAGCCCTCTGAACCGGCCGCCGAGAGCCCTCAAACTGGCGATACGTCTCGATCCGTAGCACCGATTTGGCCAAGAAACTTCGGACCACTACTTGCTCAACTTGATAAAATGCGCAATCATTCAAAGCTTCGCAACAATTCAGCGAACTGGTTTTTCATGGCGGGACGAAGGAAGACCTAGATGGCACGATACACTGGCCCGAAAACACGAATCAACCGGCGTCTCGGCGCCCAGATTTACGAGAGTTCGGGCGCTCTCCGGGCAATGGAGCGGCGCGANACNCCTCCGGGTATGCACACCCGCCCCAGGAGAACGTCCAATTACGGACTTGCTTTGCGCGAAAAACAAAAAATCAAGCACTATTACGGTTTGGGCGAGCGACAGTTGCGACGTTTCTTCGACGACGTGACACGCAAGAAGGGTAATACCGGAGAGTTGTTGTTGATGCTCTGCGAACGGCGGTTAGACAATGTTATTCGCCGTTCAGGATTTACCCGGACGCGCCCCCAAGCACGGCAAGGGGTTGCCCATGGGCACTTCCAAGTCAATGGCATCAAGGTTGACAAGCCAAGTTACCTGTTGCGCCCAGGTGATGTCGTGACGGTGCGTAATCGAAAGAACCTGCTCAACTTGTATCGCGGTTTTTCGGCGGACCAGGCTGGCGAGCCGCTGGATTGGGTGGTCTTTGATCCGGAAACGCTGCGCGCCACCATTCAAGGAAATCCCGGTCCCAGCGATATTAGCTTGCCGGTCGATGTAAACATGGTGGTTGAGTTCCTGTCTCGCTAGTCGCGCAATCTGGTTTGTGTTCCAGCAACGCGCACCGTCGTAGTCGATAGGTGCCTGCTTTGGGTGTGCTCGTTCGGGCTTTGATAGATGCATACACCATTGGCAGTAATTGGCGGTGGGCCCGGCGGGTACGCCTCGGCTTTTTTAGCCGCCGACCAAGGAATCGATGTTGTACTCGTTGAGGCGGGTCCACGACTCGGTGGGACTTGCCTGCTGCACGGTTGCATTCCCTCCAAGGCTCTGTTGCACGTGGCTCGCGTCATTTCAGAAGTCGCCGAGCTCGGTGACGATTGGGGTGTTGATTTTGGTGGTCCGGCTGTCGATTTGGACCGGGTTCGGGCTCGCAAAGAGAAGTTGGTTGACACACTTGCTGGTGGACTTCAGCAGCTGGCAAAGCGGCGCCGGGTTCGGGTGATCTCGGCGCGCGCGGTNTTCCAGGATGCTCACACGCTGCGGTTGGACGGAGACGATGAGGCGATTCCTGAAGAACGCCAACTGACGTTTGACCACGCGGTCATTGCGACGGGGTCGTCGGCGACGGTGCCGGATACGCTGCGCGTTGGATCGCAGCGCATTATGGACTCGAACAGGGCGTTGCAACTGGAGCGGATTCCAGATTCCCTGCTCGTGGTAGGAGGGGGGTACATCGGTCTTGAATTGGGGACGGTTTACGCGCGCTTGGGTTCTCAGGTGACCGTCGTTGAAATGGCCGATCGCTTGTTGGCGACGGTCGACGCCGATCTGGTCAAACATCTTCATCGACGTCTCGCAAAGATGCTTGACGATCGCGTGTTCTTGAATACGCGCGTGGAGTCGGTCGTCGATCGCGATCACGGTGTGGAAGTCACTCTGGTCGGCGAGTCGAACCCGGTGGTCGAGACGTTTGACGCCGTCTTAATCGCCGTCGGGCGCCAACCAGCTACGCGCCGATTGGGACTGGAAACGACCCGTGTGCAATTGGACGGGCGCGGTTTCATCCAGTGCGATACGCAACAACGCACCCTGGAGNNCCACATCCTGGCGGTCGGTGACGTCGTCGGCGAGCCAATGTTGGCTCATAAGGCCTGTCACCAGGCGCGCACCGCGATCGATGTGATTCAGGGAAAGTCAACCGAATTTGACAAACGAGCGATACCGGCCGTGGTGTTCACCGATCCGGAGATTGCCTGGGCCGGTCTGACCGAACAGCAGGCAGCGTCGGCGGAGCGCCGCGTGGAAGTGGCTCTGTTTCCTTGGGCTGCCAGCGGGCGTGCCCAGGCAACCGGCCGAACCGACGGGTTGACGAAGTGGATCATTGATCCGGATTCACGCCAGCTACTGGGTTGTGGAGTTGTTGGCGCCGGGGCCGGTGAGTTGATCGGTGAAGCGGTAGTGGCGATCGAAATGGGGTGCGAAGTTTCGGATATCAGCCAGTCGGTACACCCGCACCCGACTTTGAGCGAGACGTTGATGAATGCCGCGGAGGTCTTCTCGGGGAGTGCCTTGGAGATTTACAAACCGCGTCGCAGATAAGCGCTACGCCGTGCAGCGCATTGGATAAAGTCATTTCGTCCCAGACATGGTTAGATCTGTCGACCAACAGCGCATCGGCCGTGATTGTCCGCTATGAGTTGGAGCGCGAGGTATTGGAGCGCGAGGTATTGGAGCGCGAGGTATTGGAGCGCGAGGTAGCAGTGCGCGAGGTAGCAGTGCGCGAGGTAGCAGTGCGGAAATTCAGGCTTCTCTTCGACCGACAGTGGGTGTAAACGCGAACTTGCTACTATGAAACGTGTCATCATCATTCCCGATGGATGTGCCGACGAACCGCAGGAAGCGCTGGATGGAAAAACACCCTTGGAAGTGGCGCAACTTCCTGGCATGGACAGGATTGCCAATTCCGGTGTTGTTGGCCGCGCGCACCACGTTCCCCAGCACCTTCCGGCCGGCTCGGCAGTCGCCAATATGAGTCTGTTGGGCTACGACCCCTGTGACTATTTCACCGGTCGGGCACCGCTGGAAGCGGCGGCACAGAACATTCTCTTGGGTCCAGACGATTGGGCGATTCGCTGCAATCTAGTGACCGTACAAGACCAGGTGATGCGCGATTTCACCGCGGATCACATTTCGTCCGAAGAGGCCGCGTTGCTTCTGGAGACAGCGCAGAGAGAAGTTGAAGATCCGCGAGTTGAATTTG
>PADE01000261.1 GCA_002702965.1 Planctomycetaceae bacterium
GGCACGCTCGGCGGCCTCTTTGACGCCATCCTGTAAGGTGAAGTGAAACTCCTCTGCCAAGTGGAGCACTGTGGTCGCGACGGTTGCGGTAACTGGCACGCGCCACAGGGGCTCCGGATCTCGCTCGAAGCTCATGTTGGGGAGTGCCCTCAGAGAGCTCACGATCTTCGCATCGTAATCGAAGTCGAAGACAAACGTGCCATCGGCGAGGCGGATGCTCTTGTCCGGGGGTGGCGTCGTGTCTGCGGCCGCTGCGAGCACATGCTTTGCGCCATCGCTTGTCTCAAAGTTGTGCTCGTCGGCAAAAGCGGCT
The DNA here is from genome assembly GCA_002702965.1 of Planctomycetaceae bacterium. Lineage (GTDB taxonomy): Bacteria > Planctomycetota > Planctomycetia > Pirellulales > Pirellulaceae > UBA9264. The sequence continues at coordinate 314 of PADE01000261.1, forward strand.
ACCGGGATAATTGTTCGCAGCGACACGGGAACCGACCATTCTTTACTGTCGCCGTCAAAAGAACGCCGGGGAAGTTCTCGTATGGCGTTAACGATACCAGCGTCATACTCGAACACGAAAACGAACTTGCTGTCGCGGACGTCGATGAGCCGTGGCGATATGACTGGCGGCTTGGGGATCTCTGCGTAGACTATTCCAGCGTCGGCCAACTGCCCGGTGTATGTGTGCAGGATTTGCCAAGCCTTGCGTGTGTCGCTGGGTGTCCAGTGATCTTCACTGAGACCAGCGAGGCTGCGCCCGAGGGCAGAGTGTGCGGCATTAAAACCCTGGCCGTCCTTGCAGTGAGAGCCGTCGCAGCGCGAAGCTAGGTAGTCGATCGCTGCTTTTAGCAGTCCTACGCGCTCGGTATCCTCCATCTTCTGGCCGTTTTCGGCATGCTCCACAGATGGCGTATCGGTCGTGGTACCGCACATCTCGTGAAGGTCGAGTTTCAGCTTGGCAATCTCATGTGATGCATCATCCAAAACCTGCGGGGAACAGTCGACGCAGTAGTTCGAATAGCCCGACTTTCCCTTAACGAGCAAAAAGCGGTCGTCGGGTTGGATCTTAGCTCGCTTACGGCAGGAGTAGCACATCCGGGCGCCAGCAGACGTCTCAACGCGAGTGCCTTTGCTAATTATGCTTCGTCCGAGCCGTGGCGTGCCGGTAGCGGTATCGCACATCTCGTGAAGGTCGCGTTTCAGCTTGGCAATCTCATGTGATGCATCATCCAAAACCTGCCAGGCACAGTCGGTGCAGTAGTTCGAATAGCCCGATTTTTTCTTGACGAGCAAAAAGCGGTCGTCGGGTTGGATCTTGGCTTGCCTGCGGCAGGAGTTGCACATCCTGGTGCCAGCAGAGGTCTCAACGTGAGTGCCTTTACTAATTATGCTTCGTCTGAGCCGTGGCATAGGTGTAGAACCTACTGGTGCGGGCAGTTAGGGCGGCGGCCAGGGTGAGGACAAAGCGTACCGCATCCCTTGCACCGGGCGAACACCAATGGCGGTGAGTCGTCACGTTTGGGCGACGCTAGCCCGAGACCTGGCTCATCGGCACCGCGATGCGCCGATGCACGCTCGGCGTAGGATCGATTTGCGGTGGAGATTGGCTCCCCCGTCGGATGCGTCCCAACAGACGCCACCAATATAGAGGCTGGCGAGGTGGCGCGTGGCGGGCAACTGGACCCGCACCCGCGGCAGGAGGGGCGGGCTACTTCTCGATCTTGCAGTTGGGCGCTGTCGTTTTGTCTGACAGCCGGGCGGCCTATGTTGTGCGGTGACGCAGCCCAGCACCGTTGCGGCCAGAATCGATCCGCGATGGCTACACGATTGTGCCGGGGGTTTTGCCGATGACAGAGCGACCACACGACGAATCGTCCGCATCCCTGCCCGACGGCGCGAATGATCAGCAGGACCGGCCCGATGCTGCGACGACCGAGCCTGCAGCAACGGTTGATCTGCCTCCTGGCCACGTTCGGCAGGAACCCAGCGGCCCAAACGCCGGTCGGGTGGAATCGAAGGCTGGCCAGCATTTATCGTCGCCGGAGACGACACGTTCTGACGGGAAATTGCCGTCTCGGAAAAGCGACGTTGATCTGGATGCCACCCTCGACTCGTCCAGTGGTCTGTCGGACAACACCGCAATCGAGGCTGCCGCTGAGCCGCTGAGCCAGACGCTGCACCGGGCGACCACGGAGACCGGACAGAGCCCGCCGCCACAGGGTGATTCGGAAACGGGCCAGGCCCCCGCACCGAGCCGTGAAATTGCCAGCGACCCGACCATCCAGCACACCGTGACCCGTTTTCTGGCCGAAGGAGGACTGGGCAAAGTCTACGTGGTCCAGGACGACAAACTGCAACGCGAAGTGGTTCTGAAGACACTCAAGGATGCGAGCAGTCACAGCAGCGAAGCACGCTACCGATTCGTCCAGGAATCGCAGGTCAATTCCCAGCTGGAACACCCCAACATCATTCCCATCTACCAGGCGGGCGAAGGGGCCGAGGGTCAGCCGTACTACACCATGAAGTACGTCCGCGGCCAGGAGTTGCGACATTTGATCCAGGACTACCATCGGAACCTGCGCGAGGGCAACGTCGACGCACTGGAGTTGCGACGCCTGCTCACGTTGTTTATTTCCAGCTGCCAGGCGATCTCCTACGCCCACAACCGGGGTGTCATCCACCGCGATCTCAAACCAGAGAATGTGGCGGTCGGTGAATTCGGCGAATTGATGGTGCTCGACTGGGGCTTGGCCAAAGTATTGGGTGAACCGGGTGCGGAGACATCCTGCGCCGCGGTTACCATCGCAGACGAGATCGACTTGGGCCATACGATGCAGGGCCGGATCATGGGCACGCCCGGTTATATGGCGCCAGAACAGGCATTGGGTGAGACCGACGCGATCGAGCCGCGAACCGACGTCTATTCGCTCGGCGCGATATTGTTCGAAATTCTCACCGGAGACGCGCCCCACGCGCTGTTGCAGAGTTATACCCCCAGCCAGATCCAGCGCTGGCAACGCCGTGTATCGCACGCAGGCACAGTGGCGGGTCAAGAATCGGTCTCGTCGCTGACCAGCTTGCATACTTTGGGCCACCACGAGAAAACGATGAAGCTGTTGGCTCGCGTGATTGCCGGTATTATTCCGGCTCCTAGCGATCTTGAACTGACCGTCCCTCGCGCCCTGGAAGCGATCTGCCAGCGCGCCATGCGGCTGAAGGTTGAGGATCGTTACAACACGGCTTCGGACCTGGCCCATGATGTGGAACGCTGGCTGGCCGATGAACCGGTTACGGTCTATGCCGGCAGCTGGAACGAACGTCTGGGGCGCCGGATGCGCAAGCATCGCACCAAGGTGCAGGCGCTTGGCGTTTCGTTCGCGGTGGTTGCCCTGGTCGCAGTTGTCTCCTCGATACTGATCAACAATCAGAAACAACTGGCGGTCGAAGAGTCACGGCGAGCCGGGAAGGCGGAACGTATTGCAGTAGCGAAAACAGCACAGGCGGAAAGGAGTGCGTATACCTCCGATATGTTGCTGGCGTCGGTAGACTGGGAAAACGCCAACCTCGGACGCCTGCGGGCGACCCTCGACCGCCACCGCGAACGGCGCGACNTCAGANGCTTTGAGTGGAGCTACCATGATCGGCTGGCAGGCAGTCATTTATTTGCGATTCAAGGACACCGCAAGCCCGTCGTGAGCGTTAGTTTCAGCCCGGACGGGAGACAAGTGGCCTCGGCGAGTATGGATGGGACGGTGAAGTTATGGGACGCGGCGACGGGCCAGGAGACACTTACGCTCAATCACACTAGTGCGGTCAGGAGTGTTTGTTTTAGCCCCAACGGGAGGCAGCTGGCCTCCGCGAGTATGGACAATACGGTGAAGTTATGGGACGCGACCACGGGCCAGGAAAGGCTCANACTCCAAGGGCACACCAAGCCTGTCATTAGTGTGATTTTCAGCCCTGAGGGTGAGCGGTTGGCATCTGCGAGTTTCGACACAACAGTCAAGGTATGGGACGGGGCCACGGGTGAAGAGATGCGCACGCTCAAAGGACACACCAAGATTGTTCGGACTGTTGATTTCAGCCCGGACGGCAAGTGGCTGGTTTCTGCGAGTGGCGACCGAACGGTGAAGCTGTGGGACGCGGCGACGGGCCAGGGGACACTGACACTCCAAGGCCACACCAAGGGCGTTTCCAGCGCAAGTTTCAGCCCGGACGGCAATCGGCTGGTCTCTGCGAGTGGCGACCGAACGGTGAGGTTGTGGGACGCCGCCACGGGGCGAGAACTGCGCACGCTCAAAGGGCACACTCAGCCTGTCACTAGCGTAAGTTTCAGCCCGGACGGTAAGCGGCTGGCCTCGGCGGGTATCGACACGACCGTAACGTTGTGGGACGCGGCCATGGACCAGGAGACACTTACGCTCAATCATACTAGCGCGGTCCGCAGCGTGAGTTTCAGTGCAGATGGCAAGCGGCTGGCCTCAGCGAGCGACGACACCACAGTGAAAATCTGGGACGTGGAGACAGGCCAGGAGCTGCGCACACTCCACGGGCACGCCGTTGCCGTCAAAAGCCCGAGTTTCAGTCCGGACGGGAGACAGCTGGCCTCCGCGAGTGTGGACGGGACGGTGAAGGTGTGGGACACAGCCACGGGCCAGGAGATGCGCACGCTCCAAGGGCATACCCACCCCGTCGTGAGCGTGAGCTTCAGTCCAGACGGCACGCGGTTGGCCACCGCGAGCGTCGACAAAACGGTGAAGGTGTGGGACGCAACCACAGACCTGGCGATGCTTACGCTCAGTCACACTAGCGCGGTCCGCAGCGTGAGTTTCAGCCCGGATGGGACGCAGCTGGCCTCCGCGAGTATCGACGGGGAAGTGAAGGTGTGGGACCCGACTAACGGCCAGGGAAGGCACGCGTTCATGGGACACCGTAGCACGGTCTGGAGCGTGAGCTTCAGCCCGGACGGCAAGCGATTGGCTACGGCGAGTGACGATACGACAGTGAAGGTCTGGGACGCGGCCACGGGCCAGGAGATGCTTGCGCTTCAGGGCCACGCGGTTCCCGTCATTAGTGTGAGTTTCAGCCCGGGAGGAAGACGGCTGGTATCTGCGAGTTTTGATGGAACAGTAAAGCTATGGAATGCGGCGACGGGCCAGGAGACACTGACACTCCAAGGCCACTCAGTTCCCGTCATTAGCGTGAGTTTCAGCCCGGATGGCAATCGGTTGGCCAGCGCGAGCGTCGACAAAACGGTGAAGGTGTGGGACGCCCGTCCATGGACGCCGGAACTGCGTGCCCAGTCACATGCGCGTGGCCTGTTGACATCCAGACGCAGTCAGGTGGAGTCGCTGAATGCACTCCAGGAGGTGATTCGCAGCGACCAGACAATCAGTGACCAGGTCCGCCAGCAGGCACTCGAGTGGTCGCCGCTCTTTTGGGACGCTCGCCACTAGCCATGATGGTGAGTACTAGGCGTGTTTTGCGCGGGGTTATGTACCAGGGGAGATTAAACACCAATATAGAGGCTGGCGCGGCGGCGGGTGGCCAGCAACCGGACCCGCACCGGTGGCAGGAGGGGCGGCGGGGGCTAGTGATAGATCTTGCACGGCAGTTTCTTACGCAGTTCAGCGATTCCCGCATCGGTGACTTGGGTGCGATGCAGGTTGAGCCTCTGCAAGACAAATCGTCCCTCGAAGTTCACCAGCCCAGCGTCGGTGATCTGTGTGCCGTCGAGGTTAATGATCAGCAGGGGCATTTCCTTAAGATGTACGAGACCCGCGTCGCCGACTTGGGTATTTGCGAGACCGATGGTCTCCAGTTTGGTCAAGCCCTTGAGGTGTACTAGTCCCGCATCGGTGATCTGAGTTTCATGGAGGGTGAGCCACGTCAGGTTGGTCAATCCTCTGAGATGCACCATTCCTGCATCGGTAATGCGACTGCCCGTGAGGTGTAACGACTCCAGCAGGGTCAATCCCGCAAGATTCTTGAGATCGGCGTCGGTGATCTCTTTATTGTCTTTGAGATCAACCGAAGTCACGTCATAAGTTGGCTTCCCACTGGCATCCAACTGTTCGAAGTTTTGTTTTCGTTCAATCTTGGCTCCGAGCTTCTTTAGCGCGGCAACATGCTCCGCGATTTCCTGCGAGCTTGGCCCACATCCCATCACCCCGACCATCCCCATCACCAGCAGCAGACCCAGCAGACGTTTCATGTGCAGCTCCTTCGGTTGGCGTATCCAGACGGCACCAATATAGAGGCTGGTGTGGGGGCCCTCGGAGGAAGGTGGGGGGCCCTCGGAGGAAGAGAGTCTTGCGGCTTTGGGGATACACGCAATCAGGATCGAGCGGAATGAACTGGGCGAAGTTGTTGAAATGCAACTCCACCTCTATTCTTCCAACGAACAACTGGTGTACGTCAAGGGATTGGCCAAGCTGGAGACGCTCGACCTCCAGAACTGCCGCCAGATCACCGACGCGGGGCTGCTGCACCTCAAAGGATTGGCGAACCTGACGAGTCTTGTCCTTGCCGGCACCCGAGTTACCGACACGGGAATGGTGCACCTCAAGGGGCTGGCCAACCTTGAGACTCTCTTACTCGACAACACCAACATCACCGACGCTGGTCTGGTGCATCTTAAGGGCCTGACAAAGCTTGGATACCTAAAACCTTTCCGACACCCAAGTCACTAACGCTGGTGTGGCCGACCTGCAAAAAACATTGTCTGATTGTGAGATCCTGTATGCTGCTGGACAACGAACTGAACAACCAACCAAACAACCGACTGAGCTCGCGATAAAATCTATCACTAACACGATCGGCATGACACTTAACGAAATCCCTGCTGGTACATTCTTTATGGGCTCTCCAGAAGGGGAAGAAAAAAGAGAGAATGGCGAAACCCAACACAAAGTCAAGATCAGAAAAGCGTTCTATATTCAAACCACAGAAGTTACCCAAGGGCAGTGGAAGGCCTATAAACCAAAAGTAGCCAATGTATTTCGGCTTGTCCTGGAAGTGGAAAAACCCTTGGAATCCAGGAAGCCGTCCAACACTAAAAAAAGTGAGCTGCCCTGACAGTTCAATACCCAGGCTTCAAGAATGTCCTGCCATCGTGACGGATAGCAGATTGGCTGCAGCGGACGAAGATGGGGACTGTGTGGAATAATATCTTAAGGGGAAACGTTATGAAAAAGTCACTTGCCATCTGTTTGCTGTTGTTGCTGGTCGTGGGATGTGGGGAGAATAATAACACGGCCAGGAATGCTGCCAAAGAATTGACGATTGAGAATCTTTCCGGGGTTTATGAAAGAGAAGTGGATGGCATGCAATTCAAGCTTGTCATCGATAAGTCGGGAACCTTTAAAGATTACTTTCAGAACCTCTTCGACGATGTGAGCGGTGCTACTTTCATGGAGCAGGCTGGAGGAAAGTGTAAGGTAGTCGAGAAGGAAGTTCATTTTCACTATCAAGCCCCGGCTAATCTCGCCAAGATGGGTCGCGTCTCTGTCTTTAAGGTGCAGCAGGATGGCAGCCTGGCGGTCATTGCCGGGATCACCCATGAAAAACGACACGATCTTTCCGAAGAAGAAAGGTCGGAAACGCACGACTGGCTGAAGCAATCTGACAGCGTGGCTAGTAAGGGTTTTCGTATCGTGAACCCGAAGTCAGCGGTCAGCAGAGAGCAAGACGAAGAATTGTCTGAGTTCCTTGGGGAACTTGATGGGCAGGAGGGCGGCAGCGACATCCATGCTCCTGAGCCGACTTCCCCCTCGGATGCCCAGGCCGGGAATCCTGGCGAGACAACGGCATCGAAAAAGGAAACGCTGGTATGGGTATCTGCTCCGGATAACCCTCAGAATGTTTTGGTGGAGCAGAAAATTCGCAATAAAATCAACAAGTCTACGGGTGAAATCAGCGGAGCAGACCTGGAGAAGGTGGAGTCGCTCACTTTCGTCTTGAAACTAAACGACGAGGGCCTCAAGGAAGTGGCGAAGCTCAAGCGTCTCAAGCATCTTCTCTTAGTGTAAACCCGTATTACAGACACAGGGCTTCGAGACCTGGCGACACTTCCGAACCTCGTGTCCCTGACGATCAGTGGCTCGGACATAACAGATGCAGGCCTCAAGGAGTTGGCCAAAGTGTCTAGCCTCGTAGATCTTGGCTTACCGGCTACACGAGTAACCGACCAAGGACTGCAGGAGTTAGCGAAGCTTAAGAATCTCTTCGATCTTAACCTGGGAGGGACCAGGGTGACCAAGGCAGGTGTGGCTGCCTTGCAGAAGGCATTGCCGAATTGCAGTATCCGCCACTAACCGACCTGCTGCTCCCACCCCAGAGTCACCCGAGCGCCTTCACGGTTTTATACCCAGTCGCTGCGCCGAAAAGACATTCCCCGTCGGCCTGGCAGGAAGCGTTTGTTTCCATTGCTTGATTCTCTGGATCAAGTCCGAGGCAGTTTGCGGCTGATCTTTCTTTAAGTCACGTGTTTCATACGGATCCGCCACGATGTCGTAGAGTTCCCAGTAGTCGAGTCGGGTATTGGCGACCAGCTTCCAATTCTGGTGGACGACCGTGTAGGCAACCCAGTGGTGTGGCTTGCTTTTGCGTGCCGTGCCGGAACGACGACGGCTTATAGCTTTGGTGATGATGCTTCGGAGATGGGAGAGTACGCGTGGTACAAGGAGAATGCCACGCTCGTAGGGCAGAAATATGCCCACACTGTCGGCCAGAAAAAGCCCAACCCGTGGGGGCTGTACGACATGCACGGTAACGTTTGGGAGTGGTGTGAGGACTGGCATGGTGTGTATCACGCTGATGCGGCGACAGATCCGGCCGGGCCGTCGTCGGGCTCTTCCCGCGTGTCCCGTGGCGGCGGTTGGACGCCGCGACGCCGAGTTTTGTCGGTCGGCGTCCCGCTTCAGGTTCTTCCCGTCGTACCGCTACGGCTACTACGGCTTTCGTGTTGCCTTGAGTCCGTCTGGTCAGTAGGCGGAGCCTAACCAAGTCGCGTAGCCTCTTGTCTGCAGGCACGTAGGTCGCGCCTGCGGAGCAGCGACCGTAGCTGCCGGAG
>PADE01000262.1 GCA_002702965.1 Planctomycetaceae bacterium
CCTTCGGATAGCGCCCGAATCTCATCGGACGTCGTTGGATCATAGGTGAGGATGCCGTCGGATTGCAGCGTCAAGGTTGCACCGGAAGCCAATACGATCTCTTGGCCTACATCGGCGCTGTTACCATCGAGTTCATTGACCGAGAGCGTATCATCTTGATCGGGATCCGAGTCGACGCCCTCTCCCGTGTTATTGGTAATGACGTTCCGCTGGATCAAGGTTGCTTTATCTGTCAGGTAGCTGTTGTCGACCGCGTCCGGATCATCATTGACACCCGTCACGGTGATCGTGACCGTCCCATCGATCTCACTCAGAGTGTCGTTGCTATCGGTCGCGCGGTAGGTAAACGTCACGTCGGCGGTGCTTCCTTCGCTCAGTTCCTGGAAGTCGGGGCCGGGATCGAAGGTGAACGTTCCATCGCCATGATCCGTTACCGAGCCTTCGCCCGTTTCCGCAAGATCGTCGACGATTTCATAGGTGAGGTTGCTCCCGTCATCGTCCGAGTCGATGTCGCTTCCCGCAAAAGCGGTCGGTCCAACCGGATCGCCATCCTCTTGTGCGAAAATAGTCTGGTCGTTCGCGAGCGGGGCATCGTTCTTTCCGGTGACGGTAATCGTCACCACGCCCAGATTACTCGTTGGGTCGTGTTGATCGGTTGCCGTATAAGAGAAAGTGACGTTTCGGGTTTCTCCGATCGCCAGGTTCTGGAAATCACCGGCCGGATCGAAGGTGAAAGTCCCGGCAGCGTCGGCCGAAACGACACCTTCCAGCGGTTGCTCGATGATCGCGTAGGACAATGTCGACTGATCATCGTCGCTGTCGATATCGTCCGCCGGGAATAGATCGGTAACGGTCTCACCGTCCTCCTCGGCAGTCAGTGTCCCGTCATTGGCGTCGGGGGCGTCATTGACACCCGTGACCGTCACGGTCACCGTCGCCGGCAGCGACGGTAGCGCGCCATCGTCGATTTGATAGGTGAATTGATCATCGATTACCTCGGCAACCGCCAGACCCTGGAGATCCTCTGAGCCGGTCGGGTCATAACTGAATTGACCGTCCGGATCGATGTCGACGAGCGCACCCAGCACGCTCGTCGTATTGTCGAGGGGGCGGAGAACCGTCACCGTGTCGCCATCGGGATCGCTGTCATTGTCCAGCAGCGAACGTCCCGGTGTCCTGTCGAGAGACGTATCCTCATCGGTGGCGAACGCATCGTCATCTGCGACCGGTGGAGTACCGGGGAGAATTTCGATCTGATAATCTTCCACTTCACCTTCGGCGGCGACGCCCGACGGCAGCAGATTGCCAGACAGGCTGAAGCGGAAACGAGCGTAAGTGATGCCCGTCGAGGCATTGTCTGGGGTATCGACGATCAAGAAATTCTCACCCGGATTCAACAACTGGCTGGTAAAGATCTGCTCGCCCGGGTCATCCCAGTCGCCGTCTCCCTTGAAATCGATCCAGGCATCCAGGTACCCGATTCGCGAGGCGATCACCGTGATCGGTGTATCGAGGTGTTGGTTGAAGATTCCGGTATCTGCCTCAAGGTCCCGGACAAGTCCGCGTACACCATCTTCATCATCATTCTCGTTATCCTGGTCGTCCGCGTCGGCCGCTGCCGAGGGGACGCCGTTGATTTCTGCATCGACGTATTCACCCAGCGACATGCCTTCTACCACGACGTGTCGGGCCCCACCATCAACGAAGAGGGTCTCGTACTCGAGGCCTATTTCGTTGGGCGCGTCGCCGTAATCGAGTTCGACCCCGTCGGTCAGAATCGTAAACTTGGTTTCGTTCGAAGACTGATTGGCCAGTAACGCATTGCCCGCTTTATCGGCGATTGCCTCGACGAAGAAGTTTTCCAGATCACCCCCGATACCGTCGATGCCGTTGACGAAGTAAGTGTCACCACCGCGCGGAGTGAATGCCACATTCTCGAGCACACTCTCACCTACAGCCGTGATAATCACCGCCGCAAATTGATTGGCATCAAAGGAAACGCCGGGAATGAAGGGCAGCGTCACGGCACCGCCGGGAACTCCCGTCTGGCTCAGCGTGCTGCCGCTGACATCGACCGTGTGGTGCGCGGTGTCAAACAGAGCGATGCTGCCGTTGCCGAGGTACACAGGATCCAGGTCCAGATCGGCCGCGGCGATGGCCTGAACGACTTTGGCCGCCAACTGGTCGTCTGAATCGCCGACTTTGAATTCGAGCACAACGTTGCCGTCTGCTACTTCACCCTCAGAGTTAAACTCGAAGGTCACCACGTGATCCTCGCCGGCCAGATTGCCGAGCTGGAACGTCTCGCCGTCGGAGACTCCACCGAATGTGCCGATTTTTTCGACCTCGGTTCGTGTCGCATCGACCACGTGGTCCCTGCCGACGCCCAGTTCGACGACGCCATCGCCGCGATTGACGGGCTGCAAGTTCACCACGTCGGCATTCGAAATGGCCTCGATCAACCGCTCTGCCAATTCATCGACCGTGTCGGTAAGCTGGAATACGATCGGATAGGCTCCGGGTGCAATACCCCTCGCCGGGTCGTCATTAGCAAGGTCTTGCTGTTCAAACTCAAATGGCAGGTCGCTGCTCATCACCCCCTGAACACCGGTCACCCCGGGAATACCACCGCCGTCATTGGTGGGGTCAGCCGCGACGTCGTTTTCCGCGACGAACGTCCCCTCGATATTGATCGCCTCCACAATGACACCCGAAGTCGTCGTCGCGGCATCGAGGTCGATTGTCAGTAACAAGTTGACATCGTCGAAAACGGCGGCTGCGGCCCCATTGGTCTGCGCTCCGGTTTGCACAAACTCGACCACGGTGCCGTTGTAATCGCGGTCGCCGACAATCGATAGCGCAGTGTCTAACTTATTGGGTTCGGGGAACGTCAGGCGAAGGCCCGTGTCCCGAACACCGTCATCAATCGTGAAGAATTGGCCATCCGCGACTCCACCCACGCCAGTAGCAGCCAGTTCGGGCACGACTAGCGAGAGCGGTCCGGGCAAGTGAATCTGCGTGGAACCGGTAACACCTGGTGTTCCCGAGGAAGTTAGACCTGCGGCGTCGGTCGTGTCGACTGTATGGCTCGGGTCACCACCTACGTGAACTTGCCCTTGTCCCAGATTCGTAGCCGTTAGGCCGAGTGGTTGGGCCGCGATGTGGGTCGTGATCCGATCGGCGATGTCTTCGGTGGAGTCGGCACGCGAATACTCAATCACTAAATCATTCAGGTCGGTATCGCCCGATTCGGGATAACTGTCCTCGAAGGTGAAGATGGTAGCTTCGGTGTCGTGCGTGATCTCGAACGAATCACCGTCGAGAATGGGCTGTGCGGTTCCCGATTGGGTCAACGGACCGAACGTCGTATCGACCGTGAATCCCGTGGGCGCCCCGACGTGTATTCGTCCATCGCCAAGGTACTTGGGCGCCAACCCGATGTTCGCTTCGGCAAACGCATCGACGGTTGCCTGGGCGACCTCGTCGATGCTGCTGGCCTGCGAGATGTCGATCCGAATCCGGCCTGGGTTTCTTAGATCCGCGGGATCGTCGGCGTCGTATTCAAAGATCACGGGAATGCTGACCGGCCGTTGGATGATCAGCAGATCCTCGTCTTCGACTCCATCGTCAGGCACAATCAGTGTCAGTGTTTCCGCGACGTGCAGACTGTAACCGGTGTCGTATTCGAAGGTGACCGTGTTGTCAGACTGATCCTGGACGAACATCGATTCGCCATCCCGGAAGTGGCTGCCGTCCTGGGCAGTGAACACGAATCGGTCGCGGTTGTTCAACTGGATGACATAGACGCTCTCGTCTTCCCAGAAACCGGAGATATGCGTCAGACGAATCGTGTTACCCAGCGGGTCGAAGTGGTAGAGGTAATCTTCTCCTTCGGTCAACAGTTGACCGTTCTGGACCAGTGTGATCTTCTGCGAAGTCACCGTGCTGGGGTCGACACCGATTCCGCGTTCGCTCGCATTCAAATTCGAACCGTCGGTGAATTGCACCGAGAGATGAGTTAAATCGCCGGTCGCCAACTGAACCACCGTGGCCGTCGGATCCAAGTCGACACCGTCGGCATCGTTGTCACGGGGATTGATCAATGTCGCGGTTGGGCCGTTGAAGTCCGCGCGGTCCACACCACCGCGGTCGATAAACACGTTGGATCCAAACCCATCCGGGGGATCGACGTCCGGGTCGTCGACCCGCAACTGCCCAAATCCATCCCGGCCGGGTGCCAACAGCGGCGAGGGAGTGATCTCCAGGGACTCCTTGACGGTGACCAGTGAATCCCGGTCTTCCAGAGAATTGATCGAACTGTCGATAGCGCGCGATTCGGCGGCCGGATAGAAATTCTGGTCTCCGCTGTTGAAGAACAGGGGTTCGTCGGTACCGAGCGTGAGATTAAAACTTTCGTTGAGCGAATCGATTCCCTCGAAATCAATGACGCTATGCTGGAACAGTGAGGCACCCATGATCGTCGACGATGACGAGGGGGCGACCTGAACTCCGTACTCCAGATTGGAGAGTACGTTGTTCAATAGTGTTGGCGAGGCGGCTTCCGAAACCAGGATGCCCCGTTCGGGCATCAGGCCATTGATGTTGTTACCGCCGCCTAGGCTGGGGCGCATCGAAAATGGGTTGCTGTCGATCACCCCGTCGGCGTTCCAGTCGCCCTCGTCGAGCGTGATGTTGGCCGCACCTTCCACAAACACATACTGTTCGGCCGTCGCCCGCACTCCCGTGCCGGGTGGAACCGGGTATGCCCCGCGGCTGGGATCGTAATCATGGCCAAAGTTCTGATCGTTGTAGTCGACGTTCGTGGGCTGATTGTGGCGAGGTCCACCGGCCGTCGCGCCTCGGAAGCCACCCAGCGGTGTGGCGCTCAGCGAATCGCCAAACTCCGTCTGAATTGCATCCGCTACAACAACGGCTATTTCCGGTGAGTAATATCCGGGGCCACGATTGTTGCCACCGATCGCCGTGTTGTCGTAGGCGATGGCGATGTGTCCGGCTGCCACACCGGCACAGCCAGGGCCTAAACAGGGATCAACCACCGGGGCCGAAAGAGCGTCCATTTCGAAGACGACCGTGCGTTCTCGATCGGAGACGGTAAACGTAGTACCGTCTAGAATCGCCGCGCCCGGAACGCTTACGATTGCCCAGTCCCGTTGCGCCAATACGTTGATCTCGATCGTATACTCGCCGTGGCTCGCAGGTCCCTGGCGGCCGCCGAGGCTCAGCGCGCTGTACTCGCTGTTCTCCCGACCGCTGATGCCNACGGCNGNNACGNNCCGGCACNGGCCGCATCGGGAACGGTGTATTCCACGTACGCATCGAAACTGGCGCTTTCACCTGGTGCCGCGGCGTCGTTGTTGCGCGCCACTTCCTCACCCTGAGCGTTGAACACGCGGACCATCGAGTTCAGACTGGAGCCGAATTCGTTGGCATCGACATCGACGACCAGTCGGTCATGAATGTCCATCTGCACCTGGAACAGGTCGACATCGAGCGACAGATCGGACGGGACCGACAGCCCATCGCCGATCGCGCCCTGCGTGACGTATTGCTCGGGTAGATTCGCCCGCCCCTGGAAGGTTGCGACCGCGCCGGCCGCGGTGTCGTTGGGCTCGTCCATACCGCTACCCGAGAAGAACGACTCGGTACCGTCATCTCCGTAGACCGTGTTGTTGATGACGCGGTGGAATGGTTGGGCCGGNGTTCCGATTTGGGTACGCGCGCTGACGCGGAACGGACCGCCGATGACCTGCTCGACGTTGTACAGGTANAGCGCGGGATCGGCTCCCAAAGCGTAACTGCCCGACGCGCGGCTGAAGTAGGGAACCGCCTCGACGTGGGTGCTGGTGGTGTTGGTGCCCAGGATGCTGGAGTTAATGGCCTCGCGGATCGCATAGACCATCTCGGCCTGGGAATAAGGGGTGCCTTCACCGGTCGTATTTGGGCGGGAGGACAAGTAGCCGTCATCCTTGCGGAAGAAGACCGGTACGCTCCCGGCAGTCCAGCCGTCGCCACCGTCGGTCGCGCTTCCACACGGTGCACTGTCCCCGGCGATATCCTCGAACTCAAAGCGCTGGGTGACACCGAAGGCGACCACCTGGAAAGAAGCTCCGTCGCAGACGCTGTCNCCGGCCGCACTGCCGCCGAGCCGATCGGGATAGTCACCCCCGCGCGCCGGAACGATTTCCCACGGCGACAGGCTGCCCGCGACATGGATGCCCCCCAGNCCGTTCCCGGCGAGCACGTTGTTCTCAATTGTGGCGCCCGGAATCAGTCCCGATTCTGGTTCGTCNTTGAGNATTTGCAGGCTGCGCACTGGGCTGAATTGAGTCGCATGGAAACCGACGGGCGCCCCGTCGGTTCCGTCCGACTTGCCNCCTGCCATGTTGATTCCCCAACCGGCCGCATCGTGGACCAGGTTGGAGTGAATCAGCATCTGACCTTGGTCACGGAAGCGATTCGCATCGCCGGTCCCAAAGTGAGGAGTCGTTGCAATGCCCCCAGTGACAATCGCGTTGCCGTACAAGTGGACCCTGCCCAGGCCCCCGTCTCCCGCTTCGATCTCCAGGATCGTCTGTACACCGGCGCCGTTGATGCTGGCGATGANGTTGGNTGCCACATCTTGCGCGGTGGAAGAAGCATCAAACGTCACCNCGGCGTTACCCGAGGTGTGATTGTTGTCATTGTCGTATTCGAATGTGACGCGGTGACTGCCGTCGCTGATGGTAAACGTGTCGCCATCGGTCAGCGCGCTGCCGGCNGGCGCATTNANGGTGAACTGTTTCACGAAACGATCGTTGGTGTCAAATGTCTGCTGCAACTGGAAGCTGTTGGCAGACTCGCCCCGTTGTCCGACCTTTTGGATCACTCCGTAATCGGATGCTCGGCGGATTTCCAGCTGGTACTCGCCGACGTGGATCTCGTCTTCGCTGGTCGGTGCCGACGCATTGGGCACGTAGAGCGGATCGCTGTACGATCGCGTGATCATCTCNCCGCGTTCGGCGAACCCGATCCGCAGATCGTCCACATAGACGCCCTCAAGGTTTTGGGGTAGAGCCGTACCGCCGGCGTTCAGTTCGTTCCCCTCGGTGCTGTACTCAAAGATCAGACTCAGGTTGCTTTGACCTGCGTAATCACCCAGCTCGACGCGNGCAGCTTGCCAGTAGTCTCGCCGCGCGGCCCAATCGGGATTGTCGACGTCGCTTGTACCCGTGGCGGAGACCAACAGCGCGGCATCACCCGATTCGACTTTGACCACCAGCGGGATGATTTGACCATCGCCCGTTTTCAGCGAGACCTGGAAATCGTCCATCTCATCGGTGGCGTGCAGGTTGGCCAGGTAGTTGAAGTAGAGGACCGGCTTGTCTGCGGCCGCATACCCGGCCAGACTGAACGCACTCGATTCCACGTTCGCCTTGTTCAATGCCGGGGAGAAGATCTGATGCCAGCTGCCACCGCTCTCGTAAACCGGCGTCGGATCTAGCGTATCGACATTCCCCACATTCACATCGAAGTACTCGGGGGTCCGTGCGCCAACCTGATAGCTGCCATTGGCGAGGCGGACACCCTCGACATTCTCAATGTAGACNTGGTCGCCGCTGAAGAGNCCGTGGAAAGGAGAGTGGATGCGAATATTGGTGCCGAGTGGCTGGACTTCGGCGATCTCATCGTCGTAGGACGTTCCGAAGACCAGGCTGCCGCCACCGTCGACCACCTCGTTCCCCTCGTCCACTGCGTGGTTCTGCACACTCACATGGAGCGTGTACTGATCGCCCGCTTCGGGCGGTTGGAAGAACGCGACGGTTTCGGGATCAAATTTCGTCACCTCAACGGTATAGGTTCCGGGATTCAAGCGTGTTTGAATCAGCGACTCATAACTCTCTGNGGCCGCCTCGGCTTTGTGTGTGTTGGGTGTTTGAATCGCGCTGCAACCATTGCCGCCCAGCACCATTGATTGCGAGCAACCGCCGCCGCCATACTCAAATCGCGAAATGTCATCATTTGAAATGATCGCACCGCCACTGGCGTTGCGGAGCGTGAGCTGGGAATTGATAACGCCGGTGTGTCCTGCCGGTCCGTCATCCGGGTCGTTGCCCGGTTGGCCGCCGTTGTGCCGCAACTGATAGTCGAAGCTAAAGTCGGTTTCGATCTGGACATACGAATTGGGTTCGGTGACCACGAAGCTGTAAAAGTCGCGCGTGGCCGTGCCGTTCAGGATCGAGCCATCGCCCCGTCCCACGAGACTGACGTGTGGGATGATCGNCGACGTATTCAGATTGAGATCGACATCGAGGGAATCATCGCTGGCAATGTTGGCATCGAATCCGAGAGTCCAGCGTTCGGTTTCCAGCTTGTGTGGCGTACCGAAGGTGTCGTTCGGTTCGACCTCGTCGAAGTAGATCGGGCCCCTGGCCCGACTGTCGTCGACCGCCTCCGACATCCCGTGACCGTGATCGGCGTGTCGGGCGTCCGTGAAATGNGCAATCGTCTGCGAGAACGCGATGCCCCGGGCGTGCTGGGCCTCGTTGGTCGCGGAGCTACTGTTTTCCAGGACACTGATCTTTCCGTCGTCGCCTGCCGGGTTCGCCCAGGAGTCGTCATCTGTGACGTCGGTCTTGGTGAACTTGTACACATCCCCGATCGTATCGACGGCATAGAGCGCGTCGTAGAACACGTCCCCCTCGACTTGAGCCGGCCGGCTGGCCAGGCCTTCAAAGTCGCGCGCCTTGACATCTGCCGTAGCGTGATCGTTGCGGTCCTCGATCACGGCGGTGGCCGGGTTGTCTCCGATCGAGACGTGAACTAAGTAGTTCGCGCCAAAGGGCAGGGGAGCGCCTGCGGAGTTGCTCACGGTCAGCGTATACGTTCCGGCTGGACGCACTTCGGAGTAAAACGGNTCAAGGGTGCTNTCATCTGCTGGATTAACGGCGGAACCCTTGCCGGCGGNACCGGCTTGGGTACCGGTGCTNTTGTCAACCGTAACAGTTANTCCCCCTCCGGTGAGCACGAACTGTAGATCGGTGGTCGGGTCGTTTCCGCCAAATGGCTGCGTATCGAAATCGATCGTGAGAAGCGAATTGCCATCGGTGAGAGTAAACGTCAAGCTGTCCGAGTTTGCGCCGTCGCCGGTGCCGAAAACGGTGATGTGTTCCAGCGCCGTGGACTGCGGGATAAACAGGTTGTCGCGCTTGGTCCAGATTTCAGCGTCCAGGTCGCGGGTGGCACCGGGCGATGCCGATACCAGCCCGAAGATCGGGTCGCTGAAGTCGTACTCGGGCCAGGTTTCTGTCTCGTCGATGTCTGTGGTGATCGGATCGTCTACCAAGTCGACGAGTACGGCACTGAGATTTGCCACCACGTTGTCGTAATCGCTGGGTACTAGGTCCTTGATGTACTCCAACTGGGCCGTTTCGCTGGTTGGGTTGGAGACCCGATAGAGGCCGCCGGTATCGCTGACGGCGTACAGCACGCCATTCAAGATCTCCAGGCCGTTGATTGTGCCGCCGGGGCCCCGCTCGTCGAGCGAGCTGCCCGTTCCGCGGGTGACGTTGGGGTCGAGCTGGCCGCGTGCGCGGACATTCGTGCCGGGACCGATCTCCAGTTCGTCGACGCCCTCAAAGTCTACCTCGACCTCGGGGGTGTTCGGATCGTCGCTCAGCGCCTGGCGGGTGTCGGGGTCGAAGCGGTAGAGCAAATTCGTCATCTCGGGCAGTTGCGGCCAGGTCGGCCGGTTTGCCTCGGCGATGCCGCCAATCTCCTCGATGTCACCGCGCTCACCGAGCGCAAACAGCATTTCGCTACCGCTGATGTGGCCGAAGGCCGCGGCGGAGAAATAGACCCCGCCGTACTGAGTCGGACCTGCCGGGTCGCCACTCCAGATCACGGCATTCTCGTCCTCTGGATCTTGTTGGTACGTCAGGATGCCATCGTCTCGCCCGCCGACAAACTGGTTTCTCTGGGTGCGTAACCCCCGCAGTAGACCGATCGTCGCGTCCGATTCTGCTCGGTCTTCAAGATTGTCCACGGGTGTCGAAAAACCAAACACGCGACCGCCCACATCGGCGCGCGTGGTAATGTCTTGGACGTTTTCCTGATAATTACGCACCTCGTTCCAACGCGGCTTGCCGGTCGCCGGATCGAGAGCCAGCAGTTCCATCACATCGCGGGTCCCTCGCTGGTCCTGGATCACGTACAGCGTGACATCGCCCGAATCCAAGGGGACAATGTGGTCGGCATCACTGACGAAGCTGGAAATCTGCGGATCGGCGGCCGTTTCAAATCCCTCGTCTCCCAGATGGTCTTCCACCAGTCGAGCGATTGAGTTGATCGGCTCGCGCCGCAGCGCCGGGTTGTTAAGCAATTGTTGAGGCATGAAGGCGTTGGACGCAATCGCCACGAAATAGGTGCCCTCGGGCAGCGAGATCGGGCCGATAAACGGATCCCGGGATCCGACCGATCCGGTCGACAGGTCAGACGTGTCGCCCCCTGCCAGCGGGGACAAACGATCGTCAAAGACGTTGGAATCCTCGGCGAAGTAAACTAGCCGNCCCCATTCATCGAAGACCGCCATGTTGGTATTGGCGCGCGCCAGGCCGTCCGCGTAGTCGATGTCTAGAATGGTGGCGATCTGCTCGAAGCTGGGATTGCCGCCGTTGCTGGCAAATTCGTAATCGACCTCGAATTCGTAGAAATCGATGTCCTGCGGCAGTTCCAGATCGCCCGCCACACTGATCGCTGCGCGATCGCTCTGCAGCAGATTGCCGAGATCCTGTGCGCCGGACGAAGGTACCGAAACGAACACTCCAAAATCGGGCGCCAGCTGGTCGTTGGAGGCGGCACCGAGGGCTTCGTTCTCGGCCGCTTCACCGACCAGGGGTGAGTGCACGGGAAGGCCCCGCACATCGATCCCGTTCATGGAGTAGTAGATCTCGGCGTTGCGCACCGTCGAGCCGGGGAACTCGTCCCGCTCACCGAGGCGGACCTGCAACTGATAGCTGCCCTCGGTCCTCTCCTCGTAGCTGCTGACTCGCAGGTGGTAGGTGTTACGCGTGCCCGCGACGCCCGGAAGTACCACTCGCATGCCCGCATCCCGCGCGTTTTGCGAGAAGTAGTCTTTTAATGCGCCGGACGTGTGTGTCGGCTGGTATTCGTCGGCCGCTTTCTGCAGCCGATTGACCTGGTCGTCGGTTAGTTCGGCAGCGTTGTCAGGATCACCGTCGAGGAGTGAGTCATCGGAGAGGGCTAACATCGCCCCCGTGGAATCGATCAGTTCGACGATCGTGTCGAGTGAGTGGGCCGTATTGTCGATATCCAGCCAGACCTCGGTCCCGGCCTCGGCGGTGAAACTGTAGATGTCGTTGTCAGCCGGTGCGTTGAGCAGCCCTTGGATCTGAAAACCGAGACGCAGATTGTCGTCGCCACTCTTTTCGTCGGCCGCCAGGTCGCCGAGGAATTCGGCGTTGTCCGGATCGGCATTCACGCCGGGGGCCACTCCGCCGGGAGACTCTCGCTCGAGAATCAGGTCGACGTTACGGTCGTGGCTGTGTTCGCCCAGCCGGATTCCCGTCCAGTCGCCTGGCGCGGCCACGTGCGCGCTGCCATCGTTGAGTACATCGCGCTGGATTTCACCTTCGAGCGTAAATCCATTGCCATGTCGGTCGTCGTGGATGGAGGTCAGGATGACCGGGAAGTTGGGGTGGCCGATCACGTGCACCATCCCGCCAATCCGATCCTCGATGTCAAACGAGGTTCCGATCGCGGTGATCCCGCTGGTGGGAACGTAACTCGTCAGGTCTTTGATCGTCGAGTTGGAGACGACGCACTCGACGTGACCGTCGAGATGGATGATCCGCTCGACNGTCTGATTCTGAGTCAGCTGGTAGGAGCGTTGGAACTGAAATCCGGCGTCCAGGCTCTGAATTTNGGGCTGATCAAGCGTGTCGCAATTGACATGAGGCGAGAACGGATCGGCCGGTCCGCCGAACTTGACCACCAGGCTGGCGTCGGAGCTACTCTCCAGACGCAGACCGCCAAAGGTGTGGAAATTCGGAACGATCAGGTCTTCAAACAGAACGTGGTTGATGCCGATGTCGTCGAACACCACCTGGTCGGAAAGGATTCCCCCGCGGATGTTCATCCCGTTATTGGGGTTGTTGATGATCACATTGCCGCGCACCAGCGGCCCCTGGTTCTGTGGCGTGTACGATCCCACCAGGCCGATATCCCCGGTTGATCGCCCCGGATCATCCTTGATGTGATGGGTAAAGGAGTCGATACCGATCGTGAGCGCCTGGGCAGCATTGTCTCGGATCACGTTACCGAGCATCACCGGCTGCCCACCGCGGATCAGAATCGTGGCCGGCACGNTGGTCTCGCGCCCGACACGGTCGGGATCGACGTTGTAGACATCTTCAACGCCGTCATCGTTCTGTTCGATCAGTGTGTGTGCCAGCCGCAACTCCGCTTGGTGGACTTCGAGCACATTGAAGTGCACGAAGCTACCCTCGATGCGGGTATCGCCGCCGGCAAAGGTGAGGTGTGCATAGTCGATACTCGCCGTCGCATTTTGCCCGAGGAAAATACCTGCCCAGTCGCCCGGCGCTCCCACCGTAGCACCGTCTTTCTGGGTATCGAACGCGCCGCTGCCTCCGAAACGGTCATCGAGGGTCGACGTCATCACCACGTCGCGGCCTCTGCTTCCCTCGACGATCAGCTGGGATCCGAAGGAGGCTTCGATCAGCGAGCCCTCCAGCTTCATCACGATCCCCGCATCGAGGCGCAAGCGGGCATCGGTCCGTGCCCGGACGACGCCGCTTGCCGTTTCGTCGGTCAACACCCGGGCGATGTCGCCCAGTGTGCCATCGTCATCGAGAGTCGTTTCGGACGCCGCCAGATCTTTCACAAAGGTGTAATCCCCACCGCCCGTGTCGTCGCTGCGGTACAGGCGACGGCCGACGTAGGTCTCCGCGGCGGGGGGCAACTGGTCGAGCGTGATCGTCCCCTCACCGGTGGCCAGGGTGACCGTTGCCGTCGGTTCTGATGGGCGACTCTCAAACCCGTTGTCGTCCAGGAAGACGACTTTGTAGTTGTAGTCGCCCGTCGCCAGAGATCCGCCCGCCGCCGCTTCCAGGCCCACCAGTTCGACCGGTGGTTGACTGGTATCGAGGATTGGCCCACCGGGCGTGCCGGCGATCCGCAAGTTCTCCGCCAGCGTATGGACGACGCTCGCATCGTCCATGCGAGCTGAAACGGTCAACTCCTGCAGGCTGTCGCCAGCGGGTGTTTCGATACTGATAAACAGACCGTTGGTGGTGTTGTCGACCAGATGGTTGTTGTAGATCTCGGGGCCGACGCGTTGGTAGTCGGACGTGAAGTTCGTAAACAGCTGGTACTCGGGCGCGTGAAAATTGGTCTCTTCGAAGCTGTTGGGGTCCGCGGAGAGGGCGGCATCGGCGCTCAATGTGATCACGTTGTTGGTGACCGTGGGCCGGCTCTGGATCATCTGGATTGGCTGGACGGTTTCTTCGACCGAATTCACATTCAATCGTCCGCCGCCGTAATTGATTTCTGCTCCGTTGACGTAATTCAGGAAGATCCCTTCCTGTTCGTAGTTGAACCGAGCTTCGGCATTGTCCAGATCGTTGCGGAACCGAATACCTCCCCAGTCGCCCTCTTGGGGGGTCGTGGCGGGCGGGTGCGTGTCTAAGCCAACGTCTTCCGCCATCCAGGAGGTAAAGTAGACGTTGTTCTCGGGGGTTCCCAGGACCTGCAGCGCACCGCCGCTGCGATCAGTATTGAGATTGGAGCTGCCAACGCCGATGCGGGCCTTGCGCAATTTGAAGACCGCCCCCGCGTCGACCATCACGGTCACACCTTGGGGAACTTCAAGCGTTGCCCCATCACTGAGAATCTGGCCGGGGAGCGTACCCAGACCGATCTCGTAGGCAAAATTGTCGTCCAACGTCGCCAGGTCCCCGTCCACACCCGCGTTGGGTGCGACCCGCACCACGTTTCCCGAACCGGCCGCTGCCAGCGCCTCGGCGAGGTTGTCAAATGGGTTGTCAAGTGTCCCGAGGGGTTCTGTCGGATCGGGGCTGTGGGCCTTGTCGACGATGACCGTGTCAGCTTCCTGGACGCCGCGGAACCAGAAATTGTAGACACCACCGGGAACGCCGTCGCCGTCGCCGTCCAGCGCGGTGCCGGTCTCGTCGCTGAGGATGCTGTCGGCACTCAAGTTGGAACGCAAGTCTACCCGCAGCTGATAGTCGCCTTCGGTCGTACCCCCGTACCCGGAGTCTTCGTGTTCGGGAAGCGTGCTGCCGTTTCCGGTGGACGTGACTTGGACGTAGTAGGTACCCGTGCCGACCGCCAGCTCGAGATAAGAGTCCTCACTGAAGTAATCGTCATTACGGGCGATCACTTCGTGGTTTATGCCGATCACGTTTCCGGCGCCATCGACGGTTTCGGTTTCCTGAAAGATCGTCAGCAGCGTGTCGAGCAGACTGGCGTTCGGCTGACGCTCCGCAAACGTCTCGACCACCAGCGTGCTGGACTGTTTGATCTCCTCGCCGTCGTCGCCCAGGTCGATCGTAAACTTGTACAGGTCGATGTCATTGCTATCGGGCTTATGAACGTATTGCGCGTGAACCAGGTCGTAGTTTCCGGGGGCCAGGTTTTCCGCGGGCGGCGCGCCTTCAATCGTAAACGCGTCCGGTCCGAACGACATGGTGGTAGACGAAGGCAGATCGGCGGCGCGCTCCAGGCCGAGGACAAACCCCATGGCCGTCATCAGCGTGTCGTAATAGGCCTCCCCGAAATTGCTCTCCCACTGTCGGGCGGCATCGAGAATCACCATCGATTCTTCGAATTCGGGGTCGACGCGGGCGATAAAGCCCAAGTCCTGTGTCGTCTTATTGACATAGTTCACGACATCCGGGGCATACGGATCGAGCGCCGAGGTATCCGCCGTGGCGAAGGTCACTCCCTGGTCAGCCGTTTCCAGGAACTGCAGACCCAATTGATCACTCCACATCGTGATCGCTTCCCGCACCCGCTGCTTCTGTTTTTCGGTAATCAGATTGACAACGGGATCGCCGACCGTGGATTCGCCCACATCGGTCTGGAAGTTGTAGAAGACTTGCCGGACGCCATCGGTGGTATCGGGACCGAAATCGGGATTGACGTGTTGTCCCCAGTGGTTGTCGATCTCGTCGGGAACATCTCGATGCCCCGGCTCATCGGCGCCGCCGGGGAAATCCAACAGGTTTGACAATGAGAAGGGATCGGCATTGATCTCCGCGGAAATCAGCAGCGACTGGGTCAGTTCGTCCAGATCGAGCGCTGAATCGAAACTGGCACCTGCGTCTTCCGGCGAATCCGTGATCGGGGGTACGGGCAGATCTTCATTGGAACCAACCTTCAGACGCCATGTCGCGTTCCCGGCTACACCGCCCGAACCGTCAGCAAGTTGGTCCAAATCAGCGCCAAAGGTCAGGATGGCTACGTCGGATGAAGCGTCGTACGACACCGAATCTGGATGGAAGGCCACGTCATCCTGGTTGTCAACCGTATCGTTTGTGAGTATTAGCTGATAGAACTCAGGATTGACGGCATCCTCGGCGGCCAGATCGTCGTCGTTAAAATAGACCTCGATTTGGTCGCGGGCCTGACTGAGCGTCCCATCGACACGGCGAATCGGCTGAGGTACCACCGCAGCGATCTGGGCGCCCAGATCCAGGTCGAAGCCTAACTGAAAATCGCTATCTCCGTCGTTGAATCGTTCACCGTCCACGTTCTCCAGCGGTGCGTCACCGGTACCCAATACGTCAATCCGGTAATTGTCGTCTGGGAGCTTTTCCTTAAAGCGCATCACCACCCGGTTCGACTGGTTCCCGATACCGACGAATCCGGGTTCCACGATGACGTCGTCGTCATTGTCAAACACACCGTCGGCGCCACTGCGGGTGAGCGAAATCGCATCCAGTGTGGCGTCGTTGATCTGCTGTCCGTCACTGAAGATGAACGTCACATCGACCAGGTCGTTGTGAAGTACGTCTCCCTCCTTCAGGAAATCCCCGTCATTCGGCCGAACCGAAATCAGCTGCGGACCTTGCGCCAACAGGCGACGCGGTTCGAGGTTCTCCAGGTGCAGTCTGCGTTGTTTTTGCTGGAGGAGCTGGCGGCGTCGGGTTTGGTTGCGCTTGGAACCAGCGCGCTGAGAACCCGGTTTTCGGACTGCCATGAAACAACCCTTCGGAAAGTGATAAATACCAGCGAGTTACGGGCAGGCGCATGTTACACGCTGACCGTGATCTTCCGCCATAACAATTCCGGAATGGCGGTAAGATGCGTAAAATTCAACAGTTAGGTACAGATGAGTCCGATTATAGTCACGGCTAAAATCAATGCAAAGCAGAATGCGGGCAAGGTTATTTATTTTTGCTAGCCTATTCAAATGACCTAACACATTCATAGTTCTCATATATCACATACAGCCTATTTTATTCCCTCTGGAAACTGCGGATGGCGCTTGCTTTCCCGGCGGCTCTCTGCTCAGCCTGTCACCGTGCGCTTCACCGACGGGGAAAGCGAGCACTGGTGTGGGTGTTTGGATTGTTGGCAGCTGCGGGCGAGAGGGTCTGTTAGCTGCGAGGCCTGCGGCCAACCCGTCGCAATGCCCGGTGGCGCATCCCGGCGATACAGATTTCCTGGCCTCCAGAGGCCAATTGACGGGCTCTCACGTGGCGGTAGCCCCAGGACCGGACCCGTTCTAGCCAGGACGGAATCTGCTCGACGAGATTCCATTGCAGCAGCTTGAGCGTGAGCAGTACGCCTCGAATCGGAACGCCCGGGTAGGTCACAATTCCCTCGACGGTGTCCAACGTGTGTTTCGGAGCCACGTTGGCATCCGCGATCAGCCATCGGAACTCTCGGAATGCACGGCGTTTCAACTCGCTGCCGCGCATCCGCAAATGCCTGAAACTCGGATGGGCCAAGACGTTTTCATCCATTTCGGCGGGGTCAATCCCGGTGACGTGTGCTCCGCGGTCGAGCAGCGCCTGAGACGAGCCGCCCGGTGCGCTGCCGAGTTCGACGCAACCGTCGCCCGGGGCGATCGCCATCCCCGACCACTGTAGGCAGGCCCACATTTTTAGATAAGCGCGGCTAACCGCGTGCGGTGGCATTTCACGGTGAATCACCCCGGCCGGCCACCGGGACGGAATCGCATTGGCCACATGCCGCCCGACCCACCATTCTCCGGGTTCGATCAGAATACAGTCGAGGATCTGCTGACCACGCTGCGCGATCTGGTTGAGTGGTACCGGTTTCCGGTCGCGCGAGATCCTGGAGAGCAGTTGACGGCCGATTTCCGTTGCCAAGGGGGTCACCGGGTTCAGCGGACCACCCCGCGACGATCGCTGCCAGACATGCAAATGGTGAACCCGCCGGCCTTCCACCAGGTCCCACACGCGGGGCGCCCCTTGGGCGGTAGAATCGCAGCGAACCGACCCGCAAGACCAGCCAGCGGTGTGCGCGAAGACCGACTTGAGAATCAAACGGTCTGAACTCGAGAAGCCTGCGGGGAGCTTAAACGTTACAAACCCGGGACGCGCGAATGCCGAACGGATTCCTGGTTCGAGACTCGACATCTCCGACTTCAAGGTCGGTTCTGCACCGAGCCGGCAGGTCGCGAAGAGAAACGGGGTGGCGGCCTCAGACGCGCAGCTCTTCATCAGGCTCTCCGACGGGTCCGAACCGCGCCCGAATCGGCTCAATCACCTCGGCCAGGAAATCGTCGACCTGTTGAGGTGCGCGACCTACGTAATCTAGGGCGTTGAGTGTCGATGCAAAATCGACCGCGGCAAATGCCGTGTCGGCAGCCAGTCTGTCCAACAAGTCGTTGGGTTGACCTTCGCCCTTGACGCGGTGGCTCGCCGCCTGGCTGTGCTGCCGAATGCGCTCGTGCAGTTCTTGGCGGTCTCCGCCAGCCGCGACCGCAGCCATCAGCACATTTTCTGTCGCCATGAAGGGCAGCTCTTCGCCG
Organism: Planctomycetaceae bacterium; assembly: GCA_002702965.1. GTDB lineage: Bacteria > Planctomycetota > Planctomycetia > Pirellulales > Pirellulaceae > UBA9264. Next base: position 18,062 of record PADE01000262.1, read on the forward strand.
AGATTTCGTTCGATGACGCGCGGGTAGACTACCAGACCAGCGGCCACGTTCTGGAAAAGGAGCAGGATGGCGTCGATCGCCAAGAAGGCCTGTGGCAGAACAAGGCGGCGGTTGGCGCTGTCGTCGAGCGTGCGTTCCATCCACTGGGTGGCCAGTGTATTGGCTCCGCTGGACTGGAGACTCATCACAAACCGGCCGAGCGAACAGATGCGTTCACTACGCATCGGATTCCGTTTATAAGCCATTGCCGAGGAGCCGATTTGGTCCTTTTCAAACGGCTCTTCGATCTCTTTGCGACTCGCCAGAATCCGTAAATCACTGGCCGCTTTGTGGGCGCTCTGAGCAATCCCCGACAGCAGGTCCAAGATCTGCGCATCCACCTTCCTCGAATAGGTCTGGCCCGACACTGGATAGCTGGCTTCAAACCCCATTTTTTTCGCCACGCGACGTTCCAACTCGCGGACTTTTTGATGGTCGCCGTCGAACAGCTCCAGGAAACTGGCCTGCGTTCCGGTAGTGCCCTTCGTGCTGCGCGCCCTGAGATGGGTCAGTCGGAAGTCGAGATCTTCCAGATCCAAGACCAGATCGTAGGCCCAGAGGCAAGCACGCTTACCGACGGTCGTCGGTTGCGCAGGCTGCAAATGGGTGTAAGCCAGGCAGGCGACGTCCCGATGTGTGGCGGCAAACTGGGCCAGCCTATCGATGACAGAGACCAGGCGGTTGCGCACCTGCTGGAGTGATTCTCGCAGCAGTAAAAGGTCGGTGTTGTCGGTGACAAAGCAACTCGTCGCACCCCAGTGAATGATGCCCCGTGCTGTCGGGCAGTCCTGCGCATAGGCGTGCACGTGTGCCATCACGTCGTGACGCAAACGCCGTTCGTAGTCGGTGGCGACATCAAAGTCGATCGACTCGACATGAGATTCCAACTCGGCCAACTGCGCATCGGTGATCGCCAGGCCGAGTTCCTGTTGGGATTGGGCCAACGCGACCCAGAGCCGCCGCCAGGTGCTGAACTTGCGTTGGGCACTCCATAGCTGCGCCATGCCAGCGGACGCGTAGCGGGAAATGAGGGGATTCTCGTAGCGGTCGTTGGGCATGCTCTTGATCACAAGAACGGCTGGTTGTGACGATCTGCCCGAAGGCCCCGGGCGGCATGTGCCATTCTAGGAGGTGACGCCCAATCGCATAGGCAGAGTTAGCTAATTTCTTGTCCCGATGCGGAGGGGCCGGATTTCGAATACGACGTCGCGCGATTCTCGAGCCGTTACCGCTGCACGCGCCCGGTGGTGTTGCCCGCGAGCAACGCTGCGACTTCCTCGACGGTCACGTAGTTGAAGTCACCCGTGATCGTGTGCTTCAGGCAGCTGGCGGCGACCGCAAACTGGATCGCTTGGCCGGGAGTGGCAAAATCGCTGGAATTCAACGCGTGGAGTAAACCGGCGGCGAAGGAGTCTCCGGCACCCACCCGGTCGACAATATCGCGAACGGGGTACGGAGCGTATCGGCCGTCGGTATCGAGCGGTGCCCAAAACGACTCGCCACTCGGCCCGTCGTAGAGCATCCCGCCCCAGTTGTTGTGATCAGCGGAAATGCTCTCTCGGAGCGTAATGGCGACGCGCTGCACGTTGGGGTAGTGCGAGACGATCTGGCGCGCCACATGCTGGTACGATTCGGCGTTGATGTGCCCTTGGGAAACATCGGTATCCGGGGCATGGATATCGAGAACGTCAGCGGCGTCTTCTTCGTTGCCGATGACGACATCGACCCAAGGCAGAATCATTGCCATTTGCTCGCGCGCCAGTTGCTTGGGATCACGCTCAGCGCCCCAACGCCATAGCTTCTTGCGGTAGTTCAAGTCGCACGAAACCGTCGCACCGGCTTGCTTCGCGGCTTCTACGAGCGCCAGGTTGGTTTGACAGGCGACCTGGCTGATGGCGGGCGTGATGCCCGAGACATGCACCCAGTGAACGCCTTGTAGTATTCCTTCAAAATCGAATTCGCCCGGGGCCGCCAACGCCACGGCGCTTTCGGCGCGGTCGTACAAGACCGTCGAACCGCGCTGATTGCTACCGACTTCGACGAAATAGAGCCCCAGCCGACCACCATCCCGCCAGAGGATTTGGCTGGTGTCGACGCCCAGTCCACGGAGGGTGGAAACGAGGCCGCGTGAAATCGCATGGTCCGGGAGAGCTGTGACGTAACGGGCTGGGTTGCCGAGCATGGCGAGGGAGGCGCAGACGTTTGCCTCACCGCCGCCCCAGGTGACTTCCACGGGACCGGGAACCGACTGCGCCCAGCGACGGTGATCCCGCGTCGCGATTCTCGCCATGACTTCACCGAAACCAAGAAACATAGTCTTCCTCGCTTGTCTTCTGATTTACTGTTACTCCGGTCATCGGAACCTGGCAAACTAGGTCGCGGGGGAGTCTACATGTTGGTCAAATCGTCGTCACCGGGACCCCGCGTGAGCGATTCCAGCGCTGCCGCGACCGGCCGTGAGTGGGCTCTGTCCTGGACGTAGGCGCGGCAGATTCGATAGCTGACTGGCAGGCGAGCAAACAGTTCGTTGGCAGTCAACGGCCGAACCACGTCTTGCGATGAATCATAAAGGAAATTCTGGCCGCTGGCCGGACCCCTGGTATGCGGGCGATGGATGTGCCGGGCAATATCAATCCGCAGGGGAACATCGGCCAAGGATGCCGCAAGTTGCTGTCGGACTTTTTGCACCACGAGTTCCGAGTCGCTGAAAATACTGGCCGATTCTCGATCGGACTCGGCAAACACCAGGTTTAGCTGGCAGGCCATTTTCCACACGAGCTGTCGCCCGAGTAGGTTCTCCCAGCGCGCCCCGAGATCCCGTTTCGGGATGTCAGAGCTGGATTTCCATCGGCGCACGTCCGTGAACAGCGACGCGTCGGTGAAATGCTGGTATTCGGTGAGATGTTCCCTCGGATCACCGGGGAAAAGTAGTGCTCGACTCGCCTCAAACAGATCTTTGAGTGTCAAGTCGATTGCACGAACGGTGCGGTGAAAATAGACCGTGCGAAATAGTTCGGCCCGCACCCCCATGAACCGTACTAAGGTGTCGATGCCCCGATCGTGAATGGTCAGCCCGGCCGGCGAAAAAAAACTGTAGTGCAGCAGGCGATCGACGTCGATCGAACGTTGGCTATACCCCGACATGTACGCATCCCGCAACACAAAATCCATGTTGTCGACGGTGTAGATTCCGCTGAGCAGTGCCCGTAGATGAGACAGCCACAATGGCCATCTGCCGCGCGTTTCGTCGGGTGCCGGGCGTTGGATCAACCAGGCGATCTGGCTTGGATCCAGTACCTCGTCCGCCTCCAACGCGCTGGTTGGATTGCGTCGCAACGAACGCAATGCATCACCGAGCTCATCCTCAATGATCTGCGCCCCGAGGATCTCGTGCGTGAGGTCGAATTGGCGCAGAAAGTGTTCGTCGAAGAAATGTCCGAAAGGGCCGTGGCCGACATCGTGCAACAGCGCCGCCATCCGTAATAGCGAGGTCACATATCCGCAGCTGGGAGCGTCGGGGCAGACCTCGCGTAGCGTTGGGTACAAGGACTCGGCAGCCCGCCCAGCCAGGTGCATGGCGCCCAACACATGTTGAAACCGCGTGTGTTCTGCGGTGGGAAACACCCACCAAGCAGTTTGAAGTTGGTGGATATGGCGCAGCCGTTGAACCCACGGGTGGTCCACCAGGTCCCGCTCTGTGACTTCGCCGTCATCGTCGGAAGACGAGCTGAAGGGAAGATAGCCGTGAACAGCGTCGTGCGTCAGGCTATCCAGGTGTCGGGAACGCATGTTGGCGATTATCGGGTTTCTTTTTTTGGGCGTCCAGCACACCCATCTTCCTCAAACGGACCGGTATCCGGGCGAGCAGCAAACAGGGGAAAACGGGCCCTAAAAATCGCCCTAGCCTCCTATTCTGCCAAATGGTCATAGCGATCAGTCGTGCTGTGCGGCCCAGGCAACCTGTGGAGGGCGGGTTCGACAAGCTCGATCAGACCGGTGGTCGGTGCCGATAACATTTTCTGTCCTCAATGCTACCGGTGGAATTTTCAGGAGAATCGTCGTGTTGCGACGCATATGCCTTGTTTCCTTCGTTGCAATGTTGGCGACGGCCAATGTCGTGTACGCGGTTCGACCACCTGATGAGCTGTTGCCCGAAACAACGGTCGGGTTTGTATCTGTTCCCAATCCAGACGCGCTCATTCAGGGATGGCAGAAGACCCAATTCGGCCAGTTGCTCGCGAGTCCTCAAATGCGACCTTTCGTCGTAGATTTACAGAGGCAAATCCGGCGACAAATTGGCAAGGTTGGGCTGCCGATCGAGTTTGGTTTGACAGAATTGCAGGGTGTGTTTGCCGGCGAGATCTGTGTGGCTTCGGTACAGCCGGACGGTGATCTTAACCAACACGCAATGGTGTTGCTCGCTGACGTTGACCCCGATTTCGTGCTGAACTATGCTTTACGAGTAGTTTTTGTCGCCTAATACTGGCTTCATAGTCTGCAGTTTGTCCATTTTCCATTCGGGTTCAACCATTTTCATCTTGCTAGTGATGTGCGGAGGCA
>PADE01000263.1 GCA_002702965.1 Planctomycetaceae bacterium
ACCAAGTACCCACCACGATCGACACCCCGCCGACGAAAAGAGGTTGTGTGTCGGATGGTTGCATTCGCGGCGTCTTACGCGGGTTTGACTTTCACGGCTCACTGCGGTCGGGAGAAATACGCGTCATGTCCCGCTCCGGCCTTATGGCTGATTGGGCTTGGGTGTTGTTGTCGTGCGTAATGACCAGGCGGCGATCCAGGATTCGCGAGATCGTTTCAAGTCGAAATCCTCAATTAGGCGGCGTTCCATATCAGCTAAGTGACCGGCCCCGTAGAAGATACCTAATCTCTTCTTGCCGTTCTTGATTTCCCTCTTGAGAACCTCGAGCGCCCGTTTGTTGCGTTCGGTGATGATCGTCGACCCCTGAGGACCTCCCAAAACCGTCAGTTGGCCTTCGAGATCTTCAAACTGCTGAGCCAACGCCTGCTTGAGTTTCAGAGCGCGGTTTTTCGAAAAGAATGCAAACAGCAACGCGGCGTTGGCATCACCGGAGTTCTTGGACTGTGTCGCGAGTGATTGGCCAAGCATACGAAACAACATCTGGGAGAAACTCTCACCGCGGTCCTTCATCGATTGGCTGAATTCTTGCGGGGAAAAATCCGCATGGATTAGATTTTTCTTCGAGTAGTCAATTCGTTCGAGTTGAAAATCAAGTTCCAGCATTCGTTTCATGGTGAGTTGTAGTCCACTGATGGCGTTGCGAGCTTCCACTTTGGTGCCTTTGGGAATACGTGTCCCGGAAGGAGCCACAAGTTCATACAAGACCGCATCGTACTGGGAAAATTTCTTGTTCAACTGCTCGTAGTAGCTTGTATCGGCCACATGAATGGCGCCGATTAAATCCACGACCAATTCACCGGCGCTACGGTCGCGCGGAACGTAACGAACAATCGATGTTTCCAAGGCAATGGGTTGTCCTCGTTCATCGCGACGCAGTCGTACGAAGGCGGGTGTTTGTTTTGATTTCGTGGTTTCCCGCGACGCTGCCGGTTTAGTGTTGTCGGCCAGCACCGCGGGGAAGTCGGCTGTCGGAACGATCGTCACTAGCGATAAAGCGAGCGGGTAGATGATGCGCATCGGCGAGTGGATCCCTTGGGAAGTCGGTTCGATTGGAGTACCGCGCAGCCGAACGCCGCGAACAGCGAATATAGGTCAGCGGGCGAACAGAAACAACGCGTTTGATGCCCGCAGCAGCGCCGCCCGGTCGTCGGAGGCCCCGGTTGCCGTATCTTCCTCGATCGCCGACGCGGCTCGATCGGCGTTTTCCGCCGCCCTGGGGGATCTCGGTGGGCGGTTCCAGTACGGATCAATCGGCGAGCTTCGCCACCAGTCGCCCAATTTTTCGCGCGGTCACACTGAGCGGGAGGTGTTCCAGTTCGTGAGGCATCCGCCACGATAAATGGGGGCCCCGTTTGCGCCCAGATACGCACTGCGCCAAGTGGCATTGCAGCGTAATCTGAAATCGGGTGACGCCGTGTTGAATGGTGGTTAATTGGCGTACTGGTTCGATCTCAAAACCCGTGAGTTCGCGTGACTTGTCGACGAGTTGCTGATGACCGTTGTTCGTTGCATCGGGATCGAACGGAAATCGTGGGAAGTCCCAGAGCCCGGCCCACCGTTCCCGGTCCTCATGTCGACGTAACAAGACGCGCGATCCGCGTCGGATGACCACCGCGGCCTCGACGACGTGCTCGGTTTGAGTACGCCGCCGCGATATCGGGATCGACAATTGTTCGCCCTGGCGGTGTGCAGCGCAAAGCATACGGACGGGACACCTCTCGCAATTGGGCTTCCGCGGAATACAGATTTCACTGCCGAGTTCCATCAGAGACTGGTTAAATTCGCCCACACGTTTGCGAGGGAGCAACGACTCGGCGAACGCCCACAGTAGTTGTTGTCCCACACGCTGGGAAGGATCTCCGTGGAAGGCGAGTAAACGACTCAAGACACGGGTGGTATTCGCTTCGAGGATAGGTAGCCTCTGGTCAAGCGCGATCGAGAGGATAGCGCCCGCCGTGTAACGTCCGATTCCAGGTAGCGAAAGAAGGGTGTCGAAGTCCGCTGGAAACTGTGCATGGTGCTGTTGGACGACCTGTTGCGCTGCGCGGTGAAGATTGCGCGCGCGACGATAATATCCCAGTCCCTCCCACAGGCGCAGGACGTCTTCTTCGTCGGCTGCAGCGAGGCTGGTGATATTGGGGAACCGTTCGACAAACCGTTGGAAGTACGGCACCACGGTAGCGACCTGTGTCTGTTGCAGCATGGTTTCACTGACCCAGATGTGGTACAGGTCTCGCGTTCGACGCCATGGCAAATCGCGTGCATGGTCTTGAAACCAGGTTAGCAATCTGCGACGCAATGAGCGTTTCCAACGGCTGTCTGGCATCTCGGGTGGGGCGAGCGAACAGATTGTCATCGGGGCCTTAGCGCTAGACATCTCGAAGGTCAGTCCGGCTGTGCGGCGCGAGTTTGCGTTGACGTACAAAGGGCCTGACGGTAGGTTGCCCCGCAATCGTTGAACTGTCTCGATCTTACCGGCAAGTCATGGAATCGGATACGTCGATGTCGCGCTTTGTTTTGATCGACAATTCGCTTGTGGAAATGGGGGGCCATTTCTTTTCGCATGCGGTGCGCGTGTTGCATGCCGCGCACGATCTCGGTCTCGACCCGGTCTTGGCGACCAATCGCGACTTCAAATTGAGCCGAGAAGTTCCCGTAGAGTGGCCCCTGTACGCGACGTTTCGGTACACCGCTTTAGGTCGCTATTCGGAATTCAGTGTCGCAGCAGAGGGAGCGTCCGGTGGTGAGAATAAGAAAGACCGATACTGGCAGCGGATCAGACGGAGCGTTGGACTGAGGAAACGTGTTCGCAGCTTTACACGTTCGTGTAAAGACTTGTTTCAACGGTTGCCACTGGAGTCGAGCGACCACGTGTTCTTGCCGTTTTGTACGGAGATCTCCTTACTCGGTCTGCTGCGATACATGGCGTATCACCCGCGTGCCGCGATCGCGACCTGGCACCTCTACTACCATTCGTTTTGTCTGCCAGGGCGTCCGCCGGAATGGTCAGCGAAGGGGCAACAGGCGGTGGTGATGAAACAGGCTTTGAGACAAGCGGAACGCCTCACGGGATCGATACGGATCAACTTTTACGCGACAACACAGCACCTTTGTGAAGGCTTGAATCGACTTAGTCGCGTCCGCTTTTCGTATTTGCCTTATCCCGTGGAGACTACCACCGATGGGTCATCACGCCCCAGTCCTTCGGGGTTGCCGTTGCGATTGGTACTCGCGGGCCAGCCGCGCTCGGAAAAAGGTGCTGCGTTCTGCGGTGAGCTGATCACGAGTCTATGGGATCGTGGTCTCGCTGCGGGGGAGCTCCAACTGCGTCTCCAACAACGACCGGGCGCCGCGTCTCTCGACTTGGCTCCGGAGCTGCATCGTGCGATGTTGAATCGTGATCCGGCAGCGGTCGAAGTTGCGTCTTATCCTCTTTCGGCGCGTGATTACCGGGAGTTCTTGAGGTCAGCTGACATCGGTCTGTTGATGTACGACAGCGCCGCCTACTATGCGCGCATTAGCAGCGTGATGTTGGAATTTCTCTGTTCGGGTGTTCCGGTGATCGTCCCAGCGGGGTGTTGGATGGGAGAAGTCGTTGCGGAGGCCAACGCACAGTATCTCGAACGGGTTTCTCGTGACTGGAAGCCGATCGCGTTTGAAGCGCTCCCGGTGGGCGCTGCGCAGCGAACCGATCTCCGGTGTCGCGTCACCGGTGACGGAGACGACCTGCAGCGGATGGTGAAGCGGGGCGGTGCCAGGGTACCGGCGGGGGCGTCGGTGTGGCTGCCGACGTTCCGCTGGGAGCAGCCGAAATCACGTGGTACGTACGTCTGCCTCGAGTTACAGCAAACCGATCGGTGCGGGAACACGCTAGACCGATGGTCGGTGATGTTGCACCATCGCGACTCGACGCCTGCCAGTCCAGCCTTGTTTCGCTTGCACAAGGAAGCGTGGGAGATTCACTGGTCGATGCGCGACGCCTACGCGGAGATTGCGTTGCCGCCCGGACAGCTCGACGCGAAGTTCTTTGGTACCGATGGGGTGATTCCCTGGGGTGCGATTGGTTTGACGGCCATCGATCGATCACAGATCGCTGATTTGGTGAGCGAGATCTCAAATCACCATCGACATTACCGCGAGTCCGCCCGGACCTATGGAAACGCATTGCGACTGAGACATACGGTGGCCGAGCATTTGTCGCAATTGGTTGATCCCGTTTACGAGGCGGACGCCCGTCACTGTGCCTAGACCCGATTGCCGTGCCTAGACCCGATTGTCGGCAGGCGGTGGGACTGTGGCTGATTCCACACCAGGGCGGCGCATGCGGTGCACGCTTTGATGTAATCGAATAGCCGCGCATCGATTACAAGCGGCTATGGCCTGCCCCCCCGGAGGTGTTAAAATGTAGTCGGTCTGCCACACGGCTTCTGCGCCTGACCGAAACGATTGTCACGCTACGGGCGGGGCGGCATCAGCTCAAGGACGTTCGCTGCCGCCGCCGATTTACCGGCGTGCTCGCCAGTGCAGGCGATTTAGCAGGACCGCGGCAGCGAGTCAGTTGGGGCCTCGTCGATCATTGACCATCGGTTATTTGAATGCACCAGACTGGATACGGTGTCGTCGGTGACCGCCCATTGCGGAAAACAGGTCGGTCGCGTGCTGCGGTGCCCACTTTCCTGTCGATCCACTCCGAGGAGCCTCTACCCGAGGTCGCGGTTGGATCGGTTGGTACGTTTCTTCGATCCGACCGCCCGGCCGGTGGAACCTCGGTGACGGTCGAACCGGGCGAGATCTGGTTCGATGGGGGAACGCTGTTGTGCGGTTGCCCCGATTGTCGTGCACCGATGTCGATACGGTTGTGGCTGGCGGTCGCCGATTGTTGGCAGTGCGAGACGAGCATCGAATTAACCGAAGAGCAGGAACGACAAGCTCGCCGGTTATTGCAACAGCATCAAATGCTTGAATCGGCCGCCTTGCCCCCTGGGTCAGCTGCTGCGGTCGAGTCCCCAGTAGCGGGCCCCGCTCCGTCGGCGAAGAGTTTGCCCGTGCCTGCGGCCAGCGCGGAGCCGGTCACCCCGCGACCACCGTCGCTGCCGTCTCCACCGCGCGCCCGACGCCGCCGCGCCGCGGCCGCGACCGATGCCCATCACCGTTTGCGACCGCACACGGCGTCGGCGCTTGCCACGGCCTGGCTCAGTGAGTTGTTTACCGAACTGCCTTCCTGGTTGGTCAGTTTGGTTTTTCATCTCATCGTTCTGACCATCTTGGGGTTGCTGACGTTGGGAGAGATAGAAGATCGAATGATCACGCTGTCTACCATCGTCAGTCGCAATGTTCGACCCGGTGCGATCGACGTTTCTTTGTCGCAAGACGCGGCCCAGTTTCAGTTACCTCCACCCACCGATCATGATGTGAACAACCCCGCCGATCGCAAAATCTTGCTGCGAGCGGAGCAGGACGCGCGACAGCTTCGCCTTGATTCGGCTGCGACGGAAACGCAGGTGCCTCTGGAGCAGGTTCGGCAACGGGTACAGGGGAGTCGTAAATCCCGTTTGGCGTTGGCTTCTCGCGACCCTCGAATTCGTGTCCAGATGATCCGCCAGGAAGGGGGGACGTCACTCACCGAAGCCGCCGTAGCACGAGCCCTGCATTGGTTGTCGCGTCAACAACGACGCGACGGCCGCTGGAAGTTAGACGGTGGTGCTAAGAGCGACGCGGCGGCCACATCGCTGGCGCTGATGCCTTTTCTCGGTGCTGGGCAAACACCCGATGCGGGTGTCTACAAGCATGTGGTTGCCCGCGGTTTGGGGTGGTTGTTGGATAGCCAAAAAAACGACGGTGACTTGCGTGTCGATAGCTCAGGAAACACCGGGATGTATGCGCAGGGACAGTGCGCAATTGTATTGTGCGAGGCGTTCTTGATGACGGGAAGTGAAAGCCTGCGAGTTCCGGCTCAGAAGTCGATCGATTTCATTGTGGCCGCCCAGTTTCCCGACGGGGGCTGGCGTTACCGTCCCAACGGAGAAATTCCCCGGTCGGCACGCCGCGGTGACACGAGCGTAGTGGGATGGCAAATGATGGCTTTGCAGAGCGCCCGCGCCGCGGGGTTGGAAGTCCCAGGTGAAACACTCGAACTAGCCGGTCAGTACCTCGATGGTGTTGCCTCTCGTGACCGATCGCAGTACGCCTACCAGCGCGGCAATTCGCCCACACCCGTGATGACCGCCGAGGCGTTGTTGTGCCGCATGTACTTGGGATGGTCGTTAGCGGAGCCCGGTTTGCGTCAGGGTTTTGATTATTTATTGGAGAAGCATTTGCCGGCCGCCAATCGCCCGAATGTCTACTACTGGTACTACGCAACCCAGGCATTGCACCAGGCAGGTGGCTCGCGCTGGGACCGTTGGAACAAGCACATGCGAGATGTTCTTGTCCAGGCTCAGGTCTCCAGAGGTACCCACGCCGGAAGTTGGAACCCGGGGCATCAGCATTCGCGTACCGGGGGGAGAGTCTATACGACTGCGTTGGCGACCTGCACGCTCGAGGTTTACTACCGCCATCTACCGATCTTCCGTCAGATCAAATTGGACTGAACCCTCACGACGACTTCGCGCTTCTCTCCGCGAACTGCTATGCGGCTAGAAACCGATTACCCCTTGGGGTATGTTCGTGCGCATGAATACTAGATCGAAAACGAATTGCGAAGTGGCGCGTTTACGGATCGGCATGGTCGGCATGGGGATGATCTTCGACGAGACGTACCGACCGTTTCTCGAGACAGCCGCTCGTGACGGTGTGTTTGATCCGTCGCTCGGGCGGATTGGGGTCACGCTGTCGGCGGTGGCCAGTCGCACGGGTGTCCGGGCCGAGACCTACCGTGGAAACGCGCCAGCAGGGAACGCGGAGTTTACGAGCTACGCCGAACCCAAAGCGATCGATCAGCTCCTGAATACCGATGTCGATCTGGTGTGTATCGCGACCCCTGATGATCGGCACTTTGAAGCGGCTCGAGCCGCGATCGACGCGGGTAAGCACGTACTGATCGAGAAACCTTCAGTGCTCTCGTTGGCAGAATTGGATCTACTGGAAGACCTGGCGCAACAACGGGGCGTGTTGGCCAAGATCGTTTATCACAAGTTGTTTGACCCGGACCACAAGAAGCTGCGCACGCTGGTAGTCGATGGAGTGCTCCGACATGTGAATAGCGGTTACTGTACGTTGCTCGAACCAAAACAGATTTCCGGAACTCAGTTTGCCGAGTGGATCACGGGCCGCAATCCGGGCACTTACGTTGCGGTGCATTACATCAAGTTGATCGATTTTACTTTCGGTGGCCGATTGAAGTCGGTCGCCTGCACCGGCCAGCGTGGGATCGTTGGTCCAGCCGACGGCGATACATGGGATTCGACTCAACTGCGCATGATCTACACGTACGACGACGGTCGTGAAGCGGCATTTGACATCCATACGAGTTGGGTCACACCGGACAATTTTCCAGGATACGTGGAACAGGAGGTTCAGTTTCGCTTTGACAACGGAGTTTGGAATGGGCACAGTCGCCTTCGCGGTGTCGAGTGTACGGTCGAGGACAAAACGCCACGCGAGATGAAAATCTCGATGAACAACCACTACAACGGGACGTTTGTGGAACCCGACGGCGCGCGAACGCAGCGCGGTTATGGGCTCGAGGTCTTGGAGCGCTTTGTTCGGGAAGTGGCCCACGTGGAATTCTCAGAGCCGGCTACTGAGCGCGAAACACGTCTGCAACAAATGCGCGATTTGGCGTATAACGATTTGTCGTCAGATCGGCAGGTCGTGGCGACGGTACAGGCGATGGAAGAGATTCTCAAACGCCATGCGTCTGGGGTGCCCAACTGTGTTGTCGAAGTGAACGGGGACGGGGGAGGCCTGGTGTTGCATGCCCCCGGTTCGAACGAGCCGCAAGTGCTCTATCAACCGGTGGTCAGTTAGGGTAATCGATGCCGCGGCTTGGCATTGAGAATCGTCTGTGCCGGTTGGGGAACACGTCGAGGAAACCGAATTGCCATGTCACGTGTAGTTGGCGCGCCTGTCGATGCGGCATTGCGACCGGATGGGATGCTCCCCGCCGGCTGGTGGCATGACACGGACGAAGTGGATCGGATTGTATGTGATCTGTGCCCGCGCGAATGTCACTTGAAACCGGGCGATCGCGGTTTTTGTTTCGTCCGCGCCAATCAAGACGGACAGATGGTCTTGACGACCTACGGGCGCAGCACTGGATTTTGTATCGATCCAATCGAGAAGAAGCCGCTCAACCATTTTTTTCCAGGAACCAGTGTTCTTTCGTTTGGAACGGCTGGATGCAATCTGGGCTGTAAGTTCTGCCAAAACTGGGACATTTCCAAGTCGCGGGAAGTGGATCGTTTGAGCGAACTGGCGCTGCCCCAGACGATCGCCAATGCGGCGAATCAACTCGGCTGCAAGAGTGTCGCGTTTACCTACAACGATCCCGTTGTTTGGGCAGAGTACGCGATCGACACGGCGAAGGCTTGTCGGCAAGTCGGGATACATACCGTGGCGGTGACGGCCGGTTATGTTTCGCCTCCGGCGAGGGAACCCTTCTTTGAGCATATGGACGCGGCGAACGTCGATCTGAAGGCGTTTTCCGAGGAGTTTTATCACAAGATCACCTATTCGCATCTGCAACCGGTGCTCGATACGTTGGAGTGGGTCCATCGGGAGACGGATGTTTGGCTCGAGATTACGAACTTGTTGATCCCAGGGGCCAACGACCAACCGGATGAGATCCGCCGGATGTGCCACTGGTTGTTAGCGCGGGTCGGGGATGAAATCCCGTTACATCTGACGGCGTTCCATCCAGATTATCGAATGCTCGATCGTCCCCGAACGCCTCATGCGACATTGTTGGCAGCGCAACAACTGGCGATCGATGAAGGCCTCAAACACGTCTACATCGGCAACGTCAACGATGTTGCCCATCAAAGTACGGATTGCCCCGCTTGCCAGCAGCCGGTGATCGAACGTCGCGGTTACGAACTGGGCAACTGGAACCTACGCGGCAACTGTTGCGCCCATTGCGGCAGCCTGGTTGCCGGCCGGTTTGAAGCGCAACCGGGAAACTGGGGTGCGCAACGCCGGCCGATCCAAATATCGGACTTTGCGCCATCTCTCGCTGAGGGTACAACCATCGCGCCGCAGCCTGTGCCAACCCCCAGCGCTCGGACGACTGCCATGCCCGATTTTGCGTCTTTGGATTCCGCAGATACCGACGTGATTCACAGCGCGGCGGGTGAGATGATTGTGGCCGAGGTGACCGGGGTCCGTGCTCGCTCGCGCAAATCGGCTCCGCTGCTGTCGGGCCTGANGGTCGAGGGCGCATTTACGACCCTCAAACGCCGTGGACGATTGCGGGCCTGTTGTGGGTCATTGGGAAAGGCGATGGCGTGGGAGGAGGCGCTGCGACTGGCAGCCGGTCGAACCGCCACGCACGATCCTAGATTTCCAGCTGTGGCGCCCAGCGAGTTGCCGTTCTTGGACCTGGACGTCACGTTGTTGCACGGGTTTCAACCGGTCTCCGCAGTCGGGCGTCAACGCGTCGACGCTGTCCAGGTCGGTAAACATGGTGTGCAGATTCATCGCGGCGAAGCATCAGGCTTGTTGTTGCCGGTGGTGGCGATCGAACAAGGGTGGGACGCCGAGACCTTGCTCAC
>PADE01000264.1 GCA_002702965.1 Planctomycetaceae bacterium
TTCATGTACAAAATGGATATGAATGAGCTTCCTATCTTTATAGTAGATCTGGAGAAGGAGATTTGAGTTTGTGTTTTTTGGATCATGTTTAGGTCCAATTACAAAAGGGCCGCCCAAGTAGGCGACCCCTTCAAAAACTGGCGTTAGGCATGATTTACAGGGGCCTCAGCCCCATATCTCATCTTCTTCTATTTCTGGATGTTCTTCTTCATCTCGCCATGAATTACCGTTGATAGGGTTGATCGTCCTTTTCCCTGGTTTTCGGCTTGTCTGTTCTGTTCTTTTCTTTGTTAACAAAACCTAAATATTCTAAGAAATAATAAATTACATCAACGATCCACATTTTACAGCACCTCCTGTTGCAAGATCATCTTCCTCTGTTTCAAGGGTCTCCTCTTCTTCCAAATAATCAAGACAAGAATTCCACGATGAGCACCCAAAAAAACACAATAGGTACCGGTATTGCTAGGATCGCGATTGTAATTACATAAGCCCAAAAGGATTTGGGGGATGACTCCCGGTTGAATGTTCCTTTTCGTAGCGACTCGTGCGAAGACCAGTCGATGTTTCCGCTTTTGAGCGACTTCTTGAGGAGCCGAATACCTGAGATCATAACCGCCGTAAATACCACCGAGCCCAATACGGCCTCAATTATTCCAATGTCTGTATCCGCCTCCATATCAGGCTTCCTCTATTCCTAGAGTTTCCTCTTCCTCATAAATACTTAAACCTGATCAGAGCTTCTCATCGTCGAAATCGTCATCGTAATCGCCAACGTCGTAAGTTGATTCTTCTTCTTCTTCCTCTTCTGGTACAAAAAAGCTTCCAGCGAAAAGAGAAATACCAAAATCAACAATCGTGATTGGATCGAACATCTCTTCCTCTCAATAGCTATTGACCGTTGCTAAGGAGGGCAATCCAGCTGAGGTTGCCCGTCAGATCGCTCCACATCCATTCGCCTGTGTAGCGCACACTTATCCCGCTTTAAGAATCGCGATAATCTTCTCTAAGTCCCTCTTTCGCAGTTTTGCAAGGGTTGTGCCCTCGGCCTCTTGGGATTCACGACGTTTTATGAGCTTCTTGATCTCGGCATTATTCATACCCGAACTGAGAGCGGCATTTAGGTCGATGGGCTTCTTCGCCTCCTCGATGGCCTCGGCAGTCAGCTCCGGATCGTCATTCAGCTTGTTCTGAATCTCCATTACAACCCTGACTTGCTCTTCGGTTATGGCGAACTTCGCTTTCTTGGTCTTTGCCTTAGACGACGAGGCGAAGGTGTGACCACACTCACACCTTCTAAGGGCAGCCGCTAGATACTGCTCGCATTTTGGGCACTGCTTCTTGCCTCGACCACCTGTGGTTTTATTCTCAGCCATAAAAAATCTTCCATATCCGAGTTTGAATAGTCAGGGGCGAGTTATTTTATTGATTTCAGAAGACATGGATTTCTTTTCCATTTTTAAAAATTCATTCCGGTAAAATGAGAAAGTGGGGGCAGAATAATACATGACTACGAGTGCTGTTCATTTGGAATTCAATTATGACTTTTTTTGTGTTTTACATTAGGAGTTGGAAATATCGAATTGGAAAAGGGTTTGATCTCGAGAAATGACGCAGCCCACTACTTAGGGGTTTCGATTAGAACTTTTTATAAATATCCTGCGACAAACCTTTTGGCTAGTTATAAATTACCCGGAGGCGGGTTGCGTAAGTTTAGGAAGAAAGATTTGGAAAACTTCATTTCTGAATTAAATTTGTAAAGGGCAATAAAATGGCAAGGATAACACCTTACGCACAGAAAAACACCTACAAAGTATACTTCAAAAACCCCAATGGTATTGATGGTACTAGCATGTGCTTTGGAAAACTCCATGGCCCACGTAGGACCGGAAAAAAGGAACAATACAAGATTCTGGGAGTCATGATTCGCCTAGAGGAATATAATAAATGGGGATTATATCCTGAAGTAAAAGTTATGGAAAAAATCGCCAGCTTGTCGCCACAACTAATTTCAAAAATAGAAAAGACAGGATTGGTGCCGCGTAAGGTGCTAGTAGATCTGGGAGATGTTCAAAAAGAATGGGGGGGGGAAGTCTAAAGGGAGATGTCAAGAACAACTCGATCAAAGGTTATCTCAACAACACTATACATTTAGTGGATTACTTGGGTGACGAAAGGCCAGTTCGTTCTATTTCTCCGTCCGACTGCGACAGGTTCGCCGAACATCTAATTGAAGATAAGGGTCTTAGTGGAGGAACTCCGGCTGCCATTATTACCGATTGCAGAACGATGTTCAATTTTGCAATCCGAAAAGGATATCTGTCACGAAATCCACTGATAGGGACCAAAGCGAAAAGATGGCAGTACCCAGAGTCGATCATGATTTCTGAGGAACATCGCGAGCGGCTCTTGGCCGCAGCGAGAACTGATGAGGAAAGATTATTGTTTGCATTGTAGTCTTATTGTGGGATGCGGAGACGCGATCCCAGCATGTTGAAATGGGCTGAATGTCGCTTCTCAGAAGTAGATGGTGAAACCGTTCCAACACAGTTCTTAATTCATGAATACAAAATTACTTCCGATGGGGAATTCCGAAAACGAGTCTGTCCAGCTTTTGAAAGGGTGTTCCCGCACTTACTTCAGCTTTGGAGGAATCGGGACAACGATTCATCGTGGATGTTTGCAGACCCTCGTTGGGGATTCGAGCATGAGGCAGTCTTTTGCACACTAATGACGACACTGCACCGCAGAGCTGGTTTGGAGCGTCCGGAAAGACTCTTTTGCAACCTTCGCTCTACAGCTTCTGAAGAAGTAGTAGCAGCGTTTGGAACCGCCCGTGAAAATGAATGGCTCGGTCATTCAGAAGAAGTTCGCCGAAGGCATTACAGACCGGAACTTTCTACAGAGACTGCGGCGAATGAGGCTCTGGGATTTCTAGACACGTACGCATTTGCAAGTGGTGCACATATGGTGCAGCAACAGGATGCAACAACAAGCAATGAAGCGAACGACGAAGTTGAAGAACCGCAGGATTTCAGCATGCTGCGGCCTGTTGCAGCTGTTCGCGACTCGGTGCAAAAAGTGGGGGTGAATCTAACCTCAAACCGGGGGTCACGCGACCTGCCGGAGGCGAACCGCGAGCGGATTGCCCCCCGCCTGTCGCGGTTATGTAGATCCCGGTTTCGGCCCGTGTCGAATCGGTCCACCACCGACTACCACGAAATGCGCGTGATCGTGGACACGTCTGTCCCCGCAGAGACAAGAACGCCGCGACCCGATCAATCCTGACTGCCATCGACGGCCGGGGCGTCGCGGCGCGGTGGCTCGCTTCCGATCTGCGACCGCATTCGGGTGATCGGCAACCTCGGTCCATGAATCGTATTGTCGCTTTCTTCGGGAGCATTACGAACGATGGAAACAAAACGTCGAAAACGCGCGGCAACGCGGTTTCACGCGTTTGGCCCCTTCCCCCTGGGACTGATAAGATTCGGGGCACTCCATTCACGCGACGAGGAGCCCGGATGACGAGTGACTCCAAAACCACGGCGACGGTTCCCCGCTGGTACCAGGTGGTGGCGATCGCGTCGCTGCTGTGGAACCTGCTGGGATGCGCCAGCTTTGGGCTGCAGGTCTTCGCCCAGGAGACCATGTTGGAATCGGCGACCGAGGCGGTGCAACAGTGGTACCGGTCGATTCCAGGCTGGATCTACTTCGTCTTCGCTGTGGCCGTGGCAAGCGGGGTCGCTGGCAGCATGGGCCTGATCCTGCGCAAGGGGTGGTCGGTCGCGTCGCTGGCGGTCAGTCTGGCAGCGGTGCTCATCCAAATGGGGTATAGCTATGTCATTGCCGGCGGACTGCAAGTAATGGGTCCTGCCGACCTGGTAATTCCGGGAGCGGTCACCGTCGTCGCAATCGCCCTGTTTTGGTTTTCACGGTTCGCTAGAGGTGCCGGCTGGCTGGTCGATTGAAACGGTCGCCAGCACAGCATCCAGTGCATCGCCACGACTCACAGACGGACACCATGGTGATCGAGATATCTGGGGCAAAACGCCCCCCTGACCGGTTTGCGCTGTTGGGCAACAAAAACCGTACCCTGCGCGTCCTGCTCTTGTCGAGTCTGTGGTGCTGCACTTCATGGGCGGTCGCAAGTGATACATCCGCGTCTGCTACGGATTCCGGGACGGCGGAACACTTCCCACACTACCCGGTTCAGAACGGTGACTTCTCCGGTTACCAGGGTTACTCGCGACCGGCCCGCTGGTCGCTCGGACGCGAAGCGGGGGACGCCGTTCTGGCCATCGACCCGGTCCCGCGCCAACCGCACCAGGGAGCATCGTTGGCGGTGATTCGATGCCAGACGGCTTCCCAGGGTTACCTCTTTCAGGACGTCGACTTGCTCTCGGGATCGTGGCGGCTGCGGGCCGAAGTCTGCGGTGGACAGGGTGGAAAATCGCTGCTGGAAGTCTCGGGCTCGATCTCCCGGCAAAGCGAGCCGATCGACGTCGCGTCCGCCTGGCAGCCGCTGGAACTGGTGATCCCCCGCGTCGCCGGTCCGACGCGTATCCATCTGCGTTTCCAGACCGGCGCGGCGGCGGTCATCAAGTTTCGCCGCGTCCGCCTGGATGCGATTCGTCTGAACAGTACCCCGGTCCCCCTCGAGGGCGGTACCGTTCTGGGTGGGCTGCTGTTGCCCCAGACGCCGAGTCCCGCGGAGCGTTTTGCCGCCTTTGAGCTACAGCGCTACGTGTTCCGGATGACCGGGCGGATTCCCGGACTGGAGGGACGGGATCGGACGGCGACGGGCCACCTCATCGCCATCGGCACTGCCGCACCGTCGGAAGTACGCCGACGACTCGACGATCTGCCGCCGGACGCCTACCTGCTACACCGAGGTGCGACGGTCACGTCCCTGGTCGGCAACCGCGGCCTGAGCACGCTCTACGCCGTCTATACATTCCTCAGCCAACAAGGTTGCTACTGGGTAATGCCGGGGGAACTCGGCGAGGTGATTCCACGTCGAATGGCGCTGGCACCGACCGTCAGTCGCGTCGTGTCGCCCGACTTTCATCTGGTGCGTTCGTTTTTTACCGGTTTTCAGCAGTTCTTCCCGCAGGGTGGCTGGATTTACATCAACACCGACGACTATCGCGACTGGGCGCTGCGGAATCGCTTCAACGCCGTCTGGTCTGGAGGCGCCACGCTCGACTGGGGTGCCGACCGCGGTCACGGATGGATCCAGAATTCAGGACACAGTTGGAACGCTCTGGTGGCGCCCTACCAGAAGTACTTTGACCAGCACCCCGAGTGGTACCCGCTGGTACGCGGGCGACGGATGCCGCGCAGCGATGTGAGTATCCGGCTTCCCAATCAGCTCTGTGTCTCAAACCAGCAACTGCGTGATCACACGGTCCAGCAGATC
Organism: Planctomycetaceae bacterium; assembly: GCA_002702965.1. Lineage (GTDB taxonomy): Bacteria > Planctomycetota > Planctomycetia > Pirellulales > Pirellulaceae > UBA9264. The sequence continues at coordinate 5,420 of PADE01000264.1, forward strand.
CTGGCGTACTTCCGGGCCAACCCTCGGTCGCAGATGTTTCCGATGAATCCCATGGATGGGCCGAACTACAACTGCGAGTGCGCCAACTGCCGCGCACTGGACCCCCCCGGCCACGCGTGGAATCAGGACTTCTCCGATCATCCCCGGTTCCCAAACCTCGTGTTGCCGCCGCTGGCCGACCGCTACCTGAATTACGTCAACCACGTCGCCGAACGGGTCGCCCGTGTCCACCCGGACAAGTTGCTCGAGTTCTACAATTACGCGAGCCGGGTGCCACCGACCCGAGAGCAGGTGCACCCCAACGTCTCGGTCAAGTTCACCTATCTCAGCGGTCGCGAGATGAACGTCAGCCTGATGGACCCCCGCGACCCTCTGGCAAGAAAAGAACGCCAGTGGCTCGACGCCTGGGCCCACTGTGGGACGCGCAACCTGACCTACTATCCCTATACCGACTGGGAGCACCCCGACGCGGCCATCCACTGGTACTACAACACCAACGACCTGCTCCGCCATCTGAAACAACGATACGGGTGTGTCGGCGCGATGGGAGAAACGCACACAACGGTGCAGGCCGACCCGATGTGGTGGGGCATCTACGCCCGGACGCTGTGGGACATTCGTACGGACTATCGCGCGTTGATCGGCGAGCTGTGCCGGGCCTTCTACGGACCGGCCGCCAGCCACATGGAGGCGTTTTATCTGTCGATGGACAACGCGCTGCTAGATCGCGAAGGTCCCCGGCCGGACGGGTACCACCCCAACCGGCGGTTCGAATTCAGTCCTGCAGAAATCGAGCGGGGACGGGACCATCTTCAGCGCGCCGCGGGGCAAGTCGCATCCTCCCCCAGGCTGCTTCAACGGGTCGATCTGGCCCGATTCGCGCACGCGGTGCTAACCGTCGTGCGAACCCGCAACGCGACGCCACGGACAGACCGTGCCGCCACATTGGCGCGCCAGGCGTTTCATGACGCCAAGGCGCTGCGCAATAAGTACACGCTGCTGGTCCGGCAACCCACCTACAAGTTGCTGGCCGAGGCGGACGAGTGAAACCGGCCCGAGAACTGACCCAACACCGACTAAAGAACGCGGTGCCACAGCACGGCCAATTCACGCAAAAACGTTTCACCCCGCGGTCTCAATCCGTTACGCTCACAGATCAGCGCCGCCGCGCGGGTGATCCGTGCGCTCACCGCCGGACGAGCGACCATCCGGTTCCCGGGATTGGGGGAGATTGATGTGACGAATCTGGCCCGAACGATGTTGCTGCTGCCGTTCTTGCTCCGCGCCGCAGGTGCTGCCCCAGACCCGCCCTCCTACGAAGCGGCCGCACTCGGTACGGTACTTGAAACCGCACAAGGGCGGCTGCGGTTGGTCGCGCGCGACATCTTGATCTCGAACCCAGGCACGTATGGAATTCCGGATGAGCAGTTGCACTACCCCTGGCTGTACGAGTCGACCAACGGCATCTGGTATCTGACCTACCGCGAGGGGCCGCACCACGAAGCCCGTTTCCAGTCGGCGGGCAACCGCGTACGCTGCGTACAATCGCGAGACCGGGGCAAGACGTGGCTGCCGTGGCTGGGGATGAAGGCCGAACCCTGGATGTACCAGTTCTTTGTCACCCGACTGGCCGACCACAGTCTGATCAGCTACCGCTGCAAAATGACCGGATTACACCAGTCCGTAGACGCGTCGCAGCGGCCCGATGGAACACTCAGCGGAACCCAGATCCTGCTCCGATCGTCGAACGCGGGCGCAACCTGGAAGCGAAGTCACGTCCCGGTCTCGAACCTCCCCTTTTCTCTGGATTCAGCGCTGATCACTTTCTGGGGCAGCGCGATCTCGATGCCCGACGGTCGGCTACTTTGGAGTATCATCACCCGCGAGGGGCGCGACACGCGGATCGGGGTCGTCGAATCGACCGACGGCGGCCGCAGCTTTCGTTTTCTTTCGTCGATCTGCGGCCCGGAAGTGTACGACGATGTGGGTGAGCCACGCGAACCGGCCGTGGTCCTGCTACCGCGGGGGGATCTGGTAGCCGTAATCCGCTGCAACCCCATGCTGCTGGTCCGCTCGCAGGACGGTGGACGCACCTGGCACGAGCCGCGAAAGCTGGAAGCTGCCGGGCCGGCCATCTGCCCACAGCTGCTGTTGCTCGAAAACGGGATTCTGGTCTGCAGTTATGGTAGCCAACGGCGGCGGATGAGCGTGATCGCGAGTTGGGACGGTGGTGGCCGCCACTGGACACCGCCGCTGGTGATTTATCGGGGTGAGACGAGCGGCTACAGTGGCTTGCAAGCGCTCGGGCCCGATCGATTTCGCGTCTGTTATCAGGAAGGCTCATTCCTTAATCTCCAGAGCGGCGGCAACCGCCTGGTGCGTGTGGAACTCACGACATCCCAATAAGCCGGGCCACACGGAGCACAAATGGTTATCGTTGCCACAGCCCCCACGATCACAACACAGGATCACTCGTCGATCGGTTCTCAAAGGAGCATTCCCATGACCCACCGTCGCAGCAGCATCTCTCCCACCGCGATCACCGTCACCGTCTGCGCGTTCGCGCTGGCCGGTGGGCCGGTATCCTCCCAGGAGACGCAACCGGTTGGACAGACCAAGCCGGATCAACAACGCAACGCCGAGTTGCTCAAAGGCTACGAGTACAGCAAATACCCGTCGGGAATCACCGGCTACACCGGCCAGGACCGCCAACAGATCGTCTTCGAACGTCGCCAGCGCGCCATTCGAGTACGCATCGGAACGCGCGGAAACTACAAAGCGGGAATCACACAGTTGCCCAACGGAAAACTGGTGCTGGCAACCTGCCGCAATAACAACGATCCCGAACCGACCAAGAAACGATTTCTGATCCACGTCTTCGAGTCGGCCGATCTGGGACTCACCTGGAAAGAGATCAACAAGACACCGTTGTTCGGCAAAGAGCCGAGTCTCACGGCGATGCCCAACGGCACGCTGGTACTGTCGGCACAAAGGGGGTACTTCGGACCCGGTTCCGAAGTCGAGAAGTCGATCAACATGGCTCGCAGTTCGGACGGCGGGCGTACGTGGGAACGGTATTATCTTCCCGGAGCCGACTACCCGCGCAACATGATCGTTCGACAGGACGGTTCGCTGTTGTTCGCCCGCGCGCTAAAGTCGGATTGGAGCGGACGTGGTGACGGCAGTCCCAATCTCCAACTGTGTCGCTCGCAGGACGGCAAAATGTGGCGGTTCTCGGAGGGATCCGTCGATTGGAACTACGCCGCCTTCGGCGAAGTCTCAGCGATTCAACTGAAGGACGGTCGGCTACTGGCCGCACTCCGTCGACAAGTCCCCAATACCAAGGGTGAGGGATTTGAAGATACGGTCATCACCGAGTCCTCCGACGACGGCGCGCACTGGTCCAAGCCGCGCGTGATCGTCAACACGGCGGAGGTCCACGTCCACCTCGCGGAACTCGAAAGTGGCTGGATCCTGGCGACGTACTCGAACTATCACCTCCCCTACGGCGCCTACGCCATCCTCAGCAAAGACGGTGGCAAAACATGGGATCGCGATCATCCGATCCGCTTGGCCGCCTCGGCTGATCTGTACGTCGGCTGGCCGGTCACTTTGCAGCTCAAGGACCGGAGTTTGCTTACCGCCTACGCACTGACCGCATTCTTGCTCCAACCGCCGGAAACAACGGCCACCGAAGTCGTGCGCTGGCGATTGCCGTAGCCGGTGGGCGGCACCGCACTCGCTGCGCTGGGGCCTAGCGACATCCGGGTGCGATGGCCGCCGACAAACAGAATCACGACAGGTTGCGCGGTCAACTCGATCCGCAACGACCTGCTCCCACAATAATCACCCATGCTCGCGGTCGCTCGGCAGGTCCACGCTGCGCGGATCGTGGCGCGAGCATTGTTGGCAAAACAACTGCCGCGCCTCTGGAATGTCGCGCATAACACGGTAACCTGGAAATTCGATCAATACCCTGTTTGCAAGTCCACCACGAATTCTCAGGAGGGCACCATGGTTCGATCGCTACGTCTGTCCACGGTCACGTTCGCGGCGGTGACGCTGGCAATGGCTGTCGGCAACCACGTCTCAGCCCAGCGCCTGTCGGGTTTATTGAACCGGCAACCCACTACCACCCAACTCCTGGCTCGCGACCAGGTTCAAAGCGAACTGAAACTCAATGCGGAACAGAAAAACCAAATCCAGGAAATTACCAATCAACTGAACAGCAACGTGCGCGCTCGTTCGCGGGCCGCGCGGGAACGCGGGTTATCTCGGGAAGAACGGCGCACAAAACAAGCGAAAGTGGCGGAGGAGACGGCCGGCTTGCGGGCCGCCGCGCAGGCACAAATCGATGCGCTGTTGGACGACGCACAGCGAACACGTCTCGGGCAAGTGACCCTCTGGGTGCGCGGTGTGTCGGCGCTTGCGGACGACGACCTGGCCAGACAGTTGGAGTTGACCGAAGCGCAGCGAACGCAAATCACCGAAACCGGCGGTATCAGGCGCCGCGGGCTGGCGAGCGCGTTTCGAGAGCTGCGCGATGGGACGCTGCGCGCCTCCGATTTGCGCGAGCGCATGAGCCAGCTCAGTCGTGAGGCCGATAAGCAGCGGCTCGCGGTTCTGAGCAAGGATCAACAGGCGGCCTACGCAGCACTCAAAGGTACGGAATTCAAGTTGACAGCGACCGCGTCCACCCGGCGGCGTACGGCCCGACCGCGCGCCGCTCGAACCGCGACACAGCGACGAATCCAGAAACGGTCCTACGAGTTCAAAGAAGCTGGCAAAGAGATGGAGTACGCCCTGTTCGTCCCCGCCAGCTACAGCGCCACCCAAGAATACCCGCTGATCGTCGCGCTGCACGGATTGGGTAGTAATCCACAGCAGATCATGCACTATCGCGGCCTCACCGACCTGGCCGAGGAGCACNGATACATTGTCGTCGCGCCGATGGGATATAACGAACGCGGTTGGTATGGAAGTCGAGGTCAATCGTCGTCCCGAAGCAGACCCAACAACCTGGGCGAGTTGAGCGAGCAGGACGTCATGAATGTCCTGGCGCTGGCGCGCAAGGAGTTCAACATTGCCGACAACCGCATTTATCTGATGGGGCATTCGATGGGCGGCGGTGGAACATGGCATTTGGGGATCAAACACCCTGACATCTGGGCGGCGTTGGCTCCGATCGCACCGGCGATTCGTGGCAACACGTCCAACTTAGAGAAGATCAAACACATCCCCGTGATCGTCGTGCAAGGTGACCAGGACCCACTGGTTCCGGTCCGGGGCGCGCGGCGCTGGGTTGCCAAAATGAAGGAACTGGGGATGGAACACAGTTACATCGAAGTTGCCGGTGGNGACCACACCAGTATCGCCTTCGAGAAGATGCCCGACATCTTCGCGTTCTTCAATCAACACCCCGCGCGGGGACAACCGCCAGGCGGGGTCGATCCGAAATAGGGCCCATTCAGGGCTGCGGACCGGTGGCCCGGGAAGTGCGTCGCCTCATTCCGCCACCGGCACGAGTTGGGTCACTTTGAGATTGTCGAACTCCGCGAACGTCTCGAACGTCCACAGCGCGACGCGGCCCTTCTCGGCGCCCGGATGATCGACCGGGATTTCGCCGTCGAGGATCTTCTCGCCGTCGATCCAACCTTCCACGCGGCGCCCGTAATAGCGTGCCGTCAGGTGCATCTTGTTCGCCTCTGCGACGTCGAACCCGGTGTAGTCGAGAATTTGGGTGTACCCCAGGATGCGGCTCGGATCCCGCACGAGGTGAGCTGGCTCGGGGNATTTACAGCGGATCTGGAAGGCCGAATTACCCCATGTTCTTTCCGACACGTCGTAGTTCGCGAAATTGCCAACCTCCACCGCCACGAACGAATGCTCCCCCTGGGTGAACGGGAAGTTGGGAACCGCCACGCGTCCGTAGGCGCCAAATTTCTTGTAGTCGGTCGCGTGGTGCGGGTGAGGTGGCTCGGTGAACTTCCACATATCGACGTCGATCTGGTAGTTGGTCCACTGGGGGTCACCCGTGACCGCAGTGATATGGTGCAGCAAGTGCCGACTGCGCATCCGCAAGCGCCCGTCAACGACACCGAATTCGACCGGGGTGCCGCTGCGCTCACCCCGGAACAGGCCGGTCTGGGGATCGCGGGCGACACGGAATTTTAGCGTTGGGTCCTTGACCGTTTGCGGGCCGACCCACAAATAGCCCACCGCGGCGCGCCAGGTAAACCCACCCGTCTTGAGCGGCTGGCGGATCTTCGTGCCTTCAAGAAAGGTCCATCCCGCCAACGAGCCATCGTCGAAATCATCGGCGAGCAGAATGTCACCGAGCTGGTACCGCCGAGACGGCGAACGNGGCGCCGCGACCGCTTCACCAACCAGCGCCTCGAAACGCTCGAGGGTCTGCGCGCGAGACGCAATCTCCGGTGGGAAATCGAAAATCGAACTGACGCGTCCATCCTTCTCGACCGAGTAGTAGAACGGNGCCATNTAATGCTCGTCCTGGTCACCCGCTGGTGGCGTCCCGCTGCGCGCTGGGATCACCTCGATCGGCAGGATCAATTCGTCATCGACTTGCGGAAGCGTTGGCGGCGCGATCTGATCCCAGACGCGGTGCCAGTAAATCTCGATACGGACGCAGAGACGCTTCGCCGCCAACTTCCCTTTGTAAACTTTGAGGACTTCGACGATCACCTCTTCGTCTGCNTGGTTGCCGCCGCGATGAAAGAGGATCTCCGACACGCGCGCTCGGATCACCAGGTCGGCACGGACAATCTCGTCGCGAAACTGTTGCACCGTGGGGCGCACACCGAACAGGGATCGCGGAAACGCATCCGCCGCGATTGCGCCGCCCGCGAACACACAAACCGACGCGATCGCCGCCGTGAACACGGTCACAACGCCGTACCTGCAGTTCCTGTTCGCGANCCCCATCGGGCAATCCCCCTCTCTATTCGATCCCCCCGCAACGACTCCGACCTTCCCGACGATGCTGACGCGATCGGTATCGGACTCCTCCCGTCACTCACTACCGACNACCGCNAGNGATGCNCCGCTGCGACTCAAAACAGACCCGGGATGACGTTGCCGTCACTGAGCTGGAGCGTNCGATTCAGACGCGCATCGACCACCAGCGCGTGTGGATTCAGGCCCAGAGCATGGTAGATCGTGGAGACCATGTCGGGTGGTCCGACCGGTGTTTCCGTCGGGTAGGCACCGACTGCATTGGACGCGCCCACCAGGTTGCCGCCGCGCACGCCTCCACCCGCCAACACGGCGGCGCCGCATTGTCCCCAGTGNTCACGACCGGCTTGCTTGTTGATGCGCGGTGTCCGTCCAAACTCACCCATGCAAACGACCAGCGTCTCGTCGAGGAGCCCGCGATCCGCCAGATCTGCAAGCAGCGCACTGAGACCCTGATCGAGGATCGGCAGCAGCTCGCCGCGCAGGCAGCTGAAGTTGTTCTTGTGCGTATCCCAGCCATCGCACTTCGTCATGTTGTTGAAATGCACTCCCACGAACGAGACATCCCGCTCGATGAGCCGTCGCGCCAGCAGCAGACTCTGGCCAAACCGATGGCGGCCATAGGCGTCCCGAACAGCTGGCTTTTCAGCCTCCAGAGAGAACAGCTGGTCGCCGCCGGCCGAATCGGTCAACTCGGACGCCCGCCGTCGAACCGACGCGTACTCCTGTACACGCTTGAGGTCGCGGCCGAATCCATCGAGCAGCGCCAGCAATTCCCCGCGGTCAGCGTGACGATCGGCCGTCATGTCTTCCGGCAGTTTCAAAGCGGCCACCGCACCAGCCTCACGCGGGTCGCCGTTGATCGCCAACGGGTTGTACTCGGGTCCCAGGTATCCGGCACGGCCGCCGCCGGCGACCGGCATCATGGTCATCCGGACTTGGACTTCGGGAATCGCCACGTAACCGGGAACGTGCGGAGCGGGGTGGCGGAACTTCGAAACCACGCAACCCAGGTGGGGGTCATCTTCCCGCGAAGGAGGCAGGATCGTATTGGCGCCAAGCGGACGCGGTGATACCCGACCGGTCAGCGTGTAGTACGTCATGAACGGATGATCGCTGTTGTTGTACCCCAGCGATCGGACGATCGACATCCGGTGTGCCTGCCGCGCCAGGCCGGGTAGATGCTCACTGATCCTGACGCCGGGCGCACTGGTCGCAATTGCATTAAACGGGCCACGAAACTCGCTCGGTGCGTCCGGTTTGAGGTCCCACATGTCCTGGTGCGGCGGCCCACCGAGCAGGTAGACCAGAATGCAGTGCCGGGCTTTGCCCCGCCCCTGGCGCAGCGCGGACTCGGCCGGAGCGCGGCGCGCCAGCGCCGCGGCGCTGAACAATGCGGTGGTACCCGCCTGAAGAAAATCTCTGCGGTCCATAGACGATCCAATGAAAAACCGACACTTTCCCGCGTGGCTTGCCTTCTCTTCGACCACACGGCACCGTACAAGCTTATCGCATGAACCTCCGGTTGGAAAACAGCACGACGCGGTTACGCGATGATTTCCCGCAACACGTGCCCGGCAACATCGGTTAAACGGAAGTCACGCCCGGAATAGCGATAGGTCAGCCGGGTATGGTCCAGACCCAGCAGGTACAAAACCGTGGCGTGCAGATCGTGCAAGTCGACCGGGTGCTCGACGGCGTGATAGCCGAACGCGTCGGTCGACCCATACGTCGACCCCGCCTGTACGCCGCCGCCAGCGAGCCAGAAAGTAAAACCCTGTGCATGATGCCCCCGTCCGGTCTTGTTTTGAACTTCCGGGGTGCGGCCAAACTCGGTACTCCAGATAACGAGCGTCTCGTCCAGCAACCCCCGTTGTTTCAGGTCACGGATCAAACCCGCTATCGGTTTGTCGCAAGAGCGCGCATTGTCGCCGTGGCCTTTGACGAGGCCACTGTGCTGGTCCCAGCGACCTCCGCGTCCACCGGTGTGCGCCACGTGAACAAAACGGACGCCGCGTTCGACACATCGCCGCGCCAACAGCAATTCGCGTCCGTAGTTCTCAGTGACAGTGTCATCGATCCCGTACAGCGAAAGTGTCTGTTGGGATTCGCCCGAGATATCCAGTACCTCAGGGGCGTGCGATTGCATACGAAACGCGAGTTCGAACGACGCGATTCGGGCTTCCCACTCGGCATCCGATCCAGAACGCTGCAACTGTTCGCGATTCCCCGCCCGCAGCAGGTCCAGCATGCGACGTTGCTCAACGGTCGTCACCGACCGGTTCTCGATATTGCGGAAGCGGGCCTGTTTCGCGGAAATGCGATTGGTGCCAATCATCGTCCCCTGGTATGCAGCCGGCAGAAATGCGGCGCCAAAATTCCGTTGTCCCGAATACGTCAACGGTGGACAGATCGTGACAAATCCGGGCAGGTTTTCGTTTTCACTACCCAATCCATATGTCACCCAGGCGCCGACGCTGGGTCGCATCAAAGTCTGCGTGCCGGTGTGCAGTTCGAGCGTAGCCGGTGTATGCGCGTTGTTGTTACTGTGCATCGACTTGATGAAACACAGATCATCAACCACTCCGCCGACATGCGGAAACAGGTCGCTGACCCACGCACCGGACTGACCGTACTGCCGGAACTTCCACGGTGACTTGAGGATCGTCCCCAGGTTGGCATTGAACTGATTGCGCGCGGTATTGACCGACTCCGGAAGTGGATCGCCGTGTCGTCGCTCAAGCTCGGGGCGGTAATCGAACGAATCGATGTGCGACGCGCCGCCGTGCATGTACAGGAAGATGACGTTCCGCGCCCGCGCCGGAAAGTGGGGGCGCTTGGGTGCCAGTGGGTTCCCGGTCGATTCTTCGGCGCCCACGGCATCCCAGTGCAGTAGCGCGGAAAGAGCCAGCGAACCAACTCCACATCCTGTGCTGCGCAACCATCTGCGACGATCGATCATAGCTTGTCTCTCGTCCTTCCTCATTCCAGATAAGCGAACTCATTGAGACACAGTAGCATCTGACAAAACAACTCCCACTGTTTGGCATCGGGCGGGTCGATGAAATTCACGGCCCTTTGCAGTTCTCGATCGGTGGGATCACGAGCCAACGCGAGTCGATACGCGTGTCGGATGCGGCCGACCGCGTCGTGTTCGGTGTCGGCCTCCAGACGCTCAGCAAACTGCGCCGCCTGCTGGTGAACCCAGCGATTGTTCATCAGAAATAACGCCTGCGGGGCCACCGTGCTCACACCTCGACGAGTGGTGATCGAGTTCGGGTCGCCAAAGTCAAACAGCTGCAGCATCTCGTGCACCGCGGCGCCGCGGACGATCGGCAAGTAAATGCTGCGCCGCCGGGTGTCGTAGTTGGCCATCTCAACATTGGCGTCATCCACGCTGAACATTTTGGGTTTCCACGTGTTGACGGTGCCACCGATTCCCGCATCGAGCTGTCCACTTACAACTAATATCGCATCCCGCAGCGCTTCCCCTTCGAGGCGACGGCGGTTCATTCTCGACAACAATCGGTTGCCCGAATCGCGAGAATCAGGAGTGGGCAGAGCGCGGTCGCTTGGCGGCGACGATGTCTGGCGGTAAGTCGAAGCGCCTACCAGCTGTCGGTGCAGGTCTTTGATGGACCAGCCGTTTTCCATCAACCGCTGCGCCAGCCAATCGAGCAGGTCGGGGTGCGAGGGCCGTTCTCCGAGCCGGCCAAAATTGTCCGAGGTGCGTACCAGGCCTTCACCAAAATGCCATTGCCAGAGGCGATTGACGAATACCCGGGCCGTCAGCGGGTGTTCGGAATCCGTCAGCCAGTAGGCGAGTTCCAGACGACCACTCTGTTCACCGTCGATCGTTCTATCCGAGCCACCGCGCAATACCTGGGGAAACCCGCGCGGCGCCACGACTCCCAGGTTCCGACGGTCCCCGGCTACGTGCACTCGCAGATCACCGGGTTGCTTCCCATCGTAGGCGACCATCGCCAGCGTCGGATCCTCAACACGCGTCTGCTCAATCAACTCGGTATCCCGGGCCAGTTTGGCGAGCCGTTGTCTCACCACGGATCCATAAAACTGATTCGCATCGGAACCCAGTACAAAGGGACCCGCGCTGGTGTCGTCGAGCAGCTTCTGGAGCACATCTTTGTTCTCGGTCAGCACGGTCTCGACTTGAGCAATCGTTTGGGGTGGCTTGTCTGTCAACGCGTAGAGCGGCGCCTCAGGATCTCCAGAAGCGAGCGCCAATTGCTCAACGAAACGGCGGACGATACTGGGCACCAGCCCCTGTTCAGCAGCCTGCCGATAGGAAAATTTGTCGCGCTGGGCCACACTGGACCGCCGCCGCGCGATCCAATCCTGTTCGACTTGCGCGACATTCTGATTCCTGGCGGGATCGACCGCCCGCGCGAAGAGTGTTTGCACCTCGGATGCGGATAACAGTCGACTCCAAACCGCCACGTCGTCCAGATCGCCACGAAACTGGTTCGTCTCCGCACCTACAGAAAAACGGGTGGCCTTATTGAACTGGGCGGCGGGACTGATCGTGGCGATCGAAACCTCGCCGGCCTGCTGTCCATCCAGATACACACGGCCCATGCCGTCGCGATCGGACGTAAACACCACGTGGTGCCAGCCCTGGTCGGCCAATAATGGCAGGCGATCGACGGCTGGGCGGATGTCCACCGCACGTTTGCCATCGTAGTGTCTCAGGTAGATCCCGTTGTAGCCGTCGGGGCGCATCGCAATGAACCACATCGCAGCAGGGTACGTCACCGCCAGGACCGTATCCGCCGTGGTTGGCGAGTAGTCCGGAGCAGACCGCAACCAGAGCGAGACGCTGAAATCCGCTCCCTTTCCGAAGTCGAGGAACGCCAGTTTGCCGGGATCGACGGCAACGACTTCGCGGCGGCCGGCAAAGCGCAGTGCCCCGCCGAGACGACCGCCCGCCGGTATCGGCTTGGGGCCGTTCACATCATCGGCATTGGCCAAGGCTCCGTCCGGGCCGCTGGTCGCCTTCACCACGTGATCGTCATGGCGATCGAATGTCCAGTGGGCGACCGCCGCGGCATGCTCTGTCGACGCTCGAATCCCGACAGCCGCCATCAAGTACTCGGGCAATCGCTGTCGCGCGCCGGCGAGAATGGTTGCATCGGCTTTCGCCTTCTCATCGGCGACTGCCTTGGCGTTCGCAGCCAGACGATCACGGTTCGTTTTGCGGGCTGCGGTCACCGAGGGCAACTCCAGCGCGCGTTCGGGCCAATAGGACGGATTCTTGTCGAAATCGATCAGCATCTCGGTGCTGCGGAAGATACCGGCCAAGGCGTAGTAATCTGTCGTTCCAATGGGATCGAATTTGTGGTCGTGACATCGTGCACACGATAAGGTGAGGCCCATCAGCGTGCGGCCCAACACATCGACCTGATCATCGACCACGTCCAGGATCATCTGCTGTTTGTCTTGCATTCCGAGGCCCTTGGGCGCCAGCGTGAGCAGACCGGTCGCGGCGAGGCGTTCACCATACCGCTCCGGCTGCACATCCATCGGCAGCAAATCACCCGCCAGTTGTTCGATCAGGAAACGATCGTAAGGCCTGTCTTCGTTGAACGCATCGACGACGTAGTCGCGGTACCTCCAAGCGTTTGGGTACACGTAGTCAAAGCCACCGCCATTCGTGTCGGCATAGCGCACGGTGTCCAGCCAATGCCGACCCCAACGCACCCCGTACTGTGGTGATGCCAGCAGCCGGTCAACAAGGCGCTCGTAGGCTTCGGGACGTGCGTCGTCGACAAACGCCTGCACTTCCTCTACGGTCGGTGGCAGCCCCAACAGGTCGAACGTCACGCGCCGCATCAATACGCGGCGATCGGCCTCCCGAGAAAACGTCATCCCGCGTGATTCGAGGTTATTGAGCACGAACGCGTCGACGGCCGTGCGGACGCGATCGCTTCGGGTCACTGTCGGAAGACCCGACCGGCCGACCGGCTGAAAAGACCACCACTGACGATCCTGTTGCGTGACGACGAACATGCCCTGGGTCCGGCGCATACGATCCGCGGTCGATGCAGCCGGGACGCGAGCTCCATCTCGGATCCACTTTTCCAGGACCGCAATCTGGGTGGCAGACAACCGACCGTCCGGAGGCATTTTCAATTTCTGCGNTGTAGCGCACCGCCTGGATCAGACGACTCTGCTGCAAATTTCTCGGAACCACAACTGGACCGGACACTCCACCCTTCAGAATTCCGGCAACCGACGTGAGATTCAGCTTGTTCTTGGGAGCTTTCGCTCCGTGGCAATCGCCGCACTGTTGGACCAATAACGGGCGCACCTTGCGCTCGAAGAACCCGTCTCTGTCGGCGGAGACGACCGCCGGCAGACCGAATACGGCGACCCCGATTGCCAGTGCCGTCAGACCGGTCACGGGCTGACCATGCAAAGTGCCGTGCGCATCGCGACGCACGTGGATCCACCGAACGCGCACCAAATTGAGTACGATGCCGTACATCTCGGTTGCCTGAACACAATCGCCGACGGCGCGCAGACTCTCATGCGCCCCAGCGCAGCGGCGAAAAACACAATTCCGTCTGGCCGCCGCCAAGTAGCGCAGCCAGCCGGTCGCTGGGCACCTATTATGATTGATGCGCAGACTTCCTTCCAACCGCCTCGCGATAATCATCACGTCCTGCCTGTTTACTCCGTTTCCGGCATCTGTCCACCAGATGCGCCATTCAGCCACGCCGGGTAAAACCGTATGCAGACCGACGACGTGATCGACCAGATCGACGGACCCTGGATCGCCCAAGAGACGCTGCGCCTGGTAGAAGTTCCCAGCGTGACCTTGCAGGAACAACAAGTTTGCCGGCTGTATGAACAGCAGCTACGCGATCTCGGATTGGAGGTCCAAGTACGCGAGGTCACCCCCGGCCGGACGAATCTCTACGCCTGCTTGGGTGGCACGGGGGGCGGTCCGACGTTGATGCTGAACGGACATCTCGACACCATCCCCAACCAGAACCAGCAACCGGTGCGGCGAGACGGCGATCTGTTGTACGGGCGCGGCACAACCGACATGAAAGGGGGCATGGCAGCCATCCTCGGCGCGGTACGCGGCCTGCAGCGGGCGGGCGTCCGGTTGCGAGGCGATTTGCTGCTGACCGCGGTCGTCGGTCACGAGGAACCCGAGGCGAAAAAGGACGGGCCGCTGGCGATGATCGACGATCTAAACCAGGGCCGTATCACCTGTGATCGGATCGTCATCGTCGAGGGTCCCGACGCGTTGTGGGTGATGAGTATGGGGTCGATGGTGTTCACCATCACCCTCGAATCCGAGCGCGGTGGCACACATACCCAATACGTGGCCTTCCGCGACAACCCGCTCCGATTTCTCGGTGACGCGCTGTCCCGTATCGATGCGCTTCAGCGCGAACTCGATCAGGGCCTGGTACACCCGCTGGCGGGACCCGAGCGGATCGACCTGGGGATCGTCCAAGCGGGGGATTACTTCAACCGAATTCCCACCACCTGCACGCTGACCGGAACCCGACGCTGGGCTCCGGGCCGTCAGGCCGAAACCGTACTGGCAGAACTACAATCGCTGATCGACCCGATCGCCCGTGACGGCGGACTCCGTGCGCGCGTGTCGATGGAACACCAGCGCGAGCCGTTTGAGACCCCGCCCGACGACCCGCTCGTCGAGGCGGTCGCCCACGCGCACCGACGGGTTACGTCGAGCGAAGCCGAAGTGGTCGGGAAGCGCATCGTCGGCGATGCGAATCTCTACGTCCATGGCAGCGGCATCCCGACGATTTACTACGGACCCAGCAATGAAACGGCGCACGCCGACATCGAGAACGTCTCGATTCGCCGGCTGGAGTCGGCCGCTCGCGTCTACGCGCTTTCAGCGATGGAGTACTGCGGTTTTGAATAGCTCATCGGCGGCACTCGATCTGGACTCGATTCGTCGCGAGTTCCCTGCGCTGGACCACTACACCTGGTTCCAGAATGGCGGAGTGAGTATTACGCCGATGCGAATCGCAGAGGAACACACGAGGTTGATGCGGGAATTACTCGATCGAGGGCCGCTGCACATCGTTTATCCCGACGAAGAAAACGCGCGCCGGCAAACGACGATCGAACGATTGGCGCGGTTCTTCGCGGTCGATCCGGACGAGCTGGCCTTGATGCGCGGCGTGAGCGAAGCGTACCAGACGGTGCTGCGCGGATTGGACTGGCAACGCGGAGATGAAATCGTGATCAGCCAGGACGAGGAAGCCGCGCTATTGTTACCGACGCTGCACCTGCGCGATCGGTTCGGCGTGCGGGTCGTGAAGCTGCCGTTGTTCGCCGACGTGGACGAACAACTCNCGGCGCTGGGTGATTGTCTTTCGGAGCGAACCCGGCTGGTCGCGCTGAGTCATGTGACCACCGACCTCGGGTACCGACTGCCGATCGAAAACATCTGTCTAATTGCGCGGCAGCGAGGCGTTTTGACGTTTGTCGATGTGGCGCATTCGGCCGGGCTGTTTGAACTCGATCTGTCTGCGATGGGTTGTGACTTCGCCGGAATACTATCCTATAAATGGATGTATGCTCCCTACGCGTCGGGACTGTTGTACGCCCGGCAGGCGAGCCAGGCGCGGCTCGCGGTAACGTACGCCGGGGGGCGGAGCGAGCGATCTCTGGACTTTGAGCGGGACCGTTATGTATTACGGGAGACCGCAGAGCGATTTCAGTACGGTCCCTGGTCGTGGCCACTGGTCCATGCCTGGGCGGCGGCTGGCGAGTGGTTGCGCCAGATCGGCCTGACGCAGATCGACACACGCACCGCGCAATTGACCGATCACCTGAAACAGCAACTGGAGGCGATCGAGGGCACCAGCCTGTTCACGCCGCGACCGGCGCCGCAGTCCGCCGCGCTGGTCTCCTTTGGTCTCGACGGCTGGACCGGAGAGGAACTGGCGAGCACCCTCCGCCGCCGCTGGCAGATGATCGTCAAGCCGCTCCCGCACACCCGCCAAGGACTGCGGATCAGTCTCCCCTTCTTCCTCCTGGAGGAGGAAATCGACCGACTCACCGATGCGATCCTCACGCTCAAGTCCACACGACCCGACTGATTTGCAAAGGCGTCTTGCCATCTACAGGCAGGGTGTTGGGCGGGTCGGTCGGGATGGTCCCGGGGGTACGCCGATCGCGCGATCTGACGCTTCCGACGGATAGACGATCCGCTCTGGAGACGGCAGAATGACTCACACTGAAAATCCAGCCATCTCGAGGAGCTCCAGCATGTCACAACGCACTTTTGAAATGCGGATCTACCACGCAACACCCGGCCGAATGGACGCTTTGCACGCCCGTTTCCGCGACCACACTTGTGATTTGTTCGCTCGACACGGGATCGGGATCGTCGGCTTCTGGGTCCCTCAGGATCCGGTGGCAGCCGGCGAACGTCTCGTCTACCTGCTCTCCTATCCCGATCGCCAAGCGGCCGATCAGAGCTGGGAGGCCTTCCGCAATGACGCCGACTGGCAGGCGGCAAAAGCGGCCTCCGAAGAGGATGGGTCGATCGTCGACAAGGTCGAATCAGAGTTTCTCGACCCCACCGACTACTCGGCCCTCAGCTAGTCCAATCACGTCCCCGCGGCGGTCCTCAGCGGGCCCGACACGATGACGGTTCCCGTCCGGGACGCGTTCCGAGGGCGGTCGGGCCCCCATCGGAACCGAGCGAGCGACCAGCCCGTCGGCGGGAGCCCCCTACCGGGACGCCGGCGCGCGCGGATCGAGTTTGACCCGCGGCTCAAAATAGCGTTCCGGCGTCAGCGATAACCAGGGGAGGATTCCCTGCGCGGGATAAAACTCAATCTCGTCATGATTGCGGCCGTGGATGAAGTGCAGCAGCTGACCCCGCAATTCCGGTTTCACAGGAAACACCAGATCATTCCAGCGTGCCTTGGCCATATTGCCATCCGCCACGCGGGCCACTTCACGGCCGTCGGCACGCAACACCATGGCCTGTCCGGCGTCATATCCGAAGGCGACATTGATCATCGCCTGTCGCGCATCGGACCGTGTCTTNAAAAACATCGCCTGCATGCGGCGAGAAACCAATAAATTCCATGCAAATACTTCCTGATCGAGATCGCTGACGGGAAATTCGATCCACGGCCGGTCGTGGTCCGTATCGACCCACAGCACGTANTCTCCCTGATAACCATCCTCGGCAACGCGCAGGATCGTCCCCTGTTCTCGGAGGGGCATTCGCGCCACTTCGACGCCATCGGATCCCCGCGTCACCCAGGCCTGTCCTGGATTCAGGGCCCCCTTCAGGGTGAACCGAAACGCCCGATCGGCCGTTTCACGGACCACGACAATCGGCAATCCCTGCCAACGTTTGTAGTACCGTATAGAAGCGTAATGTGATTTTCGATGCAACCACATCCAGATCATCCTCGGCATGTAGTAACTGATCCCATAGCGAGGCCGAATCGCACCTTCGGCCGATGCGAGCGCCGCCAGAAATCCGGGCATCCGTTGGCTAAAATAACCTCCGTTCAGGGTGAGCGCGGGGGTAACAAATCCATCGTAAAAATGACCCGCTTGGAGAAACTGGTCACTGATCATGAGTTTCATTTCTGCCACGCCTTTGGCCAGATACTCACGCTTACCGAACAGGCGGTAGCCTTCGGTCAGATCGTGCCACATCGCGCCTCCGCTCCCGTAGAAGGCATTGGCAGCCGTAAAGTCACACCAGCGTTCCAGACTGCTCACCGCCGCCGGGTCGCGCGACAAATGGATGTACCTCGGCAACCAGGGCGCGTATCCGGCCCATCCCGGAAAGGCGCCCGAACCGAGCTCATGGTCGGCCTCGGTCTGACTCTCCAGCAGCGACGAGACGTAGGTCTCTAGTTGCGGCAATAGCCGCGCGTCCCAAGTTGCCTCGTAGAGAAAACAGAGACTCGCGACCGGGCCCTCGCCATCGCGACCGCTGTTTCCGCCCCGGGGAAAACGGGCCACCGCATCCGCGGTTTCACGGGCCACATCGACCCCTCTGCGATATCCCGTCAGATAGTAATCGTAAAACAGGTAATCGCTCAGATTGTTGTAGTCGTAAAGCCGGTTGCCCGAGTGCCAGTGCACCAGGCCTTTATAATCGCACAGCGCACCGGGGATCTTACCCACCGGGTAGCCTTTGGCCTCGTACTCAGGCGTTGAGTAGTGGCAAATATCGACATCCATCAGATGCAGCGCTTGACGGCGCGCGGCCGTCAGATATTTGGGATCACCCGAGCGGAGGTAGAGCAACCAGTACGTCCGCGGATTTCCGTGGTGATGGTTTGCCCAGGTACGATTGACCGGTACCCGTTTGTTCGCCGGATCCCAGCCACTGTGACGGTCTCCGAAATTCCACATGCCGTAATCATGCATGTATTCGGCCGAACGTTGCAGCCAGTCAAAATGACGGGAGAGCGCTGTCTCTACGTCGGGAAATTGTTCTCGGTCCACGGGGTGGAGCATACCGACGGCTCCGCTTTCGCCGATCCACTGCGGCGCAGGCAAGCAGCCGATATCCTCCGTCAAGGCAGCGATCCGGCGCCCGGTGTCAGGCCCATCGGCCCCGAACAACCAGACCATCTCGTGCGTCTTGGCAATCCCTAGAGCCTCGTCCGACTGATCCTCGGTGACCGTCGGGATGTAGTAGAACTCGTGCGTGCCAGCGTCGTCCTTGTCGTAAAACTGAGCGTAGTCTTTCGGAATGGTGAAATCGAGCAATTCCCCTTCGTGTGCAAACCAGAGCATATGGATGTCGCGCGCGGTCACTGTCTGGGTCGGATGCNGCGGCGGAGCTTGGTGGCGAGGCCAAAAGTGTACGCGGACCGTATCGTGGTCGACTTCCAGTTCTTTCGGAAAATTCTGCCACAAGTCGCGTACCGCGACGCTGACGTTCCCCGAGCGCATCCATCCCGCGCTGCGTTGTGCAGTCGCCAGCTCACGCTCTCCCGCGCCACGGTTCTCTACGACGCGCAGACGATCGTAAGACTCCTGNACCAGGTAGGCATGTGGTTCGGTCGCGCTCACCGCGGCGGAATCCGCGATTCCGAACAGGGCGCCGCCCGCGCTGGTCAAGCGCGACTCCAATGCGATGTTGCGGTATCGCAGTCCCTTGGTCGGCCTGGTCACGACAAAAGTATGGAACACGCGCAGCGCCGACTCACCGCGGTAGGCGTAGATACGGACAATATATTTTCCGGTCCGCACGCCATCCGCGACAAACCATCCCTGGGCCGCGATCACCGCGCGCAGCGGACCTGATTCTTCGATCGTCACCAACGACTCGTCGTCGCCGCCCGCTTCGTAGACCGTACCGTGTTCGTCGGTCAGCGTGATGCGACTGCTGTCGATCAGGCGCTGGCCGTTGAGAACCGCCGAATCGAGAAAGGAAAATCCCCGCTTGCTGACGGAAAACTGCAGCGGTCCGGTGTCCACCGCGATCCGATCATCGTCCTGCTCGACTTTCAACGGATTGGCCACGGGCATCCGTTTGATGCGCGGTCCGTACTGTAGGGTGTAGGTCGTTACCCGTTCGGCATCGACCTGGCCGGGAAAATCGAGCAATAACCATTTGACGTAGCCACGCGGTGACCAGCGCGCGGTGACTCGCAGTTGCAGCGGGATCTCCCGCTCGCCGTGTGGATCGACGAGCTTGAAGTGTTCGGCCGTCAGCGCCACGCCGCGCGGTAAGGGTACCCCGGTGGTGAGAATCCGATTTTGTGGCGCGGCGGCGATCGCATTGGGTTGAACGTGGATCGGGACACTCCCCGTCTCCGACGGCTGCGCCGCGCCGGCGACCAGCGGCACTTTTGAGAACCGCGCCACGGCGTCGGTCAACACCTCGTTGTCCCGGGTCAATTCCACACGGAACTCATAATCGCCAGGGTCCAGCTCGCGCAGGTCGACCACCGATGCCCAAACCGCCGCGGTGGGCGCCACCGGAACCTGACGGCGGAAGACCCGCTTTCCGCCCTTCCAGATCGATAGCTTGAAGCGACTTTGATCGGGAAGCTCACCGGCGGTACTCACAATCACCTGAGCCGTCAGATCCAACGCATCGTACACTTTGCGGTCGAGTCGGAGGCGCAAGCCGACGGAGGGCTTGGCGGGCCGGAGTCGCTCACCCAGCGCCAGCCGACCGTAACTCCCCGGATCGCCCCAACGGCCCGTCCAGCTGACGTGTTGGCCGGACGCAAACAGGCAGACGTTGATACCGATCTGGCGGGTTCCCGATGCGAACGATGTTCCAAACACCTGCCAGGGAATCGTGTACCGCACCTCCCAACCGCGGGCATCGACGGCGCCCGTTGCGGTCCAGTCGGTATCCCATGTTTTCTGATTCTGGTAACTGTCGTAGCGCAGCCCGAGCGGATTTGCGCAAAACTGATACTTGTGTTTTCCCGATCCCGTGGGATCGATAAACAGCTCGAACAGGTCGCCTCCGTACTCGTCGCCGCCACGGGGCTGCCGAAACTTCGCACCCGGCATCTCGGCGCGGACGAAAACGTACAGGTTGTCGGAATCGAAGGCCGCCCGCCACCAGGCATGGAGGCCGCCGATGTGTCCTTCGTACGGAATTTCAATCGCCTGCTGCGGCGCCGCGCCGAGTCCCGCTCGGCCCGTGATCGCAACTGCGGTAAAGGACTCCGGTCGGCCGCGGCCCGCGTTACCGAACCAGATCAGACGATCCCCGCCGAAGGCGCCGTCGACGGCACCCGTGACATGGTCTTGTCCCCCGACCGCGCCGACCAACGACACCAACACAAGCAGTGAGCAACAGACTGCAGACTTGATGGAAATCGCCATCAGAGGATCTTTCTTAACGCGCAGCTTGAAAGCCGAGTGGGTGCGCCTCGAGTCACCAGAATCCGCCGCAGCCGATTCAAGGCGGCGACATCGCGTTTTAGATTTCGGCCAAACGCTCGGTCGAGTCACCGAACTCCTTCAGGTGGACACCACATTTGTCCATCATCGAGAGGAACAGGCTGCACATCTTGCGGTTTGGCTTACCGCCGTACTCGAGTACTCGACCCGTTTCGAGTTTCCCACCGCCACCCCCGAGGAGCACAACGGGCAGCTTGGTGGCGTCGTGAATGCCGGACATCATGCTGGAACACATCATCAGCATCGAGTTGTCGAGCGCCGTCCGTTCACCCTCTTGGATCGCGTCCAGTTTGCCGGCGATATACGCGAGTTGTTCCAAGCAAAAGTGGTTCACTTTCAGCCAATCGGGCGACTGGACACCGCGATCGGAGTGCGACAGCTCGTGGTGTCCCACTTCAACGCCCAGGTGTGGGAATTGCAGGTAGCTGTGGTCGTTGTTGAGCTTCAACGTCGAGACGCGGGTCGTGTCGGTTTGAAATGCCAACACCAGAATGTCGCACATCAATTGCGCGTGGTCGGCGAGGTTCTGCGGAATACCGTCCGGGGGCCGCGGAATGTTGGGCTTGTCGAGCGTCGGACGCCAACCTTGCAACTCGCCCTGCTGACCCGCTTGTTCGATACGTCGCTCGACCTCACGCACCGAGTTAAGATACTCGTCGAGCTTTTGTTGATCGCGCTGGCTGACTTTCTTGCGGAAACGCGTCGCTTCGCCCAACACCGCGTCGAGTACGCTTTGCTCGCCACGCTCGGTCTGATCCTTGAACAACCGGTCGAACGCGAGCGCCGGATAGAGCTCCAGGGGCGTCGGAGCTGTGGGAGAGCTCCAGGAAATGTGCGAGCTGTAGAGCATCGAGTAATTCTTGTGAATCCCGGGATTCGACCGCTCGCAACCGAGCACCAGACTCGGCACCTTTGTCGACCGGCCGTAGCGCTGGGCGACGACCTGGTCAAAGCTGGTCCCGCTGCGAATCTCACCGCCATCGGCAAGCGACGCACCGGACAACATGTTGCCGGTTTGCGAACTGTGGATGTTGCCTTTGAGCGCTTGCTCGTTGTACAGCCCGCCGACGAACAGCAGCTTTTCGCGGAAGTCGGTCAGCGGCTCGAGCACCGGACCGAGTTCCATCTCCTTCCCCGCGCCCTTCGCCCACCAATGGCCCGCGTGAAATCCGCTTCCCGAAAACAGCACCGCCACACGAACGGGCGCCCGGGTCGCCGCATCCGACGGTTGGGGGGGAAATTCATCCCCCCACACCGAACGCGATTCCATCCACGGCAAAGCCATCGTTACCCCCACGCCGCGGAGCAACGTTCGACGGGACAGGTGCTGTTTCATTGGAATTCTCCGTTCGCTTCGTTCGATCCACAGGCGATGTCTATTGTACCCGTTCGCCGCCTGGCCGTTGCTAGGGGTTAAACGATTTCCCTCTGATCATCCGAAACTGTTGACTCGACACAATTGTCTCCACCGCTACCGAAAAACGGAAGCCGTTTTCGGCCAGGCGAGCTAGCATTGAATCCACCAGCGGGCGATCGGAGAGTTGTAATTCTCGGCCGATCGCGTATCCCAACAGTTTGCGGCAAAACTGGCGCAAAAAGGCCTCGCGGCGCTGCTCCAAAAGATAGCCCCGCAAACCGCCCAGTCCGTCGATCTCGGTCCCGTCGGGTAACGTCGTGCGGGCATCGATCGCCTGGCCGGCCGCGTCCTGTTCGCGGCGGCGACCGATGGCGTCAAAATGCTCCAGCGCGAATCCGAACGGATCGATGCGGGCGTGGCATTTGGCGCACGCCGCGTCGCTGCTGTGCCGCTCGATCAACTGCCGTTCGGTCAGGCCTACGGGGACGGCGTCGGCGAGCTGCGGCACGTTCTTCGGCGGCTTGGGCAGCTTCTCGCCCAGCAGCACTTCGCTGATCCAATTGCCTCGCAGGATCGGACTCGTACGCGATGCGCCGGATTGCTTCGCCAACGTTGTCGCCAGACCCAGGATACCGCCACGACCGTGTTGCTGGATGCCATCCACACGTCGCCACGCGTCGCCGTCAACCCCCGGAACGCCATAGAACTTTGCCAATCGCTCGTTCGCAAACGTGTGGTCCGCATTCAGGAGACTCAACAACGAACCGTCGCGCTGGAACAGGTCGGTCAAGAACAGGACAGATTCCTCGTACATGTTGCTGCGCAGTTCTGCGAATTCCGGGAACTGCTTCTCGCTTTTTTGTTCGAGCGGATCGAAATCGTGAATGTGCAGCCACTGGCAAGCGAATTCGGTGGCCAGCCGTCGCACGCGGCCGTCCTTGAGCATGCGTCGTGTTTGTCGCGTGAACACGGCCGGTTCGTGCAGCGTGCCGCCGGCAGCCACGGTTCGAAGTTCTGCGTCTGGCATCGACGACCAGAGGAAGTAACTTAGCCGACTCGCCAGTTCACCATCGGTCACGGGCGCTGCCTCCGTCCCGTCGGGCGGCTCTTCGAGCCGATACAAGAATGGAGACGCAACGAAAACGCGCGCGAGCGACAAACGAAATGCCTGTGGGTGCGACAGTGACAGTTCGCGGAGCCGCGCATAGAGGTTCCGCAGTTCGCCCTCCTCGGTTTCCGAGATCGGGCGACGCCAAACCCGCGCNGTGAAATCGACCAGCGCATCGACATGCTGCGGTTCGCTCGCGACGAGCTTCTTTCGAAACAAGTCGGCCCGTTCGTTGAATGACTTGACCGCNTCGTCGAAAATCCCGGNCTGCGGNTGANCGNTNGTCGTTTCCANNAGCGAGTCCAANACGTCNACCAGCCNGANCGGCTCNCGGCTCACGTAGCGCAACTCGTCCCAAAGCCTGTCGAGCTGAGCCGTCTGATCGTCGTTGAGCATCAGCCGCGACAGATGATCGTCCTCGCGGTACAGCAACGTGAGAGTGAGCAGTTCGTCGACCGGCACGATCTGCGTGTAGCAGATCGACGCGGGAAACACGTTACGGAAATCACCCATCGTCGCTTCGAAACGTTTCCGAGCTTTGCTCTTTTCGGTGACAAGAATCGGACGCCGNTAGGANACNGTTCGTTTGTCGGCCCCGATGTTGACGTGTTCAAACTTGACGATGACCTCGCTGGGCAACAGCCCGGACGTAGCGGCGGGCGTACCTGCCACCACATCCGTCTGCGCACTCCCTTCGCCGCCCGTCTCTGGTTCGAGCGAGGCGGTGGTCACAAGCTCGCGACCGGCCAGATCGGCGGGTACGCGGATCGTGATAACCGACGGGGCGCGAACACAAACCGAGGTCGCGTCGATTGATTTGCCACCGGCAGTCACCCAGTCGCGCAATAAGGCGTCTGGTTTCCCTTCAGCGACCAGCCGCGGTTGCTTCCACACGACAAAGTCATGCTCATTCCCGTCCCCTGCGTCCCCCGCGACGAGCGAGACGACGAACTCCTTTGCTTCTTCGCCCTTCTGGGGCGCCGGAATCTGGAAACGCAATTCATGTTGTGCCAGCACCGGACTGACAGCCTCCATCCATCTCGCTCGGCTCCCCTTTCGCCCCAATAGCCCGACCGGGTTGAACGTCCACAGTCCTTTCTGCCAGTCGAGCACATGGCGAGTCAGCGCCGCGGCAGAGTCTGGCTTCGCGCTGCGCCAACGCGAACGCAGGTCATCCACCATTAGCGATCGGTCGTCACCGGTCAGCATCGACCAAAGGATGCCCAGGTACTTGGCATTCAGACCACGTTCCGCCGCAACNGCTTCGATCGTTTTGTCACCCGCCGTGAGCGGATCGCGTTCGGCCAGCGTGGCGGAAAAGTACCGGTCCAGCGGCAAGCGTCCGGCGTTCCCCAGGTGAGACATGCCATGGCCGTAGTGGTCTGCGAGCCTCTCGACGACACTGAAGTCGCCGTAGAACGCGCGAATCTCCGCGAGACTTTCATCCGTCCAGTCGCGCGGCGTCGTGCTGGGCGAGAACCGAAATCCATCCGGCAGCAACACCGCGTGCGCAGCGATCCCCTTGCCCGCGTCGAGATATTTTCTCAGTAGTCCCGGCGACATCACCAGTGCGTTGCCCGTGTTCGTAAAACCCTCTCCGGCAGCTCCTTCGCTCGGAAACTCACGGGCCGGTGTCAGTTGGACGCCCGTCAAATCACGGATCGTGTGGGTGTATTCGGCGTTATTGAGTCGTCGCAACACGACGGGACCTGGATCGCCCGCGCTCGCCAAAGCCTCCGCCTGCAGATACCGTTCGGCCCACGTGCGCAGTCCCTTCCGTTGCTGCTGCGATGGCTGTGGTGCATCTTCGGGAGGCATCTCACCATTGGCCAGCAGCTCGACCACCTTGATCCAGACCCCGGTCCCGCGCCGCACCTCCCGGAGTGTCGCAAATCGTTTCAGGTCCAAATCCCCTTGCGGTTCATCACCCGAGTGACACTCCAGACAAAACTGTTTCAGCAGTGGCAGCGCGTCGCGCTGGTACTCGACGGCGAGCGTGTCGAAGGACGGGGGTTCCTGGCCGACAGCCACCACTGCACCGAGCAGCGTAACCAGGGGCAAGAAAACACGAGCTCGAACGAATCGCGGAAGGGTGCGTTTCACGGCCAAGTCCCCGATTTCCAGGTGTCAGTCGACCAACGTCTGTGCGCCGGCCAGCGATTTGCGTCGAGGCATTCCGTGGCGCCGGTAGCCCGATCGGAACGCGTCGGCGATCCCCAGTATATCAGACAATGGGTCTGTGTTACCGACGGCCATACGGTGGCGCAAATCGCGCCGCTGCGGGTGGTTGGTCGGTGAACTCGCTCCGGCTGTTCGGNGCGCTGGTGTGATCGTACAAACCACCGCCGCGGCTCCGCACGATTGACGCGGCGCGCGCCGCCTCCAACAATCGGCGAGCGGGAACGACTCGAAACAACGTTCCCCACGGTTTGAGGGCTCCCATCATGTCGCTGCCGATTGCCGACCTCGACACTGCTGCGCGTCTTTTGCGCCGCGGGCGTTCACAGCCCCCAACTCCGATTGGCCTACTGCCCGATCACCTGCAACCGAGGCATATCGATCACGCAATGGCGATCCAGGAGGTCCTGCATCGACAGCTGACACAGGCCGGCCACGGCCAGCTCGTGGGTACCAAGATCGGTTGCACCACCCCGGTGATGCAAGAGTTTCTGGGCATCGAGCATCCCTGTGCGGGGGGAATCTTCGACAGCACGGTCCGACAGCGAGATGGCCTGTTCGATTTTGATTCGTTTGTTCACGTGGGAGTCGAGTGTGAGATCGCGGTGCGGCTCGGAACCGCTCTTTGCGCGGACGACGCACCCCATACGCGGACCAGTGTCTCCCACGCCGTGGCTGCGCTCTTCGCTGCGATTGAAATTGTCGACGATCGCTATGTGGATTTCACCCGTCGCATCCCCGATGGGCGGACCTGGGTCGCCGATGATTTCTTCGGCGCCGGCGCGGTGCTCGGTGAAGCGATCAGCGACTGGCGGAGGCTCGATCTGCCGCAAATCGAAGGGGTGATGACCATCAACGGTAGGGAAGTCGGTAGGGGATTGGGACGCGACATCATTCGCGGTCATCCGCTGGAAGCACTGGTTTGGCTGGCGAACGAGGCGGCGCGGCGCGGACACGACCTGCCGGCCGACTGGATCGTTTTGCTGGGCAGCGTCGTGCAGACCAAGTGGGTCGCCGAGGGGGACACGGTCGATGTGGAAATCGCGGGACTCGGCGGCGCCCGAGCGCGTTTCCAAGCACCCGACTGAAGTCCGCGAAGCGAATGCGGTCGAACACCCGTTTGGACCCACCGCCGCACAGCGCGCTAGGTGTATTTCTCTCGCAGNGTGTGGGCTGCCGCCGTTTCGTTTGTGAGCTTCTGGCGGACCTCCTCGATACTCACATCCGCCGCGGAACCCGGAGCAAATCCGCAATCTGGATTCAGTGTTATCCGCTCCGGCTCCAAATACTCAAGCGCTGCTTCCACCCGGTCCACAATCACTTCGACCGAATCGACCTCTCCCGGCTGACAACTGACACACCCCAGACCGACCTGGACCTCCTCCGACAATCGGCTGAGTACGGAGTAGTCGCCGGCACCCGGCGCTGTGAACTCCAGGGTGACGTGTCCCGCCGACAGGCGCCCCAACTGGGGCATGATCTTCTCGAAGCCCCCGGTGTGATCCGCTTCCCCCCGCACCCGTGCGCCGGCCCGGCGACAGAGGTGCACGGCCATCGTGACACCCTCGACCCCGTCGATCAGCTGGTTGTTCATATCGACCGAAAAATCCGCGGCCTGGTCTGGATTCTCGTAGCCGGCGCGAACGTGATCATCGACGAACAGGCATAGATGGGGGTCATCGATCTGGATGATCGCGGCCCCCGACTGAGCGAGCAACTCGACTTCGTGGCGTAGAATCGGTACGCAGGCACGGATAAAGTCCTCGCGTGTGGGATAGGCGGCCGACGATTTTTCGGGATCCCACATTCGCTCTCCGAGCAATGCTGGAGCGGGCAGCGTAGCCTTGATCGCGCGCTGCGTGACGGTTTTCAAGAACGCGACCTCGCTGGCAATAAATCCAGGCTGCCGAGGACTGAGGCGGTCGACCACGATCGTCCACGGCCGCCCGTCGACCGGGTTGTGACTCAACTCAAATCCGTGTGCCAGCTCCGCGACGACGCCGATGTACGATTTGCGCCACCACTCCCCGTCCGAGAGGACATCCAAGCCAGCCTGTTCCTGCATCGCCACAACGTCGCGAACGGCCGCCTCCATACGAGATCGGTAATCGGGGTCCGACCGATCGCGGTTCTCCCCCACCAGCGCCCGAACCGCGGCGGGACGGGGCATCGAACCGATAATCGAAGCCGGGAATAGTGGCAGCTGGCTCATGACTTACCTTTTGAGGTGGTTGTCGCGCCAATGCTCCCGCGCGTACTCAAAGTCCTGCTGCGTATCGATCTCAATATATCCGCCCGTAGTATCGACGTGCTCCATGAGAACTCCCCGGACCAGCATCTCGTCGAGGAGCTGAATCAGGTAAGCTTTTTCGAACACCGCCGCGGCGCCCCATGGACTGCCAGAGAACTCTTCCCGGCAGCGGTGATAGTGCGCGATCAACTGGTTTGCCCCCGTCGCAGAAAATCGCGCCACACCGATGAACTCCCCGTGGGCATCCGGTTCGGCGATCTGACGGCTGATGCGGATTAGCCGGCCGTCTTGAGCTGTCACTTTTTCGGCATCGTCCGGCGGATGCTCGGTCCGATCGGCGTACCGCTCGAGCCAGCAGGTATCGACACCCAACGCGATATCGGCCTCGCTCTCGACCAGTTGGGAGACCACTGTTGGGGTCAACAGGATGTCCGAATAGGCACACAGAAAACCGTCCCGCATGAGGTCTTCCGCGTAGAACAAAGAGGCCAGGATATTGTTGTTCTTCCAGTTGTCGTTGTGGCGGAATGTGAATTGGGGGTAGTCCGTTTGGACGGCCTCGATCCGGTAGCCGCCAATAAAGGCGATCGACTCGATCCCGGCAGTGGTCAGCGCGTCGACCGTCCAGTCGAGGATCCGACGATCAGCGACCTCGGCAAAGCACTTGGGCGCATCGGCCGTGGTCGGCATCAGCCGCTCACCACGTCCAGCTCCAATGATGATCGCTCGCATCTGTCAGACTCCCGTCGTGTCAATTGCCGGGGACTCTTCGTCGGGAGCCACCGCGTTCCACAGGACAGCGGTCAACATTGCCGCGCCGAAGGCCCAGCCCGCCAGTACCCAGATAGCGACTTGCCAACCGTACGAATCAACCAGGTAGCCGGTCAACTGATCACCCAGCACGGCGGCTCCCGCGTAGCCCATGGCGTTGACAAACCCGGCCGCAGCCGCCGACGTGCCTCGCTTCGCCAAGTCAGCCGGCGCTGTGCCGACGAGCAAAACCTGTGGACCATAGACGCAAAACCCGACCAGCAGCAGCAGGACCATTGTCCCCAGAAACGAGCTGCGTGCAACGAAGTCGTATACCAAGGTCAGCATCCCCAGACCGACCAGCAGCAGACACATCACCGGCGCACGCCGGCTTGCGAAGAACCGATCGGTCGCCCAGCCCGCCAGAAATGACCCGAAGATCGCTCCGAACGGTAGCAGCGCGTAGCGGATCGCCGACTTGAGAATGCTGGCTCGAGCCGTTTGGCCGATTCCCGACAATGCGCCTCGCTTGACCGCCTCGGCGAGACGCCGTTGAGCGTCGGGCTCGTCAAAATCGAGTTGCCGAAGTTCGTTGAACTCCGCGCGATCCTCGTCGCTCAACATGTTCTCCTCGAGCAGCGACTCTAACAGCAGACGACGCTGCACGTTCGCGAACAGACCGTCGTCGATCGCCTGCTGGAGCTGGCGTTTCGTCGCCTGCGCGGCCAAGTCCGCTGCACGGAGTTGCCGCAGCCGGTCGGCATCCGAGTCGACCAGTTCTGGAAGCGCCTCGTCGATTTGACTGACGACCACACGGTTGCGCTCGATGTCCTGCAGATGCGAAACACCCCAGTCAAGATAGCCGTAGCGGCAGGCGTTGAGCATCCCCAGCGAGAGGCCCAGAATCCAAAGCGCCGGATTCGAGAGCGTCAGCCGCATGTTTGCGAAAACGCCGGTGGTCGGTTGGTCCGGTTCCGATGCGTCATCAAGCGGTGCTGCGACGTCCGCCGATTCCGGCCGTTCGTGGAGCCCCACCAGCATCACCACAGCCGACGTCACGAGAATCACCGGAGGAACAAACAACGCGCCGCGCCACTCGAACAGATAGACGGCCGTTCCCGCCAAGACGTACGTCAGTGCACCGGTCAGTTGGTAGCCCGTGCCGATAATCCCGACCGCCCACCCGCGCCGAGCCACCGGGATCCAGTTGCCGATCACGCGGACGCAGGGTGTCCAACCGAGCGACTGGCTGTAGCCGTTGAGGGCCCAGACGAATATGAAGAAATAGAGCGCCGTGCCGAATCCGAACACAACATTCAGAGCAGCCGTCGCGAACATCCCGACCGCGAGCATCCGCTTAGGCGAAAACCGCTCCGCCATCTGGCCATTGACCAGCTGCCCGAGTCCGTAGGCGACTTTCAGCGCCATCAGCACGGTGCCCATCGTCTGTTTGTCGTAACCGAGGTCCGCTTCGATTCCCGGCAGAGCGACGGACAGGTTGTTGCGGCAGAAATAGAATGCCCCGTAGGTCCACCAGACCACCCAAATCAAACGATTTTCGCCCGCCGCGGCGCCGGGCGGCGACGGTTGGCGGGAATGGGTCGTCTGCGATGGGGACATGTTGAACTCAGTCGAAGAGGGATCGGACGGGTCGGCTCACGCCGCGACGGCGCGTCGTGACCGGCAATCCGGTTTTTGCATCAACCGGCCCCGACAGCGAACCGGAACAGTTTAGCAGGCCGCAGATCGTTCCCCAATTTCCGCGGTCCCGGGATCGGTGGGAAATCGATTGCCGATACTCGGTTGCGGCCGAGACCTTAGGGCCGGGGCGATTGAGGGGTCTCCCGGATTCCCCGCACATCCTCCGACGGCGCGAGTAGATAGGCGATCAGATCGCGGACGTCGCGCTCCGAAAAATGGTTCAAGGTCCCGGCCGGCATCAACGACACCTGCGACGGAACCACGGCTTCAATATCGGCCGTTTTGATTTCAATCCGCGCGAAGGGATGAAACGGATCGGTCTGCACCCGGTACCCCTGTCCACCCAGATTGACGATCTGGCCGGTCACCTGTGTTCCGTCGCGTTTGACAAAAATGGTGGCGCGGTACTGATCGGCAATCACTTTGCTCGGCGACACAATACTCTCCAGAACCTCCTGCGGACGGTAGCGACCCGCGAGTCCGTTCAAGTTAGGCCCCAACACGCCTCCCGTGTTGCCGATCCGGTGGCAGTTTGCACAGCGCGCCACGCGGAATACGGTCTTGCCGTTCTTGCGATTCGCGTTTGCCAGCGAAGCCCGCTCGATCGACGGTAATAAGTCGGCTAGTTCCCACTCCTTGACCAACGGCCGAGACGGTGGGCGAACGGGGGTGGCCGAATCGATCCCCAGCTGCTCGATCAAGCGGCTGAACATCCGCTGCTGATCGGCGTACGGCCGTCCGGCGATGGCGCGCAACTCCTGAGGATCGAGCGCG
This sequence comes from Planctomycetaceae bacterium, assembly GCA_002702965.1. Classification (GTDB taxonomy): domain Bacteria; phylum Planctomycetota; class Planctomycetia; order Pirellulales; family Pirellulaceae; genus UBA9264. The sequence continues at coordinate 36,440 of PADE01000264.1, forward strand.
GCGGTCAATCGATCGCGCTGTGCAGCGCTGAAATCACCGATCCCTTGGCGGAACATCAAACGGAGATAGTGAATCTGGCGCATCATCGTGGGCGTGCTCGCCAGCACGGTCAACGTGCGCTCCGTCAGCCGAGGGGCGGCCAGGTCGTAAAGCAGCGTCGCCAGCTCACGATTGAGGGTGCCGCTGCCGGTCGGATAGCGGGCATCGAGCTGGCCCCGCACAGGTTGTGCGGCGCTTCCATCCGGCACCCCCATCCTTGCAAACGTGATGCCGTAGACCCGCAACAGGGCATGCCGCTGCAGCGGTGACAGGGCTTCCCAATCAAGCGCTGCGAGCGTCGAGAGAATCCGCGGTCGCAGTCCCGGATCGCCCTTGCGGGAGACCGCGATCAACCCCGTCAGCAAGGCCTGGACGTCGGTCGCATCGAACACGCGCTGCTGCCAACGCATGACGTCCTGGTGTTCGACGGCCACCCGAGCCGCGTACCGCAGCGCCCGATCAGGAGATCCCAACAGGGGCCAAGCGCGCCCGATCGCACGGGCGTCCTGGCGTCCGTGATACGCCTCCAATTCGCGGCGCAGGCGGACGAAAGGGCTGACCGACGTCGTCGGGGGCGGCGTCGCTTCGGGGGCGCCGTCCCAGTAAATCCGGTAGAGATGACCCGGCGTCCCCCTGCCTCCGGTGACAAAATACAAGGCCCCGTCCGGACCCACCTGGATATCGGTACTGGCCAGGGGTCGGCCCGAGACGAAGAACTCCCAATCGGCATCGAAGGTCGCGCCGCGCGGCTTCAGATGCACGGCGTAGATGCGGCCATAGCTCCAATCGCAGGCGAATAGCGCGCGCTGATACCGGAGGGGAAACGCGGCCCCGGTCCCAAACGCGATACCGGTGGGCGAGCCGGGCCCCACTTCCCGAACCGGCGGTGGGTTATCCGGGTAGTACGCCGGCAGGTTCTTGTCGCTCTGGCGCCAACCAAAATCCGCGCCGGACACCAGGTGGAAGATGTTGGTAGGCCGGTACCAAGGCAAACCCATAAAACCCTCGTTGTCGGAATCGAAGGTAAACAGTTCGCCCGTTGGATCGAAGGCCAGGTCGTAGGCATTTCGCAATCCCACCGAAACCAGCTCTCGTTGTTGACCGTCGGGTGAGATCCGCAGCACCCATCCCTGGGGCGACGGTTTCTGCTGGTGCGGGGTGGGCGTGATCTGGGAGACGTGGTTGCGAGTCAGACCGTTGGGCAATCCGGTGCCGTTTCCGGCGATCAGATACAACCATCTCCGCTGCGGACCCAGTGCGATTCCGTGGGGCCCGTGTTCGCTGCCCCCAGGAATCTCAAACAGTAATTCGGGTGGACCAAAGCTACCCCGACCATCGCTGTCGGGGATCCGAAACACCCCGGTCTGCGGATGAGCTCCGCCGCAGACCGCGTACAGACTTCCCAGCGCGTACAGGAGTCCGTGCGCCCCACCCACACCCGTCTTGATTTCCTCGACGGTCGTCTTGGCATCGCCCTGTCCCAGCGCCGCGGGGCGAATGCGATGCATTCGATCACCTTGATGAGAGACGATGATTCGCCCCTGAGGGTCGAACGTCATGCTAATCCAGGAACCGTACTCGGCGGGAACCGAGATCAATCGTTCCGCCTTGAAACCCGCGCGGACTGTCAGTTCGGGCGCGGGTACCGCGACCGCCTCGCGCTCGGCGGCGAACAACCTCGGACCCGCGGTCCACAGCACCCACAGAAACACCATCACAAGACGAGACCGAGGCATGTTCCGGAGGCTCCCAAGGAGAACAGGACATGGAAAGAGGCGCGGCAATCCAATCAGTTTATCACGTTCGGCGCCGGGGTCATCCGCCGGCGCACAACGGACGATTGGCTGGTTGGGTCGGTCGACAGATCGCGGACCCAGCGGCGCAGACCGCGCCGTCACTGAATCACCCGGATGGTGACCGGATAGCGGTAAGCGATCCCTCGGCGAGCTCGGCTGGCGGCGATCAGGCCAAATACCAGACTCAGCGCCCGCGGCACGACATCCGGTGAAAACAGCCCGAACCCGAGCAGTTGCAATACAAATGCCCCTGCATGCCAGATCAGCAGATGCAGCTGAAAGTTGCTCGCTTCCTTACCCTGGTCGTCGATGAACGGATGGTCCTTTCGCATCGACAACCAGAGCATCAACGGACCGAACAGTCCCAGCGGTCCGAGCACGCACCCCAGTACCGATCCCAACAAATGCGCCAGCATCCCCATCGAGTGCGCGTCGGAGTCGGGATCCGCATGGGCAGCGCTCGACCGAGGTCGAGTACCGGCCGAATCGTTGTCGGGGCCACGCATCACATGACTCCTCCGCAGAGGGAGATCACCGGCCGATCGCGAAAGGGTAGTCCGTTCGGCAGCGCATCTTCCCGATCATAACGGAAACCGCAGCCCCACGCTCTGCAGCACAACAGCGAACGAAGCCGGGATCGAAGGCCTGCCGCGGTCGGGCGCGCCGCAGCCGACCGCGGCGCGTGTACAATCAGAACCCTGCCTGGCGGACCCGATCAGCGGCCGAAGACGCCGCTGGCGCATGTCGCGGATCGGGCTGGGAACGGAAACGCACACCCCACAGCAAAGGGCGCGTCATGCATCGTCAATACCCTCTCACGGATGCCAGCTCAGCTCGTTGTAGCCGGTCGGAACTGAACCGACGCCATTTCCTGTCGGCGGGGGCAGGCGGGCTAGTGGCGGGTAGTCTACTCGCCCGTTCGTGGAGTGCCGCCCAGGCGGCGCGGCAGAAGTCGAATGCGGCGCACGGTCCTCTCAAGATCACCGAAATCGAAGTCCACCACGGCGTGACCCCCGACTACCGAGACTGGCTAGCGTATGAGCTGAGCCACTACTACGGTGGACCCGGAGCCCGCACGGTCTATGTCGTGCACACCGACAATGGGCTGTACGGGCTGGGGGAGGGCGGTCCCGAACCGCCCGACGTCATCGATCGCTACAAGGGGACCAGCCCTTTCGATTGGGTGGGGGACGAAACATCGATTCCGATGGCCAAGGCGATGTACGACCTGATGGGAAAAGCGGCCGGCGTCCCCGTTTACAAGTTGTTTGGACAGCGCTATCGACGCTGGGTGCCGGTGGGCGCTTGGTCCGTTTCCACGCACCCTGCACAGATGGCCGACACCGTCAAACGGTACGCGGATCTCGGTTACACCTGGCTCAAATACCACCTCTCTCCGTTCGAGAACGTCTTCGATCAACTCGACGCCATGCAGCGCGTGGCGCCACCCGGATTCAAGGTGCAGTTCGATCTCACCCGTTTTCATCACTACGGTCACAACCCCGACCTCGTCGAGCGGATGGCCGCCTATCCGATTTGCGGCTGTTTTGAAGATCCGCTAGAAACCCGCGACATCGATGGCTACATCGACCTGAGGCGGCGGATCCGGGTTCCGATTCTGATCCACGGAAGCCGCATCGAATACAGCTTTGATGTACTCCGCCGTGCAGCCGATGGCTATATCGTGGGACATCACAAACTGGGCCTGATCATGCGCCGCGCAGGCTTGTTCGCGGCGGCCGGCGTCCCGTTCATGATCCAGTGGGTAGGAGGTCACATCACGCGGGCGATGACCACGCATATGCAGGCGGCCTTCAAAGCGGCGAGCTTGCATTTTCACTGCGATGCGGAGATCTTTACCGAGGATGTCGTACGCGAACGCCTCGAACCGATCAACGGCTTCCTGCGCGTGCCGGAAGCTCCCGGACTGGGGGTCACCCTCGATCGCGACGCGCTCGAAAAACTCAAGCAAAACAAGCCGCCGCGCCAGGGGACCTTCATTCTTAAAACCCGGTTTGACAACGGGACCATGATGTACAACATCGGCGATCCGAAAAATGCCCACTTCATGGTCCTGCCAAACAGCCGCAAGTTGATTCCTTTCAGTTTTGACGCCCCCATTTCGACCGAGTATTGGGATGACGACGGCTCGGCGGAATACCGCGCGATGTCCCAGCGGCTGGAGACCGAGAAGATGGTGCTCCTCCCCGGCCCGTCGGCTGCCACTGGCAACAAGAAACAACGCTAGTAGGTCACCGTGTCGCGATCTTCCAGCCAGGCGTCACCGCTGCCGCCGAGACGAATGTGCAGCCAATCGCCACGTCGTTCCAAGACCTGAAACTCGGCGCCCTCACGCAACAGCTCGGTAAACGCCGGCTCATAATTCTCCGAGTTTCCCTTGCGGGCGGTGACCTCGTCCGTGATCACGACACCGTGCTCGGTGCGTTCGAAGCGGTACCAGTCCCAGCCGGTCGAGAACAGCGCCAAGATCAGCAACAGACCGCTCAGTGCGCCGCATCGTCTGCCGGCGATGCGGCAGCCTTCGAACTGGACCAGCGTCGCCGCGACCAAGGTCACCATCAACAGCACCGTACTGAGGGTGAACTTCTCCGGATAGCTCAGCCAGTCCTGCCAGAAAAAAAGATAACCCACCAGAGGCGTAGCGGGCGGGGGCACCGATGTGGAGGCCAAGGCGCTGCGCAAATTTGCGGCGAGATGGGAGTCGCGCGGGCGGTAGCGATAGGCCTGCCGGTAAGACGCGATGGCGCGGCCGGTCTCACCAGCCCTCATCCAAGCATTTCCCTGATTGTAGAGCACGGCACCGGACAGCACACCGCGATCGAGGATCGCCTGATAACGATTGGCAACACTCAGGAAACCGGCGGTGGAATCGGCCGCCGCAAAGGCGCGATTGGCCTCTTGGAAATCGAGCGACGTTTCCGGATCTACGCCGCCCCCACAGCCGGCGACCCCACAGACAGCGATCAGGACCAGCAGATATCCCCGCGCGCCAAGGGCTGGTTGAAGGGTCTGCATGCGAACCTCACCGGCGACATTTCTTGAGTTCGTCGAAAAGATCCACCACCGCCTGATCGGCCTCCCGGAGGAGACGCTCGACATCTTCACGTCCTACTCCGTAACGCAGCGCGTCGCACTTATCGAGCAAGACGCGTACTGGCTGTCGGATACGATCGGCCACGCCAATCTCCTCCAGCCTCTGGGCGACATCGCGGGGCGCCAAACCCGCTTGTCGATGGTTTACGTAATCGGCGACGAGCCCCGTGACGGCTCGACTAAGACACTCGCAAACCGCCCGATGATCGCCCTGCTGTGCATAGTCACTCGCCTCCTTCAAAACAGCGCGGGCACGCGGATACGCCGATTTGCGCCGCTGCCGATCGGGGTGCTGACGTACCCGGCGCACACGGCCGATGACTAGACTGAGGGAAACAAATCCCGCCACCAACCCCGTCCACAGACCCAGCCACCGATCGCTGCGCACCCGATCGTTGCCCAGTGCGGCAAGCTCGTTGGCAAAAATTCCCCCCTCATGACGCTGCAAATCGCTCGGTCGAGCTTCCGCGTCGGGTGCCGCTGCGGACATGATCTCCGCGTCGGTGAGGACTTCCGCTGCGCTGATCTCGAGTGGGATCGGATCGGTGAGGAGGGTCACGTAGCGCTCTTGATCGACATCAAAAAAGGAGACCGGGACTGCCGGAAACTCGGAAATGTCAGACTGCAAGGGGCGCAGACTGTAGGTGAAACGGCGTGCGTTTTGCTGACTCTCTTCGGTCGCCTCGTACATGCGGAACCGCCCATCGATGCCAGGCAGTGTCGCGATTTGAGGAGCGCGCGCCTCGGCCAGCGCTCCCTCTCCCGAGACAACCAACGTGAGCGTCATGGGGTCCCCGACGCGCGCCGCGACAGGTGTGATTTGGCCGCGTAAAGAAAACCGACCGATGGCCCCAATGTAGGAGTCCGGCCGACCCGCTAGCGGGACATCCTGTACCGTCACGGCAACGCCTTTCGAGAGCGCAAAAATCCGCTCGCCGACCGGCCGCTGGTTCCGCAACCCCGTGACAAACGTCCCCTTGAGCGAGACCGGGGCAAAGTCAAATGCGCCCACCCGTTCGGGAATAAACGTCCGCTCGAAGCGGTACTCCCAGTAGCCCGTCTCGTTGTCCATCGCATCTTTTCGCCGCCTGCGCTGGGGCGACGGATGAAACCCGGTCGCCCGGTTTTCGAACAGCGAGAACACCGAGGAGCTCCCGATATTGTTGATCTGCACACCGTTGCCGCGTCGACTAGTCATCGGCTCGAGCACTTCGCGCCAACTGCGCTCGGCGCGGATCCCCTCCGGCAGCCGTTGATCGTCAAGCCAGCTCGCTTGGAGCGCCGGCGCCTCGGATTGCACGCTGAGAGGATCGCGATCGGCATAGTCGCCGGGCAACTCCTTGATCGCTAGCGTCAGCGCGAGTCGAAACGGCTGCATCGGGTAGATCCGCACCCGATCGACCGAAAACTCGACCAACACCGTGTCCTGGTCAGCGGGCGGAACCACCCGCAATGACACCACACGCCCCGTTAATGTGTCGTTCCCGACCTGCGCCGTCGGAGCGGGGATTACCAGCTCGCCGCTGCGCAGCGGAGTGAGACGGTAATTGTACTGCCGGCCGCGACGGACAACGACGCTGCGCACGCCGTTGATGATCGTGATCTGTTGCGAATCGAGCGACTGCTCGCCCAGTTTGGTCACCCGCAGGTCGGCCCCGCTGGCCAGTTCCGGTTCGGTCGGCTGTTCGACATGATTGAGAGTCACGCGGTACAGAATCGATTCGCCCTGATAGATCTCCTGTTTCTCGATCTCGACGATCAACTCGGGCTTTTGCGCGGTGGCTGGCGAGACCTGCAGGACCGCCAGGCAAACCACTATCCGGGCCTCCCAAGTCGTGCCGATGCGTGTCATAAATGCCCTCACCGATCCCATCACTCAATCATCCAGATCCGTTCACCAGTCTCGCTCAACCGGGACGCGACGACCGACGGCGCGGCGGAGTTGTTTCTGCAAATCGCGATGCTGACGTTCCCGTTCGCGGGCACGACGCAACGTCGCGAGCGCCTTTTGCTGCCGAGAATCCGCCGCGTCCTGGGGAGGGGACGACGAATCCTCGGGTTGCGGCTTCTGTTGTTGCTGGTCGTTCTTTCCCTGACCCGATTCGGGTTGCTGCTGTGGATCCTGGGGCTGCGAGAGCGACTTGGCGATCTCCTGGAGTAACTCGAGCGCGCGGCGCTGGTCGGGGAGCGCCTCCGCGGTCGCGGCGGCCTCCAGTTGCGTGGCTGCGTCCCGGGCATGTCGCTCCACGTCGGGACCCAGTTCCACCGCTTTTTGGAGCGCTTCTCGTAGCGCCGCGCGTTGTTGTTCCGCGCTCGCCTCGGCGCCCGCGGGTGGAGCCGCGCCTGGCGGCGGCGGATCGGCTGGCGGTGTCTCCGCAGTAGCCCCCTCAAGCTCGGACTGGGCCTTGAGCGTCAGCATCCGGCTCCACTCCGATACCCGTGCCTGTTGGTAAGACAAGCCCACCGGGTCTCCGCTCGGCGGACCGGGAAGTGCAGCCGTCGCCGGATCCGGCGGAGGCGGATCCGCGTCCGGTTTCTGCTGGCCATCGGGTTGCGCTGTGAGCGCTGCGGAGGCCTCCACCAGGTTCTGTTGTTGCTGCGTCGCCCGCTGCAGCAGGCCGGTAAACGGCGCCGCGACCATGAACATCTGATTGAAACGGTCGAGCGTCTGTCGCTGATGTTGTTGTGCGGACGAAAACTCGTCACTCTCAAGCGCCAGCGCCGAACGGTTCATCGCTTGGTTTGCTTCGGACGCCAGCTGTTTGAGTAGCTGTTTGGCCTGCGCTGTCGGATCCGGCCGATCCTGGTCCTGCAGGCTCGACGTTGCACCCGGTGTTGCCCCGGGAGCGGATTCGAAAAACTGATCCACTTTCTGTTTGAGCGGATCGATCTCTTCCCGAAGTTTCCGCTGGTCGATGGCCGTGGCGCGAACCGTTTGTCGGCGGCGCGGCGAGTCGGCTTGAGCCTCCAGCCGACGGGCGGTCGACCACAGAGATGTTTGCCGCTGCTCCAACTCGGCCAAAAACGGCAACAGTCCTTTCTCGGCGCGCGCCTGTTCCCGGTCCCGAGCTTCCCAGAGTGATTGAATATGCTTGATATAGATACGGATCAATTCTAGGTTGTGCCGCGCGTCACGGTGGCCGGGATCTAAACGCAGGCAATCTCGATAGTGTCCGACCGCCTGCATCAACAGTGCCAGACACTGTTGCCGAACCGACTCCTCGGCGACGGCTGGATCTTGTCCGAGTAGTCCTTGCGCCTGTCCGGCAGCCAGGCACCCCAGGTTGTAGTGACAACGGACTTCGAGCGGCGCGTTGCGGGACAGGGCGGCTTGCTGGAACAGCTTGCGGGCCTTCTCCAGTTCACCCGCCGCCGTCAGCGCGCATGCCCGATCGAACCAAATCGTGGCATTCTCAGGTTCCGAGACTTCCGCCTCCGCAAAAGCCCGATCGGCCTCGGCAAAGCGCCCGGCCTGGAAGTGCCGGATCCCGTCGGCGACTCGCTTTACTGCGGCCGGCGCAGCGCCGTAACCAACCACCGGAAAGGACATGAGCAGCAGCAGTGGCATGAGCAGCGGTTGTAGACCGTTCTGTGCTGGAGACCGCGTTACGCTTTTCACGGCAAACTCCCCTCGACTGCGCCAGACGCCGCTGGCAAGGAGGAGATCAACATTTCGACCAGCAACAACAAGAGGCCCAATCCAACCAGGAGCTGGAATTGCTCACGATACCGTTTGCGTTTCTCGGCGAGCACTTCGCCGCGGTTCAAATCAGCCAGATGGTCATCGTAGATACGGCCCAGATCGTAGGCGCGAGTCTGGGCTGGGATGTAAGCGCCCTGCGTGATCAAGGCGATCTCCTTGAGCAGGCGTTCATCCATCTTCGACCACACCTCGCGCCCTTCGTGCTGCAGAAATATCCGATTGCCATCTTCACCCGTTTGAGGAATTCGCGCACCCTCCCCCTGATCACCGAGTCCAACCGCGACGATTCTGACGCCCCGTTGGGCCGCGTCTCGGGCGGCTTCCGCGGGAAACGATTCGTGGTCCTCTCCATCGGTAATCAACACGATTACTTGGTCCCGATCGCGGCGCTCCTGCATGGCCGCCAGGGCCTTGCGAATGGCGTCCCCGATCAGGCTTCCACCACGGGGCGCGCTGTCGGGATCGACTTCCGCAAGGACGATGCGAAAGAAACCTTGATCGGTGGTCAACGGCACCTGTACGATAGGAGCACCCGCGAACACAATCAGCCCGACACGGTCGCCGCGGAGGCGTTCCAACAGATCTTGGATATCTTGTTTGGCTCGTTCGAGCCGGTTGGGAGACACGTCTTCGGCGAGCATCGAACGCGATACGTCTAGTAACACAAACAGGTCGACCCCACGGGTCGAGACCTCTTCGAAAAAGACCCCAAAACGAGGTCGCGCGGCAGCCGCGATCAAGCAGCAGAGGGCCGCCGCCAGTACGATTGCCTTGATCCACGGCCGAGACGTGCGAAACGATGGCATCAGCCGCTCGACCATCTCAGGGTCGGCAAACCGTCGAGCGGTCGCGGCGCGCTTGCGGTGCGCGTACAGCACCACCGCACCGGTCAACGGGGCCAGCCAGAGAGTGAACAGGAGTGCGGGAGTTTCCCAGATCATGGGAACCGATTTGACGTCAAGGGAGTGAACGAAAACGCGTGCAACTCAGCCAAACCTCGAGCAGCACACACACCAATCCTGGCAACAGCAGCCACTGGAACATCTCACCGTATTCGGTGTACAGACGCCCCTCGGTTTCGGTCTTTTCGAGCCGATCGATTTCAGCATAGACGTGTTCCAGCGTTTCGGTGTCCTGGGCATTGAAGTACCGGCCGTCGGTTTTCTCGGCGAGCGACTTGAGACTCTGTTCATCAAGTCTTACCGGTCGCGCCTGCAAGACGTTACGACCAAACAGGTCCCGCGTCGGAAACGGCGCCGTACCGGTGGTTCCCACGCCGATACTGTAGATTCGGATCCCAAAGGCCCGCGCCGCGTCCGCCGCCTCGTCCGGGTCAACGACACCGGCGGTGTTTTCCCCGTCCGACAGCAGTACGATTACGCGGCTCTTAGATTCTACGTCCTTCAGCCGGTCCACCGCTACCGCGATGGCATCTCCAATGGCCGTTGCCTGTTCCTCTTGCCACAGACCATCGTTGATGACCCGACCTTCTTTGTCTTGCACGGGCTCTGAGATCTGAACCCCTTCGAGTACCTCGAGCAGCGCGCCGTGGTCGAGCGTCAATGGGCACATCGCGTCGGCGAAGCCTCCGAACACCACCAGGCCGACCAGATCGTCTCCGCGACCAGCGAAGCGCTCGTCTCCGGCAACGAAGTGGCGAAACACTCGTTTCACCGCTTCGAGTCGGTTGCGGCGCTTCCCCTCGATTGTAAAGTCGAGCGCCTGCATCGAACCCGACTTGTCGATACACATTTCAATGGCGATCCCCTCGGTGCGAATACGGAATTCCTCACGACCCAACTGAGGGCGCACGAGGGCCGCTGCGATCAGCGCCAGCCCCAGCACCCGCAACCAAGGCAACGCCCGCCGCAGGCGCAGCGCCCAGGTCACCGGCAAGTCCCGCAACAGCTCCACACTCGAGTAGAGCACGGATGCGCGGCGCTGTCGGCGCAAGGCGTAAAAACTCCAACCGATCACAGGTAGCAACAGTACGATCCAGAGCGGATCGTGAAATCGCACCGTGGTCATCCGCTCGCCTCCACGGAAACATCCTGATCGAGGCCGATAAAACGCTGCGCGCGAACGAAACTCTCCTCGATGTCGCGGCTGGCCGGTTGGTGACCGGCAAACTTGACCAGATCTGCGGCTTGCAAGAAGTCCGCCAAGCGTTCACTCGCTGACACCGAGAACTCGGTGTAGCGGGTAATCGCGCGAAGAAACTCCTCCGTCGTCTGTTCGGGTGCCCGGATCCCTGTCGAGCGTTCGATAAACCTCCGCACCACTCCGGTCAACTCGCCGTAGTAGGCTTTGACATCGGCACCGACCAGATCCGCGGCGATCAGCTGTTCGAGTTCCAGCCACGCGAGCTCCTTTGCTGACAATTCCGGTTCGTCGGCCTTTCGTCTGCGCCGCAGCCATCCGACCGCCGCGAGCAGCGTCAATCCCACCACCCCCCCCATGACCCAGCCGAACATGGATCGGCGCGCGGCCGGTAACTCGACCGGAGCTGTGGCCGGCCGCAGCGCCGTGAGCGAGGGCGCTTCGTCACCGAGAACCGTGCTGACTTCGACGGTCAGTGCTTCGGATTGAACCTGACTCCGCTGTTCCTTCTTCGACCGTCGGTCCACAAATTCGACGGTGATCGGATCGATACTCAAGGTTCCAGCGCGGATCGGTTCCAGCGTGTACTGCTGGCGAATGACCGTCACCGGTCCGTCGCTTTCGGGCAGAGGCTCATGGAAATCTCGGACCAAGAACTCTCCCACCGCCTCACCAAAAGGCGGCTTTTCGATATCGACGCCGCGGGGGGCCCGAATCGTCAATGTCAACACCGGCTCATCGGACAAACGTGGAGCGCCCGGCCGAAGGCTGACGTGTAACTGCACCGGACCGCGCTCGGCACTCGACTCGACGATCGCTGCCTCACGTTCTGTGGCGTCCGGGGACGGTTCGGATCCGCGCCGCACGCATCCCGACGGGAGCACTACCACAGCCGCCACAACAAGCGCACTGCAGCACCGCCGCCAGGAGCGATTCTCGATCCGACCTCGAAGAGGCCGTCCAACGGCCCACGCGCGCATCATGACCGCACTTACTCCGACTTGTTCGGCTTGTGGGATTCACGGTTTTTCTGACCACCGCCCGACTCCGCCGGCTGCGCAGCGGAATCGAGAATCCGTACATCGTAACGATCCATCAGCTCCGCCAGTAATCCACGCAACAGCTCCTGCTGCTTACGCATCCGGTAATCCGCGGCGACGCGCAGACGAATCTCAGTCAGATCTGGAACCCTCCCCGGAGTCTTCGATTGGAGCAGCGCCAGCCACGTGCCCGCGCGACCGACCACAGGGCTTTTCGTCCAGGCGCCAACCTCCAGTTCGAAGACCGTCGAGACATCTCCCAATTCAGGATGCGATCGACCGCGGGACAGCGTAAAAGTCGTCTCCGCCTCTTGCTGAGCGCTCGCCTCGACCAGGCGCCGAAAGTCGTCGCCCGAGTTAATCTGCTTCAACTGAGCCGCGGCGGCGGCGGCGCTCGCAGACTTGAGGGCTGTCACCGTCGCGGTTTCCGGTTCACGATAAGCGTCCTGCTGAGCCGCAAAAAACGACTCGATGTCTACGTCGGTCGGTTGGATCTTCTCGAGTTCTCGACTCACCAGCCGATTGGCCAACAGCTCGGTTTCTAGAACTTGACGATCGGCAGCAAAATCGTCCTCGCGATCCAACTTCAGTTCGCGAGCGCGGCGACTGAAGAGTTCACGTTCGAGCAACCTCTGGAGCATCTGTTGCCTGGCTTCGCGGCTCTGATACTGTTTGAGAAGTGCCTCCCGCTGTACCTCCAGACCACCGCGTGGCTGGAGCGCCAACGCGCGGTCGACCGTACGTTCGATCAGGCGGTCAAGATCGGCTTCGCGGAACGACTCCCCGGCGAAGCTCGCCAGCACCGCTCCGCGACCGGTCACCTGCGCATCGACTTCCACTTGCCGTGACAGCTCGCGACCGACTTCGCCATAGCGTCCTAACCGTCGGAGGCACTCCACGATCTTGGGTCCGATGCGGGCTTGGAGTTTCGTGTCATCCGCCGCCAACTGCTCCGCTTCCACGAGAGCCACGACGGCGGCACCGTAATCCTCGGACTCCAAAAACAACCGACCCACGCGGTACAGTAGTTGGGCGCGATCGGCGGCCCGCGGGTCCCGCCGCAAGTATGCCCGCCAGGTTTCCGCGGCAGCTCGCGAGAGGCTGCGCTCCTCCAGAGCCAACGCGGTGGCCCGCAGCTGTTCTCGTTCGTCCGCGCTCGCCACCATCGTGTCAGCCGTTGGCCGACGCCGTAGCTGGAAGGCGATCCCGATCAGGCAAACGAATTGCAATCCGAACAACACCCAGACCCAACGACCCGGGCGAACCGCGTGCCGCTGGAGTAGCCTTTTCGGTGGCTCTGCCAGTGCCAGAGCCGGTTTTGTTTCTCGGTCGTCAGACATGTTTCACGCTACCTCCCGCGCTGCTCTCTGGAGGCGAAGAAACGCCTCAGGCTAGCCGCATAAGGTTCCGTCGTACTGATCGAAAGCTCATCCACGCCGACCCGGCGCAGCCCGTCAGACAAGGTCTCCTGACGCCGACTGGCCGATTTGGCAAACAGATCGCGGACCCGTGGATGACGTGTGTCAACTTCCACGACTTCACCCGTTTCAGCGTCTCGAAACGAGAGAAATCCGACATCGGGTAAGGCGCGTTCACGTGGATCCGAAACGGTAATCGCGACCAGGTCGTGGCGGCGGTTGGAAACGGCCAACGACTGTCGAGAATCGACGGTTTGAAAATCGCTGATCAGAAAGACGACCGACCGCCGCTTGTGTACCCGGCTGAGAAACTGCAGTGCATTGGCCAGGCTGGTGTCCCCGACAACGGGTTCAACGGAGATCATCTCGCGAATCAGACGAAGCACATTCGATTTGCCCTTGCGAGGTGGAAAATACGCCTGCACCTCTTCCGCGAATAACAGCAAACCAACCTTATCGTTGTTTTTTAGCGCCGAGAACATCAACAGTGCGGCCATCTCGACCATCACCTCGAGCTTCGTTTGACGGCCCGTACCAAACGCACCGGAAGCCGACACGTCGAGCAAGAACAGCACCGTGAGTTCGCGTTCTTCCGAGAATCGCTTCACGTAAGGGCTGCCGGCGCGGGCTGTGACATTCCAGTCGATCGCGCGGATTTCGTCACCCGCCTGGTACTCGCGAACTTCATCGAATTCCATACCGCGGCCGCGAAATACGCTGCGGTACTGGCCCGCTAGAAGATCGTTGACCGAACGGTTGGCGACGATCTGAATCTGTTGCACCTTGCGGAGAATATCGGCGACCGTCTGTGTCGACATCGCATGGCTCTCAGGGAACGGGAACGGCTGAGAGAATCTCGGAAATCACATCTTCACTGGTTTTCTGCTCCGCTTCGGCCTCGTAGGTCAACAGGACACGGTGGCGTAACACGTCGTAGGCGATGTCCTTTACATCTTGTGGCGTGACGTAACCGCGCCCCTGTAGAAAAGCGAGTGCCCGCGCGCCGAGACCCAGGAAAATAGTCGCTCGGGGCGAAGCCCCAAACTCGATCAGTGGAGCCAATTCGGCGAGATGACAGGACGCGGGCTGACGCGTGGCCTGCACAACCGCCAAGATGTAATCCCTGACTTGTTCGTCGACGTAAATCATGCGCACGACACCCTGCATGTCGAAGATGTCCTGCGGTTGGAGGACCGGTTGGACCGCACGCGCCGTTTCGTCGATCGCGATGTCGAGTACTTTTCGCTCCTCGGCGATGTCCGGATACGTGATCTTGACCTTCAACATGAAACGATCGACCTGGGCCTCCGGGAGCGGGTAGGTCCCCTCTTGTTCGATTGGATTCTGTGTGGCCAAAACCAGAAACGGCTGCTCCAACGGGTAGGTATCGTTGCCGATCGTCACCTGCTGTTCCTGCATCGCCTCCAACAGCGCCGATTGGACTTTGGAGGGGGCGCGGTTGATTTCATCCGCCAGGATCAGATTGGCAAAAATGGGCCCTTTGCGCGTGGTAAAAGACCCGTCGCTGGGAACATAAATCATCGTCCCGATAAGATCCGCCGGGAGCAGATCGGGGGTGAACTGAATGCGCTGAAAACGAACCGACAGCGCCTGGGCAAGAGTGTTGATGGCCAGCGTCTTAGCGAGTCCGGGAACACCCTCCAGCAGGATGTGTCCGCCCGAGAGGATACCCACCAGCAGCCGCGAGATCATCTCCTCTTGGCCCACGATGGTCTTCCGCATCTCACCCTTGAGGCGATCGATCAAGTCCGCCTGTTCGGCCACTCGATCCTTGATCTGTTGAACGTCCACTTGCATAACGTGTTTTCCCGTTGCACCGATCGGTCGGAAAGGTCCGCGGCGGACCGTGGAGACCCACGGTCCTATCCATTCTTTACCGATTTTTCGTAGATTTTCCAGGGGCCTGTGCCGACTTGCTGGTTAACGCGGTCCAGCCGGGACCCCGGACCCACTCGCCGATCATCGACCGGCACATCCCGCGCCTCGCGGCATCGCACGGCCCCGTGGAGATAGCCCAGCGACTCCGCACCGGGGCGGACATCCTCGTTATTCCGTACGGACTAACGAAACAGAGAGTCGTCCGGGTTTCCCCGAGATAACAAAAAAGCGATCAAGTCGAGTACCTCTTCGCGGTTGAGTTTGTCGAGCAACCCGACGGGCATCAGCGAGGTCGCGTCGGGTCGGATTTCCTCGACGTCCGCCAACGCTATACGGACGATTTGATTGGCGTCAAAGGGGTCGGTGATCACCGTCAGCTCTCCGTCTTGTTTCCCGACCACCCGGCCAGTGATCACCTTCCCCGCGGTAGTCACGACGCGCGAGGCCCGGTACTGATCTGAAACAACCTTGCTGGGCACCACCAATGCCTCCGACAGGTCGCGCAAACTAAACCGCCCCGCGACGTTGCTCAGATCCGGACCGGTCGCCCCTCCGCTGCCATCAAATCGGTGGCAGGACGCGCACTGGGCTGCGGCGTACATTCGCTTACCATTTTCAAAATCGCGCGCCGAGAGACTCGCCTCGGCGAGCGCGGCGACTTCCGCCAGCTGCCAACGCTGACCGGGACCTTTGGGCTTCGGCAGCTCAGCCAGCTTGGGAGGCGGTGCGATCACGGTCGCTGCCAGCGCTTTCTTCTCCGCGGCAGAAACGTTGGCCAACGCCTCGCTACGGATATTGTTGATAAATCCCTGGTAGCTGGCTCCGCCACTTTTTTGGAGCGCCCGATTGAACCAGGAAAAATAGTCCCGGCGCTGCTCGAGCGTCCACCCGAAACGCATGTTGCGAAGCATCAGCGCGTAGTGGATGTTCTGGAGCTCAGGATGGTTGTCGATCATCCGTTTGATCGTCTCACCGTAGCCCCGATTGCGGGCCAGTAACTTGACCAGGTCGCCCGCGCTGCGTGGAGATTCCTGTTTCATCAAAGACAACGTCTTGGCGATCACAGTCGGTGAATCGAGATAGACCAGCAGCCGGCTCAACTCTCGGTCCAACGCGTTGTCGCGGCTGGGAAAATATCCGGCGAGCTGGCTCAAGATCCGTTTAGCGTGTGACACGTCAGGTCGACCCATCCGGATCGCGACCAGTGCATAGGCGCGCAACAGCGCCAGCTGATCGATGCGCGCCAGGTCGGAAAATTCGACCCGCAGCAGGGAATCGAGAAGCGGCCCGCGCTGTTCGGCCGCCCCCTGTCGCGCCAGGCCGATGATGCCCGTGATCCGTGCCCGGGAATCGGTAAGATCGAGGACCTGAGTCCGCCACTGTTCGACCGGCTGCGCCTCCAAGGCAACGCGCGCGGCGTATCGGATATGTCGATCGGCGTGACCCAACTGCGGAATCGAAGCTGCCACGGCGGCCCGGTCAACGCGTCCGTGATACGCCTCCAAGCTGCGCCGCAAACGCCGTAAAGCGGTGAGCGGATCGGCGGCGTCAGCCACCGGGTCGGTCGGCTCCTGACCCATATAGGTCACACGGTACAGTTCGGATTGCGCGCCCCGCCCCCCAATCGTGAAGTACAGAGCGCCATCCGGTCCCACTTCGGCATCGGTCAGGGGTAGCGCAGCGCGGGACACAAACTCCTCTTTTTCACCGACGTAACTGGCTCCCCGGGGTGTCAGGTGGACCGCGTACATGGTGCCGAACGTCCAATCCAACAGATAGACCGCGCGCTGGTACCGCGCTGGAAACCGGGCGCCCGTACCAAACGTCATCCCAACCGGTGATCCGGGGCCCACGTCGACCACCGCTGGCAGGCTATCGGCGTAATAGTCGGGCCATTTTCCAGTGCCGCTCCGCCAACCGAATTCGCTCCCGCTGGCAACGTGCACCAATCGCGTGGGGCGGTACCAGGGAGTCCCCATGTCCCATTCCATGTCAGCGTCGTAGGCGAACAACTCCCCCTGAGAATTGAAATCCATATCGTAGGCATTCCGATAACCTGTGCTGACAATCTCCCAGGTCTTACCGTCCCGATCGGTACGGACAATCCAGCCACCGGGCGCCAGTCGCCCGCGAGCATGCCCGCGGGCATCCCACTGCCGGGGCAGCAACAGATCCTCGCCCCAGTTGCGGGGGAGCCGACTGCTGGTGAGGTTCTGCGGCGGGTCGGTGTGATTGCCGGCAATCACATAAATCGACTCGCCGTCCGGTCCCAACCGCACCGCGTGGGGACCATGTTCCCCACCGCCGGAAAACGTGTTGAGCCGCTGGACCTGATCGTATTGATCGTCACCGTTGGTGTCACGTGCGCGATAGAGACCGCTGCCGGGACCTCCGTTGATCGAGAGGTAGAGGCTGTCGAACGCGTACAGCATTCCGTGCGCACTACTGAGTTGGAGGTTGAGTTTTTCCACACGGGTCGGGTCCTGACTACCCAGTGGTGGAGGGGTAATGCGGTACAGCCCCTGATTTCCCTGATCCGAAGCGATCAACCGCCCACGGTTGTCGAAGGTGATCGATACCCAGGAACCCTGCGTCTGCTTAGGGACCGTGTAGAGTCGTTCGACCTGAAAACCAGGCAGCAGCTGAAACAGGCCCCGGGCGGTGCTGGCCAGGCGGGCCCGAGAAAACACAGCACCCCAAGGGGCGACACCCAGTGCGCCTAACTCGACGGCCGCAGTGGGCGCAGCGGTGGGTGAAGCGGCGGCCGTCCAGCGGCGGTCGCTCACCAGGTACTGTAGCGCGCCGTCGGCGTTCCGCATGACCAGCTTGAGTAGGAATCCCGCCGGACCTCCCGCGTTGGAGGCCTCGACGACCAGTTCGTTGTTACCCTCCTTGAGAAACTCCAGCACGTCGAGCCGCACCGGCGTTTCCCAGGATCCGTGTGAGATCACCCGCTTGCCATTGATCTTGACCAGCATCTGGTTGTCACAGGTCGCGACCAGCCAGGCCGCTTTGGCGGTCACCTGAAAGGGTCGCCGAAATAGAAACGTGTCGCGTTCACCGGCTGGCTTTTTTCCCCAGATCCAGATCGGGCGCGGACCTTGGTTGACGTTCAGCGCGGGAGGCTTTGGCTGAGACGCCGCCGCTGTCTGGCCGGCAGTGCGGGAGGCGACCACCTCGGGGACTTGCGTCGCGAGGGGTGGTGCGGCCACGAGCCAGTGGCTCAAAACGGCCAGCCATGCGCCGGCCAGGAAGATCCGGGCCGAGAACCTACCGGAGAGAACGCTCATCGGTGCCAACTCCTGCTTGTAAAAAGCCCTTGTAGAAAGACAACGGGTGCTGGGCAAAACGGGCCCATCGTACCATATTCTTCGGTCGGTTCTTCTACCGTCGACTCGCCGGCTGGGACGCCACCGTGAACCGTTGGTCACGTTTCTCTGGACAGCCTACGGACAAGCAACTAAGCTGCTGAACATCGATTGGTCCCGAACACCGACCAAGCCAGCGTATCAGCTCCCCTGAACGGTCACGTTCGCCGGGCCTGATTAACGCCCCTGTTCCTCACATCCCACCACCGTTACATCCCACCACCGTTCCTCGCATCCCGTCACCGCAAGATGTCTCGCTCGCGCCGGCTGACGGTCGACTCGCCATGACTGCTCCGCCTGCGCCCCCGAGGCCCGCGCAAAATTCGGTTCAACCGCTCCGACACTCGCTGGTACTGCTATCGGTGTTGGCTATCTTCTGGCTGCTATGGTCCGGGCATACCGAGCCGTTGCTGCTCACCTTCGGCGCGATCTCCTGTTTGGTTGTGACGGCGCTCTGCCGCCGAATGCAAATTGTGGACGACGAGGGGGCCCCCCTGCACCTGGGTTTGCGACCTCTGGTGTACGCGCTGTGGCTGGGCAAGGAGGTCATCGAAGCCAATCTTCATGTCACCAGGCGGATCCTCGACCCACGACTTCCCATTCAACCTCAGCTGATTCGCTTGAAGGCCAGCCAAACGGGTGATTTGACGCGCGTCATTTACGCCAATTCGATTACGCTCACACCGGGGACCGTTTCAGTCGATATTCAAGGCGAAGAAATTGTCGTTCACGCGCTGACCCGTACCGCCGCGGATGAAGACAAGTCGGGTGAGATGGACCGGCGGGTAACGCGACTGGAGGGTTCGGACCGATGATGTTCGTCACCGCCATGGCCGCCATTCTGGTCACCATGATTCTGGCGTTGCTGCGAGCCCGTCGGGGACCGACGGTGTTCGACCGGATTCTGGCGCTGAACATGCTCGGCACCAAGACCGTCCTGTTAATCCTCGTGGTCGGATTTCTCACCGCGCGACCCGAATTTATCGATTTGGCGCTGCTCTGCGCGCTAATGAACTTTATCGGCATCGTCGCCGTGCTGCGATTTTCCAAGTACGGACATTTCGCTGACCGCTGATGCGCACACAAGGGGCCCTGTTGGTGGAACTTCTGGAACTTCTGATCAACGTTCTGAGTTGGATCTGTCTGTTGACAGGGTCCTTTTTCTCGGTCGTAGGAGGCATTGGGCTACTGCGGTTGCCCGACTTCTACTCCCGACTGCATGGCGGCGGGATTACCGACACGATGGGTGCCGGAATGATCATCCTGGGACTCCTGCTGCAGGCTGTCCTGACCGGGCTGGTCGCAGCGACTGTGACGCCCTGGTTGATCGCAGCCAAGTTGATCATGGTCTTTTTCTTTTTGATGATCACCAGCCCGTCCTCCTGCCACGCCTTGGCTCAGGCGGCCCTCCAGGACGGTCTGCAACCCAAACTTCCCGACCAAACCGACAGCTGAATCGATGACCGAACCGATTGCAACACGGCTGATTGTGATCCTGTTGCTAGCCCTGCTCGGCTGGACCGAGGTGACCATTGCGCGAATGCGCCAGCTGTGGGCAGCCGTGATGCTGACCGGCATCTTCAGTTTCCTCGGTGCCGGCTGGATGTTGATCCTGGACGCGCCCGACGTGGCCTTCACCGAAGCCGCCGTCGGAGCGGGCATCGCCACCTTTCTAATGCTGGCAACTCTGGGGCTGACCACCCGTGAAGCCAAGTCGCCAACGGCTTTCAAACCGCTGCCGCTGGTGGTCGTGATCGCCACGGGGATCGTCCTGGTCTACGGAACGTTAGACATGCCGCATTACGGTGATCGCCAAGCCCACATCCACACCTATCCCGAACCCTCGTACATCACCAAATCAAACGCCGAGATCCAGTTGCCCAATATTGTCACAGCGATCCTGGCCAGCTATCGCGGTTACGACACGCTCGGTGAGACAACGGTAATTTTGACGGCCGGGGTCGGCGTCATCCTGCTGTTACGCAATGAGCGCCGCAAACCCCGTGACGGGGTGGATCCGACCGCAGAGAGTACCACATGAACCACTACTCGATCTTGCGGATCGCCGCCAAACTGTTGATCCCCTACATCCTGCTGTACGGGCTGTACGTACAGTTCCACGGCGACTTCGGACCGGGTGGCGGCTTTCAAGCGGGGGTGATTTTTGCCTCCGGCATTATTCTTTACGGACTGGTGTTCGGGCCCGAGGCCGCCCGCCGGGTCGCCCCGGCAGGGATCGTCGACCGGCTGATCGCAGTCGGCGTTCTCGTCTACGCGGGCACCGGGGTCGCCGGGATGCTCAAAGGGGGCCAGTTTCTCGATTACAACGTACTGGCCCACGATTCGACACACGGCCAGCACTTGGGAATTCTGCTAGTCGAGCTGGGCGTTGGCATCACCGTCTCCGCGGTGATGGTCACGATCTTCTTTGCGTTCGCCGCGCGGGAGCGCACCGAATGACCACGATGCTGGGGCTCTACAACTACTGGATTGTGATTTTCTTGATGATGACCGGATTCTACGTCGTGATCGCGCAAGGCAACCTGGTCAAAAAAGTCATCGGTCTGAACCTGTTTCAAATCTCGGTCTTTCTGCTCTACCTGACGATGGGAAAAGTCGATGGCGGTACCACTCCCATCCAACCTGACAAGAGTTTTTTCTCCGGGGATCCGGGAAATCCGATCTACTCCCACCCGCTACCGAGCGTGCTGATCCTGACCGCCATCGTCGTCGGTGTCGCCACCACCGCCTTGGCGCTGGCCCTAATCGTCCGTATTCACGAGGCCTATGGGACGATCGAAGAGGATGAAATACTCGTCCAGGATCGGGAGTCGTGATGGAACAGCACCTGCCTGTGTTGCTGATCATCGCCCCGTTGGTTGCAGCGCCGCTCTGCCTGTTGGTACGGCATCGTGTCGCGGTACTGGCTCTGGCCCTCGCTGTTTCCTGGACGACGTTCGCGATGGCCGTGTGGTTGCTGGTAGCGGTCCGCAATGCCCCCACGGGAATCACCTACGCGCTGGGCGGATGGTCTCGGCCGTGGGGCATCGAGTATCACATCGACACCCTGGGCGGTCTGATGGTGGTACTCGTTTCCGGGATCGCCGCGATCGCGCTGTCCTTCGCTCCCCGCAGCATCAAGGACGAGATTCCCGCCAGCCAGCACTACTTATTCGCGACCGAGTATCTGCTCTGCCTGACCGGCCTGCTCGGGATCTGCGTCACCGGGGACTTGTTCAACCTGTTTGTGTTCCTGGAAATCTCTTCGCTGTCAGCCTATGCCCTGATCAGCCTGGGACGGTCTCGGCAAGCCCTGAGTGCGGCCTTCCAGTATCTGGTGATGGGGACCATCGGCGCAACGTTCATCCTGATCGCTATCGGCCTGATGTACATGATGACCGGCACGCTGAACATGGCCGACATGGCGCAACGACTCGAGCGGGGCATCGAATTAGATGGTCAGATCGTAGCCGCACACCGGACGCGCACGGTACTGGTCGCGTTCGCGTTTTTATCGGTTGGAATCAGCATCAAGATGGCTCTCTTCCCGCTGCATCTGTGGCTCCCCA
>PADE01000265.1 GCA_002702965.1 Planctomycetaceae bacterium
GCTGGGAGCGCGCGGGTGCACAGGGTGACTTCGAGGTAGCCATGATACGTCGAGCGATGCTGATCGGACTGTTCGCCGTCCCGATGGTGCGGGCGGATGAGGGCGAACCGGACCACTGGTCATTTCGCCAGTTGGGCGCCGTCGCGGTACCCGCCGACGCCCACACGACGCCTCAACCGTCCGCGGTGGATCACTTTATCGCGGCGACACAACGCGAGAGACAGCTCCAGAGGGGGCCTGCGGCGACTCGCCGTGTCCTGGTGCGGCGACTCTATTTCGGGTTGCTCGGGTTGCCCCCTTCGCCCGAAGAGTTGACCGCTTGTTTGCAGGATGTGTCGCCGGCCGCCTACGAGCGGTTGGTCGAGCGGCTGCTGGCCTCTCCGCGGTATGGGGAACACTGGGGTAAATTCTGGCTCGACGCGGCCGGCTATGCCGACTCCAACGGCTACTTCAACGCGGATACCAATCGTCCGCTGGCCTACAAATACCGCGATTACGTGATCCGGTCGATGAATGACGACAAGTCGTACGCGCAATTTGTCCAGGAACAGCTGGCGGGGGACGAATTGGCTGACTACGCGCCCGGTGATCCTGTCAGCCAGCGCGTGGTGGAGTTGCTGACCGCCACCCATTTTTTGCGTAATGGACAGGATGGCAGCGGCGAAAGTGACGGCAATCCGGATGAAGTGACGGTGGACCGCGCGACGGTGCTGGAGGGGACGCTGCAGATCGCCATGAACACGCTGTTGGGGATTACCATTCAGTGCGCGCGTTGCCACGACCACAAATTCGAACCGATCACGCAGCTCGAGTACTACCAACTTCAGGCGGTGTTCTATCCCGCATTTCCTTTCTTACACCGCGACATGTGGAGGACTCCCCAGCAGCGGCTGATCGAGGTTCCGGTGCCCCAGGTGCTGGCCGACTGGCAGTCCCGCGAGGCGCGACTGGACGCCGAAGTCGCCGCCGCACGGCGCGCGTTGACCGACTGGGTGACAGCGCATCGTCCCGCTACGGCGATTCGCTTTCAGGACGACTTCGATGCGCCCCAGGGGAAGCTGACCGCCTGGTCGAACACGGCTCCTGGGGACGATGCACCGGGCGGTCGTCCCGCGGTTCAGCTCGATTCCGAGGCAACTCCCGGGGCCCGGATCCGGAACGGAGCGCTGGCGGTATCCGAAGGGGAGGGCGAGGGGAACCGCTGGTTGTCGACGCGTGCGGCGATCGACTGGACGCCAGATGCGGTGGGCGACTGGATCCAGGTGAGCTTTGATTTGGTCGACGACAAACTTGCGCCCGATGGAAAACCGGCGGCTCGGATCGGGTATTACCTGGCCCTGCACGATTTTGACGATAGCAGCTCTCAGCCGGGGGGAAACCTGTTGGTGGATGGGAATCCCGACGGGTCGACTAGCGTGCATCTCGATTACCCCGGGGCGGACCAACGCAATCTGGGATCGATCAGTGAAACCGCCTATCGTCCGGGGCGTAACTACGGCGTCCGCATCACCCGCGCCGCAGATGGCCAATTCCGGTTGCAGCATGTGGTGGACTGGTTGCCTGAATCCAAATCGCTGACGCTCCGGGCGGCCGATCTTCCCGATGGGGGGTTTGGGTTGGAGTATTGTTGCGGTCGCAGTTTCCTCATCGACAACGTGCTGGTCGAAACCGGAAAGCGTCGCGGTGACGATGCTGCTGGGGAGGATCCACGGATCGCTTTTGGCCAGAATTTCCGGCGCCGGGCCGAGGCGCTGCGCGCGTTGGTGACCACCCGTCAGGCCCAGCGGAAGGAGAAGCCGGGCCGGGTGGCTTGGGTGACCGACGTGGCCCGTCCGGCCCCGGCGGTGCATTTGTTGGAGCGCGGGCTCTACGCAGAACCGGCAGCCCGGGTTCAACCGGGTGGATTGATGCGTTTAACGGACGCGGACAATCTCTATGTCGTTCCCGGACCGGTTGCGGCGACTCATTCCAGTGGCCGCCGGCGGGCGTTCTCCCACTGGCTGACACGCCCCGGCTCGCGTCCGGCAGCCCTGTTGGCGCGGGTCATCGTCAATCGTATCTGGAAGCATCATTTTGGCCGCGGACTGGTAACGACGCCTGACAACCTGGGGAATTCTGGTACGCCGCCCACGCACCCCAGGTTGCTCGACTTCCTGGCCGCTGAGTTGGTCCGTTCGGGTTGGAGCCTCAAGGCCCTGCACCGAAAAATTGTGCATTCCGCAGTGTACCGTCAGTCGAGCGCGCCGCGTGCCGAGGCGCTCGCGGTCGATGCCGGGAACCGCTGGCTGTGGCGGTTCCCGCTGCGACGGTTGGAGGCCGAGTCGTTGCGCGATGCGATGTTGGCCGCATCGGGTGAACTCGATTCGCGCATGTTCGGGACGTACGTTGCCACCCAACGGATGCCGGATGGCAACGTGCTGGTCCAGGAGGACCAGTCGGGATTGCGACGGCGAGGAATTTATCTTCAGCAGCGGCGCACTCAGGTCGATTCACTGCTCGCGATGTTTGATGCCCCGGCGATGGTGAATACCTGCGGAGACCGCAGTCGGTCGACCGTCCCGTTACAGTCGCTGGCGCTCCTAAACTCTCCCTTTGTGCGATACCGTTCCGCGTCCTTGGCGGGACGGTTGCTGGCCGAACATCCGACCGATGCCACCGCCCGCATGGACCGGGCTTTCCGACTGACGATCGGACGTCTGCCAGTNAGCGCTGAGCGGGAGGCGTCGCTCGAATTTCTTCGCAAACAACAGACTGTCTACCAGGAGAGCCCGACGCGGGGCGAGCAGGCGTGGACCGATTTTTGCCAGATGCTGTTTGCCAGCAACGGGTTTTTGTACGTCGATTAGTACCGCGAGAGCGATCCTGACCACAGGCGATCGAGGTGGAACATGGCCGACC
The DNA here is from genome assembly GCA_002702965.1 of Planctomycetaceae bacterium. Classification (GTDB taxonomy): domain Bacteria; phylum Planctomycetota; class Planctomycetia; order Pirellulales; family Pirellulaceae; genus UBA9264. The sequence goes on from PADE01000265.1 coordinate 2,899, forward strand.
CAATGGACTTCGACTTTGCGGTCAATCGCAGGACGCTGTTGAGCGCCTCGGCGGGTGGTGTGGGGATGTTGGCGCTCAAGCAACTCTTGGCGGAGGAAGCAGACCGCGACGGGGGGACGCTCGCGCCGCGCCGCCCGCATCACACGCCTACCGCCAAGTCGGTGATCCTGCTGTTCCAGAATGGCGGCCCCAGCCAGATGGACCTGTTCGATCCCAAGCCCGAGTTGGCCCGTCAGCAGGGCCGGCCCTACCCGGGACAAGTCGAGGCCCATTTTGACAAACAGGTGCGCAATCTGCTCGCCTCGCCGTTTCGTTTTTTTCCACGCGGCGACTGCGGGATGCGGCTCTCGGAGATTTTGCCTCGGCTTGGCGCAATTGCCGATGACATCACGCTCGTCCGCTCGATGACCACCGCCTCGGTCGATCACGAACAGGCGCTGCGGGTGATCCACACCGGCAACCCGTTTGCCGGCAAGGCGTCGTGGGGATCTTGGGTGGTCTACGGTCTCGGTACCGAGCGGGACGAGTTGCCGGCGTACGTGGTGCTGACCGACCCCGCAGGACTCCCCATCGACGGGACGATGAATTGGTCGTCAGGATTCCTGCCGGCGGTGTACCAGGGCACCCAGTTTCAGGCTCGAGGTTCTGCGGTCCTCAATCTGTCCACACCGGCGGATGTTGGCTCGGTGGCCCGCCGCCACCAATTCGAATTGCTACGGCGGTTGAATGCCGAGCATCTGAAGCGGCAGCCGCAGGATGCGGAACTGCAGGCCAGGATCAGCAATTACGAACTGGCCGCGCGGATGCAGACCGCGGTTCCCGACGTGCTCGATATCAATCGCGAGACACGTCAGACCCGACAACTCTACGGCTTGGACAACGAGACCACCGCGGACTATGGAAAACGCTGCCTGATGGCCCGCCGCCTGATCGAGCAGGGGGTGCGGTTTGTCAGCATCTACCTGCAGTCGCAACCCTGGGATACCCACAGCAAAAATGCCCAGAGTCTGCGCGGGTTGTGCGCCCGCACCGATCAGCCCAGCGCGGCGTTGGTCACCGATCTCAAACAGCGTGGCCTGCTCGATTCGACGATCGTGATGTTCGCGGGAGAGTTCGGGCGGCTTCCCGTTTCGCAGGGGCCCGACGGCCGTGACCACAACCGCCACGGGTTTTCGATCTGGCTGGCCGGGGGCGGGTTCAAGCAGGGATACGTGCACGGGGCGACCGACGACCTGGGCTATCAATCGGTCGAGGAGGTGGTCTCGGTCAACGACCTGCACGCGACGTTACTGCACGCGCTCGGTCTGGACCACCGCAGGCTTCTCTATCCCCACCAGGGTCGTGACGATAGCTTGACCGATGAGCCGGTAACCGGGGCCGAGGTGGTCCCAGCCCTGTTGACGGCGTCCGCTGCCGGGTAGCCGACCGCCGCGCCGGTTGACGTTCACGCGTGGTCTGGTAACCACCGCTGGAAAAACCGCAGCCAGTTGGCCCACAAGATATTGTCGCGATCTTCGTCGCTGTAACCGCGCTCGGCCAGGATCGGATCGAGCAGTTGCAGATCCGCGGCGGTCCGAAAATCGCTGGGCATGTGGTTGGTACCGCCGATATCGCTGCCGATGGCCGCATGTCGCGAGTTACCAGCCAGGTTACAGAGATGGTCGATGTGATCGGCGACCGCGGTCACCGAAAGTGTCCCCGGGGTGGAGGTTCCGTGGATCCACCCCGGCACCAGCATCCAGGCATCGAGCACTGTGCCGATCACCGCGTCGCGCTCCAGCAGACGCTTGATCTGATCATCGTTTAACTGTCGATCGCCCGGGACCAGNGCGCGGCAGTTGTTGTGACTGGCGATGACCGGGCCAGCGAAACCGTCGAGCGCCTGCGTGCGGCTCTCGTCCGAGAGATGGGAGACGTCCAGGATCATGCCGAATTGGTCGAGCTCTGAAAGCAGAGCCACCCCCGCCTCGGTCAAGCCACCGCTGACGCCGGTTCCCGCCGCGTAACGGCTGTGACCGAAGTGCGCCAACATCACGCTCCGCAGACCGGCTTGCCACCAGCTTTCTACCTGCCAGGGGCCCATGATGGGGTCCGCGCACTCCATCGAGACAATCACCCCCACCGGATGCAGCGCATCGGGTGCCTGCTCCCACTCGCGCCAATGATCCTCCAGATCAGCGGCCGATCGCAACAGGCGGATTTCACCCAGATCTTGTAGCGCCTGGTAGTAGGCCAATTGACCGTGTGCACTTGCGTAGGCCATCGCAGGGGTGGCGAAATCGAGATCGAGACGACTGGTCGGCCGCCGTTCGGGGGCCACGCGCGCCGCCAGCGACGATTGGCAGACGGCGACTCGGCCGTCGCGCATGGCGGGCAGACTGACCGCGGCACGGGCGCGCTCTTCCGCGTCGGTCAGACCCTGTTCCCGCTCGTTGATCTCGGCCACAGTTGCCGTTTGATCGCGGTTGTAGGCCAGCGCAAACAGCGCCAGATCGAGATGCCCGTCAAATATCAATCGCATGCGTTGTCTCCGGCGGAGCGGGCGGCGGCCTGCGGCGGCTCGCCGCCACCACAATAACCGCCTATTGCGATCGGTTGAAGAGTGGCTTGGGGATCTCGTTGAGTGGTGATGCTGGGATCGGTGGCCGTGTGCGGTATCAGCCGTCCGTGGAATCCCATCACGTGGTGCCGGCTGCGAACCGCGGATAGAATTTTTTTGGGGATGGGACGACATGTTTCGTTGTCGGATACCCGCGTCGTGCGTTTTGATTCTACTGGGAGCAGAGGGGGAATCCGTGGCAGCCTCACAATCGGAGCCGGTCAAGATAGGCGTTATTGGTCTGGGGCGTTTTGGGAAACTGCACGCTGCCACGCTGCGCGGACTCGCCGAGGCGGAACTGGTCGGACTGGTGGCCCGTCGTCAGGCCAGTCTCGATGCGGTCGCCGATGAGCATCCGCAGGTTCCCGGCTGGACCGATCTGTCGCAAGCCATCGAGGAATCCGGTGCGGAAGCCTGGGTGGTCGCTTGCACCACCACCTCCCATGTGACGGTGACCCGGGCATTGCTGGAGGCGGGAAAAATGGTGCTGTTGGAGAAGCCGGTTGCCGATGATCTGGCCGCGGCGCGCAGTCTAGAGCCGCTGGTCCGCGACGATTCGAGTAACCTGATGGTGGGCCACATTCTGCTGTTTAACAGCGAGTTTCGACAACTTCGTGAAGAAGTTGCACAGCGCGGTCCGCTTAGCTACGTCAACTGTGTACGCCACCGTCCCGATTCGATCGTCGCGGCGTTTCCGGATGAGAATCCGTTGCATGCCGCGATGGTACACGACTTGTACTGCGTGCAGGCGCTGGTGGACGGCGCGGATCCGCAGCACCTAAGCGCCCAATTTCACCGCACGCCGGCGGGGGTCGTCGACCTGGCGCTGGCGCAACTGAAATGGNAGAGCGGTCTGGTCGCTTCGTTTGCCGCGTCGTACCTGACTCCGGAGGGAATGCCGCCCCGCGGTTTTGATCGGATGGAGCTGTTCGGTGTCGGCTGGTCGGCGCGGATCTGTTCCAATCCGCGGCCGCTGGAGGTCTGGGACGAACGCGCCCGCTGGCCACTGGCGTTGGAGATCCTGGTCGGTCCGGGAGGCGCGACGGGTATGCTGGCCGAAGAGTTACGTTGTTTTTGCCGGGTCGTTCGCGGTCACCAGGCGACGCCCACCGGTGCCACGTACCGCGACGCACTCCAGGTGCAGCAGTGGATGGAACAGTTGGAGACGGTCGCCGAATGAGCGGTGGATGTGGCGTAGCGCAGCGGCTGGCGTGAGGAACCTCCGCGACTAGCTGCTGCACCCACTACACCCACCACACCCGCCANACCCGCTCGAATTGCAGTCGCCCAAAGGGGCGGAGTATTCCCGAAAAGGCTTAATCTCAAGGCGGTTTGGGTTGATCGGCGCGTACTCGATGTTGTTGAAATCGATGTCTGCGTCGGGTTCCGGGGTGCCCGGCTNGGGCAGNAGCAAACGTCCGAGTGCTTGCAGCCAGCTTTCCCCCTCTCCCGTTTGCTTGGCTGCTGGAATTGCGCCGGCACCCATCGAGGCTGCGGCAATGCCCGCCGCGGTACCGCCGCTAGAGCCTGTAGCGGGCGGCGTGAGGTCGGCGTTCAGATTAAACAATCGGTGACTTTGGGCGTCGACTCCCCTCGCGTCGAGCGTTTCCAGGAGCTCTCCGTCGCCGTCCACGACCAGACAGTTGCTGCAGCGAATGTTTTGCTGATGGCACAGGTCCGCCCAGAGCCAGGCGTAAAAGAAAGCCGCTTCGGTCCCGAAACAGCCGCTGAAGGCAGGGTCGGCCTGCGGATTGTGGCTGGCCAGGGGAAGCTGACCGATTTCAGAAATGCGGTTTTGGGGGCGGACTATTTTGACAGAGGTGGAGACCTCGACCGCGTCGACTTGCATGCGGGCCTGAAAAGCCTTCCGGACCTGTTCTAGAAAGGTGGCCAGACCCTTGCGCTGTCGGGCCAGGAAATCGTCGTAACGGGATTGATCGCGAAAGACCTCGGACAGCTTTAGAGAGACACTCTGTTCACCCTCTTTGGCGGAAAACTCCCGCGGGAAGGCATTGACGACCAGCTGCAACGGATGTTCACCGACCGCATGGGTGCGGCGGACTTGCAGTTGGAGCAGGCAGGTCTGGTCTTGTGTGTTGTGGAGTAACACCAGCGTCAACGACTCGAACACTTGGAGCCGTTGCTTGCCGAGCTTCTTGATCGTTTGTTCGAGGGCGGGCTTCAAGTCGTCTGGTTTTCCAGTCACATCGTCAAAGAGAACCTCTTGGTCCTTGCTGATCCGCACAATGTCGTTGATGCCCAAAGATCGGAGTACCATGAAGAGCTGCTGGATGATGGTCAGTGCCGAGAAGGTTTCCTGCTCTTCCTGTGAGGATTTCAACCCCCCAGACAAGGCGCCGGCCAGGCGGCCAAACCCTCTGGTCGGCTTGGTCTTCACGAGCTGGGTCACAGCGGAGGGATCGACGGTGAGCCGGGCGTGCAGATACATGTCAGGTTTCTTCCGGTCAGGTGGGTTTGAGCGTCTCGCAGGCCCCGCAATCGGAACTCACAGGCGGCCAGAAGTTCGGGTCGGGTGTCCCGAACCTCGCCTCGTACAATTGGAGCGTGAGCTGGTAACGTTCGAGGTTCTCTTCGGTACGGCCGCCCGGGGTGTGATGCATATAGCGTCCAAACTGCGCTTGGCAGAATTGTGTGTAGGCGCGAGTGAACAGGATCCACTCGTGCCAGGCCAAATCGATCACGTGGGAAGGCGTCAGAGGGCGGCCGTGCTGGCAGGACAGGAACAGAAAACGGAGGACCTCATGCAGGGCCCGCGGCGTCTCCGACAGAGAGCAACGCAGGGCCGTGGCGATCTTTTCAGCGAGTATTGGGTTGGTGGTGAGAAGATGTTGCGCCACGGAGGCGTCTTCCAATGCAACGGATGATAGCGAGGGTGGGTGGGACATTGGATCGCGTGCCAAGTCTCCTGGCGCATGCGTAAAGGAGGACGCTCGAGCCGCGATGGCGACTTTGATGCCAGCGCACCAGCTGCAGCTTATCCGGTTGGCGTTGGCTAGGAAAGCGCACACCGGTACCGTCGTTAAACGGTGCATGGCAAGCAGAAACGTCGCCCTGGGAGGAGGGGCGGGGCCCGCGTTCTTTCGGTTTGTGCCGGTGCGTCGCCAGTTCCAGTCCCGCCAGGTATGATCGTGTCGTCGGGTGTCCCAATTCGCGGTGGAGGTCGTTATGGACGTAGTGCGCTGGATGGGCTGGTGGCTGACGATGTCGATCGGGTGGTGTGGATTCAGTGCGCGCGCGCAGGAGCTCGAATTTGACGTCAAACAGCACTACACAAAATCCCAACATATGGTGCCGATGCGGGATGGTACAAAGTTGTTTACCACGGTGTATCAGCCGGTTGACAACGGCCGTCGGCACCCAGTGATGCTGTTTCGGACCCCCTATTCCACGGGTCCTTACGGGGAGGATCAATTTCCGAAGAAACTGGGCCCTTCGATCGAATTTGCCCCCGACGGTTTCCTTTTCGTCTATCAGGATGTCCGTGGAAAATTTCGTTCTGAGGGCGAGTTTGTGGTGATGAAACCTCTCCGCTCTCCCAGTGGGGGCGGCGACCAGACCGACGAAAGCACCGACACGTATGACACCATCG
>PADE01000266.1 GCA_002702965.1 Planctomycetaceae bacterium
ACACAGTTCAGGACACAGATCGACGTAAGTTAGTACGCCCGGCAGGATTCGAACCTGCAACCCTCGGTTCCGAAGACCGATGCGCTATCCAGTTGCGCCACGGGCGCGCGTGACCTGTCTCGAGTTCTCTGTGACGATTATGGCAAACCTCCCAAACACACGCCAGCGGTGTGCGCGAGGCCCGCAAGAGCAGGGCGACGCCGCGACGACCGCCTCACAGAGCAAACGAACCGCTCTCACACAAAAAGGAAAATCACGACCTCGCTCGACCAAGCCGGCTGCAACTTGCCGCCAAGCGCTCTGGTACCCCCGTCTCAAACGCCGCAAGGCAGCCCCCTGCGGCCCGTAAATTCGGCGTGAAATCCGAGATACTGTGTTGCGAAGTCAGACCTCCAAACGCCATCATACGGGCAGTTTCGCTTCTTCTTTGGCAGGTCTCTCACCGGTACCTGGAGTAGCTCTGATGATACGCATCTTAAGCGCGGGTTCGATCCTGACTCTCGTGATCACGGCAATCGCTTCTCCCCTTTGCGCAGACCCACCCGCCGCCGCGCTGCGGGCAACCGCCAACGATCAGGGAATCCAGGTCCACGAAGGGGACCGGCCTGTACTGTTCTACCAACGGAGCCCTAAATCGCTGCAAGGCAAACACGAGCGGGCCAACTATGTACACCCCCTCTACGACCTCGATGGCAATATCCTGACCGAGGACTTTCCCACGGATCACCCGCACCACCGCGGCATCTTCTGGACCTGGCATCAGGTCTGGCTGGGCGAGCGGAAACTGGGTGACCCCTGGCTCGCCAGCGATTTTTCATGGGAAGTACGTCAGGTCGAGACGATGCTCGCCAATCCTGACCTGCTACAGTTGCGCTGCCATGTGACCTGGACCTCCCCTCAAGCGGTCGACGAACTGCAAACACGCCTCCCCCTGGTCCGCGAAACAACCACCATCGGCATCCACCGCGCCGGACCAAACCACCGCAAGATCGATTTTCAGATCCACTTGCAAGCGCTGCAACCGGGAATCCGCCTCGGCGGTTCCGACGATGTCAAGGGATACGGTGGCTTCTCGCCCCGTATCCAACTGCCGCCAGATGTCCGCTTCCGCGGTGTACAAGGCCCAGTGGAACCCCTGCGGACCGCGGTGGAAGGCGGCGCGTGGATCGACATCGTGGGGAACTTCGCAAGCAAAACAGCGACCAGCGGTCTAGCCATTCTCTGCCATCCAAGCATTCCCGGTTTCCCACAGAAATGGATCCTGCGCAGCAGCGGTAGTATGCAAAACGCCGTCTACCCAGGCCGCCAGGCAGTTCCGCTTCCCCTGCAAACCCCTCTGCTGTTATCGTATCGCCTCGTCCTTCACCGCGGAGAACCCTCGACCAGCGAGTTGTCCCGCTGGCAGCAGGAATTCGCTACCCCACCTGCAACTGCGCCGTAATGGCTCATTGCCACCCACATCCCGCTCGTTACGACCGCGCGTTTGGGATCGGAATTGCCCTCAACCTAATCCTGGTAGCGGGCGAATCGATTACCGGCCTGCTGGTCGGATCACTGGCGCTACTGGCCGACGCCGGACACAACCTCAGCGATGTGCTGGCGCTCGCCCTCGCGTGGGGCGCTGCGCGGTTGGCGCTCCGCAAACCGACCCGCACCCACACGTACGGATTGCGACGTGTCACCATTCTCTCCTCCTTCACCAGCGCGGTCCTATTGGTCGCGGCAATGGGCGCCATCGCCTGGCACGCCGCGCAGCGATTCACCAACCCGCTTCCGGTCGACAACGGGCCCGTGATCCTGGTCGCCGGGATCGGCGCCGTCATCAACACCGCCACTGCACTGCTGTTTTCGCGCGGTCACAAAAGCGATCTCAATATCCGCGGCGCTTTTCTTCACATGCTGGCAGATGCCGGCATCTCCGCGGGGGTCGTGGTCGGTAGCCTGATCGCCCTGTTGACCGGTTGGCTGTGGATCGATCCGCTGCTTAGTCTCTCGATCGTGGCACTGGTCCTACTGGGAACATGGCCGCTGCTGCGCGAATCTGCTAACCTCACCGTCGACGCGGTGCCTCGCCATATCGATATCGGGGCCATTCGCGGGGCGCTGTTGGCTCGCACTGGTGTGGCTGAAATTCACGACCTGCACGTCTGGGCGATGAGCACCACGGACACAGCGCTGACCGTCCATCTGATCATGCCCGAGCCTCCGCGCTCGGACCAGTTCCTGCAGCATACGATCGACTCGTTACGAGAACATTTTGGCATCCATCACGCCACGATTCAGATTGAGCGGCAACGCTGTCGTCACGACCGATGCGAACCGAGACCGTAAGCCGCGACCGCGGCGACTCTGTGGGAAAAGTCACCTGTCCCGTATCTCCAGCAACCCCAACGCAGGTAGTGGACACGGCCATGCCCCGCGACGTACCACCCACCCGCTCCAAAAGTGCGCCGATCCGCTGGCAGCTTCAACTGAAAACGATGTTCCTGCTAACCGCCGGGATCGCGTTGATGTGCTGGTTGGCAATCAACTTCTCCTGGCTGAAGTCCCAGGTTTCGGTGGTGCAGACATCTGGCATCGTGCTGGAAACAAAGCCGCCCGGTCAAGCGGGCGGCATCGTCGTGCTCACGCCGCGGCAGGTCAACGCGCAGCGGCTCCATCCGATGCTGCCCGGACACCTCCGCTGGCTTGCAATCTGGCTGGTGGTTGCGGTGGCCGGCGCACTCTGGTGGCGCCTCTGGCGCCAGAACCGTTTGACCGTGATCGCGCCACCGGAAGGGGACGACCGGTCGTTCGGCAAACCCCACTAGCTACACACACACTCGCCCACCGGGGCAACCGTCATCGCGGACGCTGGCAGATCGCCTCACATTCCGAAACGCAGCATCACAACTGCGCGATCTCGGGCAGCACCCACGGCTTGCGGTATTGGGAACGAACCAGGAACTGATTGGCGTCCGCGTCATCGCGGATCGTGTACGTCTGGGGATCGAACTTCAGCGTCCGCCCGGCCCGCCAGGCCGCGTTGCCCAAATGACAGAGTAGGCTCGAGGGATGACCGACCGTCTCCAGATCTGCACGGCACTTTTCACGGCTGCGCATGCAATCGATGAAATTCCGCGCATGGCCAATGCTGTTGTCGCCACCTTTCTCCGACAACACCTCTTTTCCCCGCTCGTCGAAGGCGCGCCAACCGCGGTTCCCGATGACCACATAACCGGCGTCACCGTAAACGACCGACCCTTCGGACTCCCCATGTAGCGGGTAGCGATTCCAGATGCGCATCTCGTAAGTCAGCACGTATCCCGGGTAATCGTAGGTCACCATCAGTGTGTCGGGAAACTCTTGCATGTCGTCGAAATAATACTTTCCTCCGTGGGCGGAAACGGCCCGCGGAATCTTCGGAATCTTTTCACCTTGCGCCTCGACCGCGGTTTCCAAGGCCCACCGCGCCATGTCGAGACGGTGCACACCGTCATTGCCCAAATCCCCGGTCCCGTAGTCAAAAAACCATCTCCAGTGACCGTGAAAACGGAAGCGATTAAAAGGGCGCAACGGCGCCGGGCCCAGCCAGCGGTTGTAATCGACCGTGGAAGGTGGCTCGCTGTCGGGCACCGGACCGACAGCACCTTGGCGGGAACTCTCCCACGCCTTGGCGAAGCGCACTTTGCCGAGTTTGCCACTAGCGATGTAGTCAATCGCCCGCAGATGATGCAACCCGCTACGACCTTGAGTGCCCATCTGTGTCACGCGCTCATACTTGCGCGCCGCGGCAACCATCGTGCGGCCCTCGATGACATTATGACCATCCGGCTTTTCCACGTAGACGTCTTTGCCAGCCTGACAGGCGTGGATCGTCGGCAGCGCGTGCCAATGGTCGGGACACCCCGAAATGATCGCATCAACCGACTTGTCGTCGAGCGCCGTTCGGTAATCCTTAATCGCCTGAGGCTTGCGCCCCCGTTTGGCCTCAACCTGAGCGACGCGCGAATTGAGCACATCTTCGTCCAGATCACAAACGTACTTGATGTCCACGTCGGGAAGGGACGCAAAGGTCGTCAGTAAGCTCCCCCCTCTTCCTCGGACTCCCATCACGCAGACAGTCACCCGATCATTGGCCAGGCGACCGGTAGCTTGCGAACTCAGTACGGTTCCCAGCGCCGCGGCGCCGGCAGCGGAACTCGTCCCCTCTAGAAAACGACGTCGATCCATGGCTTTTCGCTCCCGGGTCCTGCAAAGATCCGTATCCCCTGCGCACACACCAAAGAGGTTCTCAACGGCGACAAGATAACGTATTCAACCGGGGCTGGCGAATGAACCACCGGTATTCAGCCGCGCCGCTGGCCGTCACAGCCTGCCACTGCACACCCTTTGCGGTGGTCGGAATCCTCGCCCTCAGACGGTGCTTCCTGAACCCCCTCCGAAAGGTGGTAGCCAATTGCCAGATTGTCCCGGGCGATCGGACCACGATTGATTGACAAAACCGGTAACCTTAGACGATCATTAAGAATGCTGTGTTCTCGCCACTCTGCTCAGATTGCCGGGAACGGTCCACCTCAACTGCCAACGGGCCGTTGAGGTCAAACCAGGCCTCGCGAAACAACGTCTGGCCTGGCCATCAGCAGCCACCACGAATGCCACGAAACGTGATTTTCCATTGCAGAGGGTCGGGGAATGGCCACAGACACAACTAATTTTACGGAAATCCTGCTGCGACGGGGTGTCGTCAGTCCAGACCAGATCACCGAAGCCGACCAGATGTCGCGCGAGACGAATTCCAATCTCGCAGAATGTCTGACCAAACTCGGCTACGCCTCCGGTGAAGAAGTCACGCAGGCGATGGCCGAATTCCACAACATGGAATACGTCGATTTGGGTGAAATCACGATTCCCGAACAGATTATCGAATTAGTCCCTGAGTCGGTGGCGCGTGAAAACGTGATCCTGCCACTGGGAGAAGAAGGCGAAGCCCTCAAAGTCATCGTTTGGGACCCGTTTGACATCGAGACCATTGAGAAGCTGCGTTTTATTCTGAATCGGCGGGTCGAGACCGCGCTGGCCCCGCGCGAGAACATCCTGGAATCGATCAACCGATACTACGGCCTGATCGAGGGTGAAAGTGCCGACTCGATGTTACAAGAATTCACCGACACGGCGATCGACTTCACCGAAACGGAGGGAGAGGACTTTTCCAAAGAAGGAGGAGGTGCGGTCGATGGCAACAGCGCCCCCATCGTCCGCCTGGTCCATATGATGATCACCGAGGCCGTCCAACTGCGGGCCTCGGACATCCACATCGAGCCCTTTGAAGACCGCATCCGGATTCGGTATCGCATCGACGGCGTGCTAATCGAGCGCGACTCGCCGCCCCGTCGACTACTCTCATCGGTGATCTCCCGTATCAAGATCCTCTCGGACATCGACATCGCGGAACGGCGCAAGCCTCAGGATGGTCGTATCCGGGTCTCGGTAGGAGAAAAAGAACTCGATCTGCGGGTCAGCGTGATTCCGACCAACCACGGGCAGTCGGTGGTCATGCGGCTGCTGGACAAAGACAACATCAAGATCGGCATCCGCCAACTGGGATTCAGCGAATACGATTACCAACGCTTCGGCGGCCTCATCAAGCGTCCCAACGGGATCATCTTGGTGACCGGCCCCACCGGTTCTGGAAAAACGACGACGCTTTACGCCGCGCTCAATGCCATCAATCGCCCTGATCGCAAGATCATCACCGCCGAAGACCCGGTCGAATACTACCTGGCGGGAGTCAACCAGGTGGAAGTAAAGGCCGGCATCGGGGTCACTTTCGCAGCCATTATTCGCTCCATGCTGAGACAGGCCCCGAATGTCATCCTGGTGGGAGAAATGCGAGATACCGAGACAGCACAGATGGGAATTCAAGCGTCTTTGACTGGACACTTAGTATTCAGTACGCTACATACGAACGATGCGCCCAGTGCCGTGACACGTATGGTGGACATGGGGGTACCCGGTTATCTGGTCTCAAGTAGTGTCATCGCGGTCATGGCACAGCGTCTGGTACGCGTAATCTGCGGACGCTGTAAACAAAGTTATCAACCTTCGGATGCGGTGCTGGCAGACGCGGGAATCTCTACCGAAGAGGCCAAGAACGCCGATTTCGCTCGCGGCAAAGGGTGTGGTTACTGCCAGCGAAAGGGGTTCCGCGGCCGCCAGGGGATCTTCGAGATGATGATCATCACCTCCAAAATCCGCGAGCTGATCTTCGACANCCGGTCGTCCGTCGACATCCGTAAGGTGGCCGTCAAAGAGGGGATGCGGACCCTNTACCTAGACGGGCTGGAGAAAGTGATGACGGGTGTCACCACCCTGGAAGAGGTCACCCGCGTCGCAAAACGGAGCGAAGAAGACCAGGTAGGGGCCTGAACCCACTGGGGTGCGGGACGGTTTTCGACCCACTCACACGCCACCTGCTCGTCAGCAGCCAAATCCAACTTTTCCTGTAAATCCCTTGAATGCTTTGGAGAAACCGCCTGGATCTACAGTTCGTCCGATGCCGACCAGCGACCGTTGTGTACGGCTCTGGCCGCGGAGCGACCGTTCTGCAAAAACGGCCGGAAACCGGTGTCGTGTTTGAGCTGACAAGGCGCCCCGTAAATAATCGTGACGTCGGCGCGACCATGCGNCGGCGTCCTTGACTCGGTTCTGTCCCTCTATCCCGTGGGTTCTTCGCTATTCCCGATACGTTTGAAACGGAGGAGATGCGGCGGCATGGGCTCTTGGTCTTGCCGGCCGTGGCCCCGCTTCATGACGACGCGCAATAGTCTCGAGCCAGCCTCTGTTGTAGCACGGACCATCCCCCGACAAGGGCCACCGCATGGCATCTCTACAAATCGACAAGCTCCTCAACGCCTGTATCCGGCAGGGCGCAAGCGACATTCACATCACCACCGGCCAGCCGCCCACATTTCGCCTACACGGAAGAATGCGGCGACTGGAAACCAAGGTGCTCGAATCCGATGACACGGTGTCTTTGATGAAGAGCATCGCCCCCGAGCGATGCCAGCGAGAACTGCAGGAGGCAGGGACCAGCGATTTTGGCTTCGCCTTTGGTGATGCGGGTCGCTTCCGCGTCTCGATCTTTAAGCAGCGCGGCGACATCGGGATGGTGTTGCGGCTGATCCCGAACGAACTGCTGAGCCCCGACGTACTCGGGTGCCCAGAACGGGTCAAGGAGTTGGTGAAGCAGCCCCGCGGGCTGTTTCTGGTTACCGGCCCGACCGGTTGCGGAAAAAGCACCACCTTGGCCGGATTGATCGATTACATCAACCAACGCATGGATCATCACATCATCACGATCGAAGATCCGATCGAGTTTTACCATTACCACAAGAAGTCGGTGATCAACCAGCGCGAGGTGCATGTCGACGTCCCGAGCTTTGCGGAGGCGATCAAACGCGCCCTGCGACAGGATCCCGATGTGATCCTGGTCGGCGAACTGCGCGATCTGGAGACGATCGAGGCGGCCATTTCGGCCGCCGAGACGGGCCACGTTGTGTTTGGCACGCTGCACACCAACAGCGCGCAAAAGACGATCGACCGAATCATTGACGCGTTTCCGGGAAACCTCCAGGACCAGATCCGCACTCAATTGTCGACCTGCCTGTTGGGCGTCCTCGCCCAGCAACTGCTTCCCAAGAAAGGTGGTGGTCGGGTCGCTGCGTACGAATTAATGGTGGGCACCTCCGCAATTCAAAACCTGATCCGTGAAAACAAAACGTTTCGCATTACCTCCTCGATTCAGACCGGTAAGCGGGAGGGGATGCAGCTGATGGATGACGACCTGTTCCGGTTGTGGGAGAACGACAAATGTGAGCTCCATGAGGTGCTTTATAGATCCCTCGACCAGAAAGCGCTGGCACTCCGCATCAATGCGCATACCGACCAGGGACTCGGTCCGGAGTTGGATCATTCGGAAGACGAAGTAGAAGCCCTTGAGAACGCCTGATCTATCTCCCCACAACACGACTGCACCGAGTGGAACCCCACCGCGCGGTCCAAGACCCGCGATCCATCGAAAGTGAAAACATGGCTATTCGTCGTATCGGACAGGTGCTCGTCGATCTCGGTTTCGTCACCGACGACCAACTAGAATCTCTGCTCGAAGAACAGCAGGCCCAGGCCGGCGAAAAGCTCGGCAAGATCGCCGAAGAGATGGCGCTGATTACGGATGATCAATTGGCGCAAGCGCTGGCCGAACAGATGAATATGCAGGTCATCTCGCTGGCCGACGCCAAGCTGTCAGAGGAGCTGGTGGCGATGGTCACCGAGACCATGGCCCAACTCTATCGAGTGATCCCCGTGGCGTTCGAACACGAGGTTTTGACGGTGGCCACGGCAGAACCGGAAAAACTCACCGTTGAGGATGAACTTCGGACGTTTCTGGGACACGAAATCCGTTCGGTCGTATGTACCAACCGCGAAATCCAGGATGCCCTCGATCGTTACTACGCCAGTTCCGAAGATAGCCTCGAGAGTATTATTGGCGAACTCGAAGACAACGACGACCTGAAAGCCCAGAGCCTGGCTCTGAGCGACGGCGCTGTCGATCTCACCGGCGCGGAAGCCTTGGCCGACAGCCAACCGGTCCGCAAGCTGTTGAACATGGTGTTGCTGATTGCGATCAAAGACCATGCCAGCGACATCCACTTCGAACCTTTTGACGACGAGTTCAAGATCCGCATCAAGTCCGACGGCGTGTTGATGGAAATGGTGCCGCCGCCACGTCACATGGCGTACCCGATTACCACGCGAATCAAGGTGATGGCCAATCTCGACATCGCCGAACGCCGTGTTCCTCAGGACGGCCGAATCGAGCTGACGGTGGGAGGTCACCCGGTCGATCTGCGAGTCAGCGTGCTGCCCACGATGCACGGCGAGAGTGTATGTATGCGGATCCTCGACCGCAGCGTGGTCTCACTCGATCTCAAGAATGTGGGCATGGAAGACAAGTTGATGGCCGAGTTCCGTGAAACCTGCAACAAGCCGAACGGCATCATCCTGGTGACCGGACCGACCGGCTCGGGCAAGACCACGACGCTTTATTCGGTGCTCAGTGAACTGAACCAGCTGGAAGACAAGCTGATCACGACGGAAGACCCGGTCGAATACGATATCGACGGGATCATTCAGATTCCCATCGACGCGGAGATTGGTGTGACATTTGCCGCTTGCCTGCGAGCAATCCTGCGTCAGGATCCTGATCGCATCCTGGTGGGTGAGATTCGGGATCTGGAAACAGCCGAGATTGCCGTCCAGGCATCCCTTACCGGGCACATGGTTTTCAGTACGTTACATACCAACGATG
>PADE01000267.1 GCA_002702965.1 Planctomycetaceae bacterium
GAAACCCGGGCTTCGCGTTCTGCCGCAGCAGCAACTGTTGACTGTTGGCGCGGTAGACCGAAAGAGTGCCTTGTTGCTCGTCGTGTTCGATCCGCACAGCGGCCATCACGGGACAGACCGAGGTCGCCATCGACAATACCAGAAACGCCGCGCTCATTGCCAGATGGCTACGCATGACAGACCCCATTCTTCGGTGGACCATCGGCGGACCGCAGCGGTCCACCGCAGCGGTCCAGTTTCACGGCTGCCGGCAACCCCGTCCAGCACCGTTGCCACGTTTTGGGCGATTGCTGCCGGTGTACCGCAACTCCGTCAGGCAGCCGCCCCCTACGGAGCGTCGGGCTCGACCGGAAGTTCGATCGCCGTTGTAATAGCCAGACCACAGTGTTCGCACGCAGCGGTACCCAGAGGCGCCATCCGCCGCGTCTGGCAGCGTGGACAGATCAGCGAAATCTGGGTGATTTCCGCGATGCGGACCTGGCTGAAATCGACAGCCATCGCGCGGTTGAGCCGCGCGAAAAGGATCAGCGCCAGCGACCCGCACGACGCCAGGATTGTGGCCGCCGGGACCACGCGCGATAACAGGATGTCATCGAAATCCACTGCGAAGATCATCCCCGCGTCCAGGCCGATGGCCGCCGTCGCGGTCGCCGTGAGAGTTCCGATGCGGAGCCATGTTTGGCCCGGCTTGAGCGGAACTAGCAATGCCAGGCTGGTGTGCGCAAAAAACACAGCGATCCCGGAAGTCACGAGAAGCAGATTCTCGTTCGCGTCATCGTAACCCCACGCGCCGATCAGGCTCAGCACCCACGAGAAAAAGGACGCGGCGACGCCCAGCCAACGCCAATCAATGGCCAGTCGCCGCATGCCGCAGAGACTGGCAAAACTCAAACTGCCGTAGGCAGCGCACCACCAGCCCATCTCCCACCACGGTTCCGAGCCGAACCAGCTACCGGGATTCCAGGCGGCGACCAGGAAACTGACCAACACCGCCACATAGACCCCGACCCCCACACGGGCGGCAATCCAGCTTGCCGCGGTGTTCTTCAGTGACAGAAAGAACATCCCGAACGGCGCCGTCAGCCCGATAATAAAACTGGTGGATAGGATTGCATCCGTCGTGCGGTCCAGGTCCCAGATCAGCGGGATCACCAGGAGATAAACCACCACCGCCACGGCCATGCCCAACAGGCCGGCCGACTGGCTGTTTTTCCGATCGGCCAGTAACGACAGCGGCCACAGAACCCCCGCCACGATGGCGGTCGCGATCACGGTGCCCGCCACGCGGCCCAAGGTGTCGTAACTACCCGTCAAGACGGTCAGCACTCCGGTCGCGGCTGCCAAAGCCAGCATCCACAACATGACCTTCAGTGCGACCCGTCGCAAACGGGTGTTCCAATTTCGAAAAGAAACCACAACCGTCTCGGCCGAGCGACTGCCGTAATGCGTCACGAAGGCACCGCTGAAAACTCCCAGCAACAGCAGCGCGATCAGCAGCGCCTCGGGCACGTCAAACGCGAGCAGCAAAACACGCGCGACCACGGCGGCGGCCAGCATACCCAGCAGCCCGCCGAACAGATCTCGCTCGACAATCCTGGCCAGCCGTGCGGTGGGCAACGATTTGTTCACGTGCAGTCAACTCGCGCAGGGTGCTCCGATCCAGACAGCCCGATCATTGTCGACCGTCCACGCCGCTTTGCAAGCGGATGTCGACAACCGCGGGCGCCCGCTCGTGTTGAACCTCCGCAGAAGCGGCTAGTACCTAACCTTGCAGTTTGGCAACGCCTGCTCGAAATCGGCGATGGTGCCCACGGTGATTTGAGTATCGCGGAGGTCGAGGTCTTCTAGGTTGGTCAGCCCCACCAGATGCGCAAGCCCCACCTGGGTGACCCGTGTGTCGGCCAGATCGAGCGACTGCAATTGCGACATCCCCCGGAGGTATTTCAATCCGGCGTCGGTGATCTGGGTATCGGCGAGTTGGAGCACCTCCAGCTCGATCAACCCTCCGAGGTGCGCCAGTCCGGCATCGCCGATCGGGGTGTGATTGAGTCTGAGCTCCTGCAAGCGGGTCAACTCCTTCAGATAGACCAGTCCGCCGTCGGTCACCCGGGTTTCCGTTCTCAAAATATTGCCTGTCCTTTCCTCGTAGACGAGAGTCCCGCTGAGGTCGACGAAATCGACTTCGCCTTGTTCATTCCGCGCGATTCTCGCCCCCAGTGTGTCCAACACGGCGACCGGATCATCGGGCCCACACCCGACCGCACCGACGACCAGCCACAATCCCAACAGGCGTTTCACAGACGGCTCCCCCAATTGACGCCGCCGGGCAGTTCGCGTTCAGGCTGCCCCGCGGGCGGCATTCTGACCGGGGTGTCGCTACGGGAGTTTTACACGAATCACACCGACGAGGAAGTCCTCGTGGCCTTTGCCGCGGAGTACGGGCACGAGACGACGACTCACAGAGTAACCAGGCCAGGGATGGTATCTTCGACAAGCAGTCCGACCACAAATGGGAGAACGGACCTACACATTTCGGCCGACCGTGTCTCATCGCCCGGTGACTGATCGAGCGGGGGACTCGCATCGTTCAGATCGTTTCCGGCGGCGGCGGCGGACGAGCAGCGCGTTCGATTGAGGAAATCATCAGGTGATTTAGAGAACTCTTGACGGAACGTCTTTGATCTTCTCGAGAATCATGGAAAATAGGGTACCCGCTTGCGATTTAATATTTCGCGGTCCGCAGCCTGTGACCCCATCTCCAATCCCATGGGTAACCACCAATGAGACCACATGACCAATCCCTCGGATATCTCTTGCTGGCTGTGGCGATGGTCGGATGGTCGGCCTCGGTCAGGGCGGAGACTCACCTCGAGTTGACTCAACAGGATGTCGTGGTGTTTGTAGGAGGTGCCAACATGCTGCATCTCCAGCAAGCCGGGTATCTGGAGACCATGCTGACGCGCGCGTTCGCGGCCGGTCGTCCCCGATTTCGGGACCTGTCCTGGGAAGCCGACACGGTTTTTCGCCAAGGCACCGTGATCGAACGTTGGCGAGAAGACGGGCACGGCGACCTGGACGGATTCGGGCCGATGGAAGACCAACTCGAACGCCTCGGCGCGACGGTGGTCATCGCTCAGTTTGGTCGACTCGAGGCGATGGCCGGTGGCGCAGGCCTAGGCGCGTTTGTCACGGCGTATGAGCAACTGGTCGACCAATTTCAGAAACGCGTAAGCCGGGTGGTACTCGTTACCCCCACGCCTTACGAGAAACCTTCGAGTCCGCTGATTCCCGACCTGTCCAAGCGAAACGCAGATCTCGCGTTGTACGCGAAGGCGATCGAGAAACTCACAGCGCAGCGCGAGCTGGTTTTTGTGGACCTGTTTACCGGCGCGAAGCCGGGGTTGACCGACAACGGGATTCACATCCGGTCAGAAGCCCAGGCACACGTGGCCCGAGAAATCGCTGCCCAGCTGGGGATCGAAGTGCCCGATCCGACCGAGCTGGAGCCCCTGCGGCTGGCGGTGATCGAAAAACACCGACTGTGGTACGACTACTGGCGACCTGCAAACTGGAAGCTGTTGTACGGTGACGACGCCCGCCGCCAGTTTACGCGAGGTGGCAAAGACTACATTCCTTTCAAGGAGGAGTGGAAGAAGCTACTGCCGCTGATCGCGCAGGCGGAACGACGCGTGTGGCAAATCGCCCAAGGGGGTGACGACCCCGGACACGGCCGACCCGATCCCGAAGTGCTGCACGGCGATCCGACCGCCGACGTCGAACGCGAACTAGCCTCGTTTTCGACTGTCGACGGATTACAGGTCAATCTGTTCGCCTCCGAGCGCGAAGGCCTCACCTCTCCACTGGCGATCCGCTGGGATCCCGCGGGGCGGATGTACGTGGCTGTCACGACGACGTACCCACACGTTTTTCCGGGCGATGTGCCCAACGACAAGATCATCATGCTCACGGACATTGACCATGACGGCCGCGCGGATCATTCGACCGTGTTTGCCGACGGATTGAACATCCCGACAGGATTGGAGTGGGGACACGGCGGAGTGTACGTCGGACAGAACACCGAAGTGCTGTTTCTGAAAGACACCGACGGGGATGGCAAAGCCGACGAACGACGGGTGGTGCTGGGTGGCTTCGGCAACGGTGATTCTCACCAGACGATTAACTCGTTTATCTGGAGTCCGGATGGCGAATTGTTCTTCGGTCATGGAGACGGCTGTGAATCACGGGTGGAAACTCCGTGGGGAATCAGCAGTCTGTTCAACGCCGGATTTTACCGTTTTCGACCGCGGCGGTTGCATTTGGTTCCTTTTCTGGAGGGCCACATGGGGCCAGGAAATCCCTGGGGCATCGCGTTTGACGAGTGGGGACAAATCTTCAATGTGGACGGCGCAGGGGGCGTCAACTGGCTCTCCCCCGGGTTGGTCTCCACCACGCATGTGCGGCGTTTTCGCAGGATTGGTGATCCGGGCGGCTACTGCGGAATCGGCTACCTCGACGGGCGACACCTTCCCGAGTCGATGCACGGTGACTTTGTTGTCGGCGATTTCAAAGCCAATCGGGTGAAACGGTTTTCCGTCGCTGGCGAGGGTTCCGGATATGCGCTGCAATGGAAAGAGCCGATCCTCCAGTCACGCCATCGCAACTTCCGACCGGTCGATGTAAAGCTGGGTCCCGACGGCGCCCTGTATGTCGTCGATTGGTACAACCCGATCACTTGCCATCAGGACGACGCCTATCGGGATCCGACGCGCGACAAACGACATGGCCGAATCTGGCGGCTGGCGTCGTCGGCCGCACCGCTTAAGCCACCCAATCTCGAGGAGGCATCGATCTCACAGGTGGTCGCGGAGTTGCGATCCTCCGAACACTGGACACGCTACCAGGCCAAGCGTGCGCTGACCGACCGTGATCCGGAAGCGGTGGCCCAGGCCTTGGGGGCGTGGGTGCGATCACTCGATCCGAAACAACCTCGGTACGAACATCATTTGTACGAAGCTCTGGGAGCCTACGCGACGATCGAGGTCGTCGAGCCGAGACTGCTGGCGCGGTTATTGCGGGCGCAAGATCCGCGCGCCCGCGCATTCGCAACGCGGATTGTCGGGCGCTGGCACGATCGGCTGGACGGTGCGCTGGATCTGCTGGCGGAACGGATTACCGACGAGCATCTTCAAGTGCGCATGGAAGCGGTGGTCGCATGCTCTGCCATTCCTTCGGCGCGCTCGATCGAAGTGGCAGCGCGCGCCGTAGACGCACGCAGCGACGGCTGGATCGACTATGCGCTGGCGCAGGCCGTCCACCGGCTCAAGCCGTGGTGGATGCCCGCTTTCCAGCGCGGCGACATCGCGTTTTCGCGGCCCGATCAGTTGGCGTTTGTTCTGAACCAGACCGGTGGTCGCGATGTGCTCGAAAGCCTCAAGAAACTTGTTGAGTCCGGAGCGCTGAACGCCGGCTCACGATCGTCGGCGATCGCCTCGATCCTAGCGGTCGGTGGTCCCGGCGAGCTATGGTCTTACGGACTCGATCCCAAACGGTTTTCTACGCGATCGGGTCAACACGATGCGGCGACGCATGCCAAAGCACTCGGCCGGTTGATCGGTGTGGCCCGTTTCCGCGACGTCCGCCCCGAGGGTGACCTGGGCTCGGCGTTGCAACACTTGATCGGTCAATCACACCCTGAGCTGCAAGCCAATGCCCTGGCGCTCGCCGGCATCTGGAACGTCGACCAATCACAGCAGCTGGTCGTGGCGGCTGCGAAAAACGAGTCGCTGCCGATCGCGGTTCGCGCTGCCGCTTTTGGCGCCATGGTTGACATGCGTCTGGCCGAATGCCGTGCGCTGCTAGATGGCTACGCGGTCAAACCCCACCCGGAGGCGCTGCGCTCTGCCGCGATTCGGGCGCTCGCTACGGTCGATCTCGAGACCGCCTCGCTCAAAGCGGCGCAGCTGTTTGATGAGTCGGACCTGAAACAACAGGATCCCGGGCCCATCCTCGTTGCGCTACTCGATCGCAAGGGGGGCGCCGCCGCGCTGTCCACCGCCCTGCAGAGCCGGGAATTAAAGCCGGCCGCAGCTAAACATCTGCTGCGATCTCTATTTGCCACCGGACGCGCTGACCATTCGTTACTCGGTGTTTTCAACCTGGCCATCGGTGCTTCGGTTCAACCACCGGAGTACAGTCAGGCCTACGTAAAACGATTGGTGGCCGACGCGGCCAAACAAGGCGAGTCGCGGCGCGGCAGCGCCGTCTTTAAGAGCATGGCGTGCTCTTCGTGTCACAAGGTCAGCGGCCTGGGCGGCGCCATCGGTCCCGATCTGACGGCGATCGGCACAACGCTCTCGGTGGAACGGATCGTCGAGGAGCTGCTGTGGCCCAGTCGTCAGATCAAAGAGGGATACTCTGTGGTCGCGGTGATCACCGAGGAGGGGAAGATCTACCAGGGCTACGAGCGAAGGACCGCGGAGAGCCGGAAGTCGGGTGATCTGGTGATTCAGGATCTCGCGACCCGCGAACTGGTCACGATCAAGCAGCAGCAGATTGAAGAAAAGCGAATCACGGGCAGCGCGATGCCCACAGGGTTAATGGCACTGCTATCGCGCTCGCAATTGCTGGATTTGATTCAATACCTTTCAGAACTCGGGAAACTCCAATGAACCGTTTATCACGCCTGCTGGCTGGGACCTTCGTCTTCGTGCTGGTTCTGATTCCCGCCGTCGCGCCCGCGGTCGAAAAGACTGCTGAAAAGGGGTTCGTTTCGATGTTCGACCACAAAACGCTAAAAGGCTGGTCGGTGATGCCATCCAAGGCGGCCAAGGCGTGGTCGGTTCAAGATGGCATGATTGTCGGTGAAGGGGACAAGGGGCGCAGCTACCTCGTGTACGACAACAAGCAAATCGCGGACTTCGAACTCAAATTCAGTTACCGGTTCCCGGGTGAGGGAAACAGCGGCGTCAATATTCGCGCGCGAAAGGACAAAACGGGGAAACGAGGATTTCAGGGATACCACGCAGATCTCGGCCATGTCGGCATCGGCAAACAAGTGTTGGGCGCGTGGGATTTTCACACACCGGGTCGACGAGAACACGCCTGTTTTCGCGGAGACCGACTGGTGATCGATGAAAGCGATAACCCGACAGTAACCAAAATCAAAGACGCGGTGACCCTCGCCGATATCCATAAAGGGGGCTGGAACCAGGTTCGTGTGATCGCCAAGGGGAATCATTTCCAACTCTTCATCAACGGCAAACTCTCGTCGGAGTTCATCGAACATCTCAAGCCGGAACGCCGCTTGGATTCGGGCATGATCCAGCTCCAGCTCCACGACCCCGGGATGATCGTGCATTTCAAGGATCTTCGCATCAAGATACTGCGGTGATCGTAGAGCCGCTCGCTGCGCTCCGCGCACGCTGGGAGTGGGGCCCGCGGCTGCCGTCCGAAACCGTCGGTGGACAGTACGATGACCGACAACGCTACAACCACGCGCCAGCTGGTCAGTTCCAATAAAAACACCCGGGGCAGCCAGAGCACATAACAAACTGAAAGACCAATACAGTGACGACCGCAAGAATCAATTTGGTCTTTAGTTGGCGCGCCCTACGTTGAGGAGCTCCTCGCTGCGCGTACTCGGCCTGCCTTTGTCGTTCCGCTTTTGCAATCCCAGTCGGTCGTTTCAAGACCGTCTGGAGAGTTCCGCATTCCGGACAGTCGATAGTTCGGCCGTCCAACAGGACGTGGGGCCCAAAGCTGTGCCGGCAGTGGCCGCACGCGAATGATCCCCATTGGTACTGCACCATCCCCTCCCCGTTCAGAGCGTGGCCTTCCTCTTCTAGCACTGGCAGTTCGCGGTCGCAACTAGTCGGCACTGGACGGCAGTCGGATTGCGGCGACCATTCGACCTGGACCGCACGCCGAGGGACACGTGTTTTTCTACGCAACCAAAAACCAACCGGCTCGCCACGAACCGAACGGTCGGTTTGCCCTACCGTCGCCCGGTTCCAGAGGCGAGTTTGTTTTTCGTGGAAAAACACGCTCGCTGAGCAGGCAGGCCGGTAGCGCGACGCTGGCGAGAATCACGCTTCCCTCCGTGACCCACTCGAGGACCTGCTGTCACCCATAGAGGGCCCGCCGCGAACTGGCCGTCCGAGACGGTCAACCCATCGCAGCCGGGACAGGCGTTGTGATCGGACCGGTTAGGGGGGCCCGTTCTGGGGAAGATCTCGGTTGTAGCTTCCCCCGTGTTTCTGTGTGGTGAGTCGGGGGCGCTTCCCGATGTTTTCTAATGTGCGCATGAAGCGCAACATGCCAGGACCCGCGCTACGGAGAGCAAAACGCCATGCCCGAGTAGTGCCATGCCGTTTCCTACACGTGTTCTCCTTGTGTTGCTGACCGGTAGTTTGTATTGGCACGCCGGGGAATCTGTGGCACATGCCCAGACATCCGAGTTCGAGACGGTCAGCTTCCCGGGCAGCGAACCGGAGACCCCCCAGCCGATCGGCGACCGGGTCCCGGCCACGGGTGTTTTCTTCCGGCCACGAAGTGGAGCGCCTCAAGGTTTCCAGCTGTTGCGCGAGCTGAAGGACAAGGCGGGCACACTGTGGGATNCGCCGTTCATCTGGCAACCCTTTATCGAGGGCAACTTCCGCGGCGGGGGCACCGTCGAGCGGGGGGAACTGGACGTCTTTCTGCCCCTCTCCTGGAGCGAGGACTCGCTGCTGTTCGCCGACCTGCGGGGCAGCCTGGGGGATACGGGCAACCACGAGGGCAACTGGGCGCTGGCCTGGCGCAGAAAGACGGCTGACGACCGCATCGTGGGACTGTGGGGCAGCTACGANCTGCGCGAGTCCCCCACCGGCAACCATTTCGATCAGGCCGCCTTTGGCCTGGAAGTACTCAGCCTGGAAAAGGAATTCCGTTTCAACGGCTACGTACCGACCGACCTGGACCCCAAACCTTTGCCCGGGGGCACCGCGGCGGCCGTCCTCAGCGGCAACCACCTGGTGGTCCGTTCNGATCAAGAGGCCGCCTACTGGGGGCTGGACGGGGAGTTCGGGAAGCTACTGTGGTCCCACGATCCGTGTGATGACCAACAACCGACCTGGTACGCGGGTCTGGACGCGGAACTGCGCGCCTTTGTGGGGGGNTACTATTTCGATAACCCGGACGCTGTCTTTGACCAGATCGCCGGACCCCGCGTGCGCAGCGAACTGCGGTTGTACGATCTGGCCGTGCTGGGGGACGGCTCACGGCTGACTCTGGAGGGACTGATCCAACACGACCAACTGCGGGACACCCAGGCCGAAGGGGGCGTCTATATCCGGATCCCGTTTGGTTCGGGTCCCCGGCGGCGGATGGACCGTCTGCAGCGGCGGATGGACCGTCTGCAGCGGCGGATGGCCGATCGGATTGTGCGTGACGTCGATGTGGTGGCCCAGCGCCAGGTGACCGACGAAGCCGCCCTATTCGCCGATTCCGAGTTCACCGTCAGCTCGGCCCACGTGGTCGATGCGGGGGACGATCTGTCGGACGCCGTGGCGGCGGCCGGGGCAAACAGTCTGGTGGTCCTGGACGGAAGCGCGGGGTCCTTTTCCGAGGGTGACACCACCACCCTCAGTAGTGGCCAGGTGGTATTGGGTGGCAGTGGCACGCTGGCCGTGGTCGGTGCCGACACGGGTGCCCAAGTCACCTTCTCGGCGCCTGGTACGCGTCCGCAAGTAACGGGGACCGATACCGCAAACGACGTCTTCCAGATCGCCGACGACACCGTATTGGCCGGTCTGGACATCGTGGGTGGAAACAACGGCGTCTACGGCGACGGTGTGACCGGCTTTACGATCCGCGATCTCGACGTCAGTGGTGCTACGCAGGCCATTACGTCTGGCGACACGCTCTACTATGCGGATCACAGCGACAACACGATTAAGCGTGCCAACCTCGATGGGTCGCTGCCTGCCACGGTGGTTAGTTCCGTTACCGCCAATGAGATTGCGCTCGATCTGACGAACAACAAGATCTACTGGTCGGAGACGACCAACAAGCTGATTCGTCGCGCCAACTTGGACGGCAGCGCTCTTGAGACGATTGTCAACTCAAACTCTGGTTTGAACGCACCGCGCGAAGTGGCGGTTGATGCCACCAACAGTCGTCTGTATTGGGTGGATGAAGGCACTGAGAAGATTCAATCCTCCAATCTTGACGGCACGGGAGTGACCGACCTGGTCACCGACATCCACGCACCGTTCGGCATCGACCTGGATGTTGCGGGCAACAAGATGTACTGGACTTCAGGGACAACCAATGCCCAGGGGAACGACAAAGTGCAGCGGGCCAATCTCGATGGCTCTAGTGTAGAGACGCTCTTCTTCACACCGGGGGATGGCCTTCACGGGATTGCACTCGACCTCGATGGCTCGAATCTCTACTTCTCAAATATCCTTCCAGGCCCCAATTCCATTATCAAGCGGGCAAATCTGAACGGAAGCGATTTGGAGTCGGTTCTAGACCTCGGTGCTGCGGATTCGCGCGCTATTTCGGTCGACCCGAGTCAACAGAAAATGTATTTCAACGACCTGATCACAGACACCATTCAACGGGCGTCGTTNGATGGANGTGGTCTGGAGACCATCATCTCATCGGGTACACCCAAAGGCCTTGCGCTGGACCTGACCTCCAGAAATATTCTCGAAACGGGCAACGGCCTTCTCTTGACCGGAACCAATAACGGCCACATCGTGGACAGCACCTTTGAAGACAACGACACCTACGGTGTCCGTGTGGACACCTTCAACGGCGGCACAATCAGCCGCAATACGGCCAGCGGGAGCAGCTACGGTTTTCGAGTGCTCGCATTCAACAGCGGCGCGATGAGTGACAATATGGCCAGCGGGAACACGGTTGGATTTGAAGTAGCTGGCGAGAGCATCTCCATTTTCAGCGACGATTTCGACCAGGACACGCCCGCTGGAAACGGGAGCCTGACGCATTGGCTCATCGAAAATGGAACGATCGACGTTAATCCGGCCGGCGATGAACGAAGTCTCTTGGTTGGGTGGACAGACAATTACGGGAACATCATCGACCTCGATGGTTCGGCGTCGAATGGCGCGCTGATTCGAACCAAGAACGCTTCTTCACTATCTCCAGGCACATACCGTTTTCAGTTTGATGTTTCCGGATCAGGTCGTCCGTCACAACCTACGGATACGTTTAGCTACGGTGTCACCAATACGTTCACGGAGTCTCTGACTTTCTCGCATGACAAGCAAGTTCACACAGTCGAGCGTTTTTTCACCATCGACTCCAATGCTACAGAGACGCTATTTTTTGACCAAGACGCCGCTGGTGACAATTACGGTATTTTCATCGACAACGTCCAATTGTCCTCGATAGGGGATGACGGCTTCAGCGGTGCCAACTCTGCGACCTTCGGTTCCAACCTGTCGACTAACAACACGGCCCAGGGNTACCACATCACGGGCACACCCGCCAGCGGCAGCGGCACCAACACCGGCAGCGGCAACGGCAGCGACGACAGTTTTTGATCGCTGGACGTTTTCTTGCCAGTGGTGCTCGCTTGGACCCGGCGCTGTCGAACTGAAAATGCCGACCGGCGGATCGCGGGTCGGTTTGCTGAACAGACCCCGTGCTGACCTACCGTCTGCTGGCGCCAGCAGGCGATGGATCAAACTTGCCGTTGGCCACACAGGGCGCAGCAGACACCCGCAGCATCGCCCGGATGCCGTCCTGCAGTGCGGCGGCTCACGACGACCCGCCGCGCCGTATTTGTCGGTTGTGTCCGAAGAGACTGCGAATACTCCTGAAGAGTGTTCTCGCGAATAGAAAGACGCCTGCATACACGCATGAATAGACGATTCCTGGGATCCATCCGAACAACGGCATGATCGCCACGCTCACGTCAGATGCCCAATCATCGGCCAACGCGCGCGGTGGCTCCTCGCCTCTAGCTTCATACTTGTGCATCTCTTCCCAAAGGTGACCGTGACAAAAATACGTCGAGGCACTTCCGCCTACCCAGATAGCGAGAATTGCAACGGGGAAATAGAAAAACCAATAGCTGCGGGGCTTCCACCAGACGTGAATCAGCAATAACACGGGTGCCGTAACGATGGCCACCGATGCAAAAATCACATAAAGTTAATGCTGGATGAGGCCCATGTTGCGCCTTGGTTGTTACTGCGCAGAGACACCTTGAGTCGTTTTGCTCCGCATCACTCGGCCTCTCTGCTGACACGTGAAGTTTAGCACGACACGATCTGCACAATGAGAAGAAAACAATGTGAGGTNTTTCATCGAGAGTGCTCGTCGCGATGGGTTACGCGAACGGCACCCGATCGCTGTGGCACCTCGCCAAAGGGTAAGGCCAAGGGGGGGCTAGTTCGTAATCTTGCGGTTGGGCAACGCCTGCTCTCTTGTGCTGTTTAACGGAGTCAAGCCGGCACCCTGTGCCGGCCACTTTATGGCTAGTTCAACCGCAAACGAAGCCCAGACGGCCGCCGCGCTGTGCGCGTTGAACATGACGGAACGATACAAAGCTGCAACCCCTGAGAAGCAGGCTGCGTCACGACGCCACTGAAAGAAGGTTGGCTCAAGGCATATCGGAGNTCCCACAATGCGCCCAGATCTCGTCACGTTGCGATGCAGCGGCTATTTGCTCCTGATCGCTGCATCGGTTTGCGCCATGCACCTAGGCGCGGTTCGTTCGCGGGCGAAGGAACCGGTGCTCGCAGGTGCCGATTTCATCGCCGTCAAGAATCCCAAGCGCCTGCCCGCGCGGATCCCGTGCAAGCGGATTCCACTCGGCATACCTGGGGATTACAAGCCGTGCCTTGCATTGCTCAAGAGTGGCGACTTGCTGATCGTGGCGTTTAACAAGCGACCCAAGGCTGGCACCTTCGAGGAGTATTTCATCAGCTTCCGGTCGACCGACGGCGGTCGGACCTGGTCGGCCCGTGAGGAATTAAAAGGCCCCTTCGGTCGCGANCCCTACGTGACCGTTCTGAGCGACGGGACGCTGCTGATGAGTAGCCACATCTTGCCCCGAGACGCCAACAACGAGGAGCCGGGCGCTCCCGGCAAAAATTACTGGTACAGCTATCTACACCGCTCGACGAATGAAGGCCGTACCTGGACGACCCACCGTATCGGACAGGAGGACGGCTTTCCACCCAACGGCCAAGGCACGTGTACGGACCGCCGGGCCGTCGAGCTGCCCGACGGCACAGTCTTGTTGGGCGTTGCTTCCGGGATGGAAGACGGCAACCGAACTTACATGTGGCGTTCGACGGACTTCGGTAAGACCTGGGATAAGTCCACTGTCTGCAAGAACGAGGGCTGGCGCGATCTAGACGGCTTCTTCAGCAACTCGGACACCTTCCGGCTTCGCTCCGGTAAGCTGCTGCATGTCAATCGTGTCGAGAGCCACCGCCATCCTATCGAGGGCCAAAAACCCCCTGTGGGCTGGGACGCCTACGATCGCACCATCCTCTGGGAATCGACCGACAAGGGGACCACCTGGCGGCGCGTCCGTGACATGGGTTACTACGGAGAACATTACGGTTTCTTTCTCCAATTGGCCGATGGCAGGATTCTCTACAACTGGACGGTCCGCGACGTGGGACGCCCTCTGGGGATCCAAGCCATCGTTAACGATGACCAAGGAAAAACTTGGGACTTTCAGACCGACCGGATCATCGTCGAGTCGCGAACCGACATGAAGGCCAACACGAAGCCCTTCGGAGGTGGATACGGAAATACCGTTGAGCTGCGCGACGGGACACTGCTCACGCCCTACACCTTTATGGGCAGTGACACCAAATTCCACCTCGAAATGGTCCGCTGGCGGCTGCCGAGGACGAACAGGTGAGGTGAGGATCAATGGGCCTATCGGGCGGTGCCCCGGGTCGCGGAGCGAGGGGCGCATCCCGATTTCTGCGTGCGCATCGGTGCGATCTTCTTGTCAGGCGAGATAGACTGCCCGTTGGATCGACGTGATCGCAACGGCGGTAGAATGTCGGCTTCGAGACGAACGCACGATGAGGGAACCGGCCTTGAAATCGATTGTCACGCTACTGCTATTAGCGGTCGGCACGGTCCACGCTGCCGTGTTACCGGCACGGCGCGAAGCCGATTCTTCGGAAACCCGGCGGACCGTCGCAGCGCTCTGGTCAGACTTCGATCCACGCAAAGAGCCGCTCAATGCTAAAACGGTGCGGGAGTGGAAGGACGACGGGATCACGTACCGCTACGTCACCTTTTACATCGGCGCGTTCAAGGGTCGAAAGGCTCGCATGGCAGCATTCTACGCCTTCCCAAAAAGCGCCGAAAAGCTGCCGGGGTTGCTGCACCTGCACGGCGGCGGGCAGCGAGCGTTTCTGCATGAGGTCGAGTATTACGCCAAGCGTGGATACGCCTGCCTCTCGATNAACTGGGGTGGTCGCGAGATGGAAAACGCGCAANCCGGCGACCCCAATACGGACTGGGGAGCCGTCGATCCGACTCAGCAGAACGTGCCCGGTTACTTCAACCTGAAGCCGGGGGCGAAATACCTCGATCCGTTTGAATCGCCCCGCAATAACAACTGGTACTTGCTGACCATCGGAGCGAGACGAGGGCTGACGTTTTTGGCGCAGCAGACCAGGGTAGATGCGAGGCGACTTGGTGTTTACGGNCATTCGATGGGCGGCAATCTCACCGTTTACGTGGCCGGAACCGACAATCGAATCAAGGTGGCCGCACCTTCTGTCGGTGGTCAGGGTTTTCGCACCGTGCCGTGGAAACTGCTTCCTCAGCAGAGGCGCCGAACACCGAACGGCGACATGCAACTCTTCCGCAACACGTTGGGGTTTCAGTCGTATGCCCCGCACATCAAGGCACCGTTGCTCTGGCTAGGCGCAACGAACGACTTTCATGGAATTATGGACGACACGTACCGTACGGGGGATTTGATCCCGAAGGTCGCCGTCCGATACTCCTTTGCCCCGCATCTGAACCATCGCTTTACTCCACCGTTTGCCGTCACTCGCCCGCTGTGGATCGACCAACATCTCAAGAGTGGCTTCGAGCTTCCTGCGACGCCAGCTTCAAAGCTGCTGCTTGTCATCGACGATGGCGTGCCGGTACTCCGTGTGACTCCCGATCAATCGAAGCCGATCGAACAGGTTTGNATCTACTACTCGATTGACCCCGATCCGCAGGCGCGCTACTGGCGATCCACAGATACCAAGCGATCCGGCACTTCGTGGAATGCCACACTGCCGATCATGAACGCTAAGCAACCGCTGTTCGCTTTTGCCAATGTCCATTATCGACTCAAAACACCTGAGCCGGTCCAATTNGCTCGACCGANCCGGACGTTTGCCATCAGTTCAGCGCTGCACACGGCAACACCAGAGGGCTTGCAACAGGCCAACGTGAAGGCGACTGATGCGCCGACTCTGTTGATCGACGACTTCTCGANTGATTGGCGAGACTGGTATCGGCTGTCCGCCGACAATCCCCATCACTGGCAGTCTTGGACTCGCAAGATCAGCGACCCGAAGTGGCNAGGAAAGCCCGGCTATGCATTGGCGTTGGACGTGAGGTGTGAACAATCGAACGCGTTGGTCGTCGTGCTGACCGAGAATTTCTTCCGATCGTACCGTGGGAAGCAGCGGGACTACGCGGCTGTCGTGAAGCTGACGGGCGGTGATGGCTGGCAACCCATGCGGCTAAAGCCGTCCGACTTCAAAGCAGCCGAAGGCGATGGGCTGCTCAAGTCGTGGCAACATCTCGATCTTCTCGGACTGCGAGCGTATTACGTCAGCCGCCGCACCAAGGTGACGCTGGGAAGCACCCAATGGTCCGGTGAGAAACCGAGTTTTCGGAATCTGCGTTGGGTGTCCACATCGGAGTCGGAAAGCAAATAGAACATTCCGAAACAACAACCACACCCAGCTGACAAGCACTGTTCCGCTGGCGATTGGCACCCGGTCTTAGAAATCGGCGGTTGCGACGGTGCACTCGAGAACCGTGTCCACACCAATCTCTNNAGCTCTCACCGTTTCGACTCGTTTTGCGTCGCCTGGGCGTCGAGGTACTTTCGTCGGTTGTTCTGGATCAGCGTCAACAGACCCTTGTCGAGCAAGTCGACGCGGGCGGCGTAAACACTGCCGCCAGGGGCGGCCGCTTGCGCCTGCGCCAGCAGCCCTTCGATTTGCGCGATGAAATCGGATGTGCCGAGGAACTCCCACCAGAGTCGGGGGTTGTTGTTGTAACTGGTAGGATGCGCGCCTGCAGCGGTCGCGATCCGAGTATCGCACCAGCGGTCCTCCAACGCCTCAATGAACTTGCGAACCGCTCCGCCGGCCGGNCCGTAGAACTTGTCGTAGTACTCATCGAGCATNGTTTCCACGTCGAGCGTTTTATCGTCGTACAGTTTCATGCGGAAGTAGAGCCGGAAGTGATCCAGCAACGGATGAGCCCACACGTGGCCGCTGTCCTTGACGGCGGCGTATTGGGTCTGCATGATTCCGCCCCGGAAACGCGGCCTGCCGACGAGGAACTTTGCGTCTTGCGCTGACAGNCGAGGCAGCACGGCGGGGAACGGATCCGAGCTGACCCAGGGATGCAACAAGTACTCCCAGGTAAACAGATCACTCGCGCCACACTCTTCCATGTAGCTGCGAATCTGGCCGTGTTCATAGTTGCGAATGCCCTGGTCCCAGTGGGTGTACGGTTGACGGGTGACTTGCACGCCGAGATTGGGTTCAAACTTGAGGCCTTTCGGCGCCGAGTAGTGTGAGAAGTAGGCCAGACCGATCAGCCTCGCCCTGGGGTGAGTCCGCTGCAGCTCGCGNGCCAGCCGATTGGTGTAGTTCCAGAAGTAGTGTGACACGTCGCCATAGTTATAGATGTCGAAATCCAANCGGTANTGGGACNGGCACGCATCGCACTGGCAGTANTTNTGGTTGTCNTTCAAGCAGATTCCGAAGAAGTCNNGGGGGTGNNGNGCGGCCGACGCGTAAGCCNGAGNAAAAGGCGCNTTCTGNTAGTTGAAATANCCGCGGATGATANNGAGATTGGNCTGGAAAACGCCTTCCTGGCTGAGGCATGGGTTGACTTCTCCCTGNTANCGCATCGTCTTCATCTTTTNCCAGTCNTTGGGGCTAAACCACTCTGGGTGTTTCTCGCCGAACGCCCGATCCCAGCCGTTAAACGAGTGGTTGGCCGCAATTTGGGGACCGCCCGCATGTTTGTTGCGAACCCAATACAGGATGCCGCTGCGGAGGTCCCAATGATCGGCGCGGTTCCAATTCGCGGCGTCCCAGTCGTCGTAGTACAACTTTTTGTTGACGGCCCAGGGATAGAACCGCCGGTACGGCGCAGCGACTGTTCTGCGCAGATTGATGTCCGGCACAGCCACCGTCTTCCTCTTCGGGATCACTTCGCCCAGCTCGGTCGGCAGGTACCAGCGCACACCCAGAACACGCTCCAGAAGGGTGTGCACGGCGTGGCACGATCCAAGGGGCTGGTTCATCCAGACTTCGCTGTAGCCCAGCTCCTTGTGCATGTCGCCGTGATAGTTCAGTTTCCCGCGATGCCCTCCCAGCGGCCAATAGAGCCCGTAGTCCCGGCCAATCAGAATCAATCGATCGTCCTCGGCTTTGACGAGGTACTCGCTCTGCCCGAAATCCGCGTTCTTGTATCCCATTTCCTTGCTCGTGCTGCTTTCGCCTACCAATACGACGGTCCCCTTGACAGTCGCCGGTTCCCGGACGATCGGCAGCGTGGCGCCAGACATCTTCTGGAGGTGGTACTGCAATTCGTGAGCCGCCAATTGCGCTGAGATGGTCGGTTTTTCTTCCAGCAGGATCGTGGCACGAGACTCTCCGTCGCGTACTAGTTCCACCGCCTCTGCGGTGATCACACTCGATCCTGTTGTCGCCGCAATCAACCAGCTCAAAACCATCACGGCGAAACGACGCGATGTGGTCACCGGTCGCTGTTCGTTAATCTGCTCGTGATCCATGGGATCTCCTGGAACTCTGCCACAGTTGACTATGGCTTGCGGGTAAACGAAGCGGCCACTGGCCGCGACCATATCGCCGAACGCATGAACGCGCGGACCGAGTGGACGCGCCCGCCCTGTGTACTTCGGAACAGACACGTTCCGGAGCAGGTACTTTACCACGTGTTGATCCAGGTCGACCACACCGCGGTCATTAAGGAGCACCGCCAGCGCGGCCGTGAATGCCCGGGCCGCGGATGCGACATAATACGAGGTTTGCGGAGTGGCGTTTCTGCGCGCCTTGATGTCTTCAAAACCGAAAACGCCCTGTGAGACTGTCGTGCCAATGGCATACTACGCTTCCTGCAAATACCTCTGAGCCAGTAACCATGATCCGTTCAACGCAATCACCGATCCTCCCGTTGTCGATCGTTTTGAGGTGCGCTGTTGCCGTCGGCTGTTGGGCGGACGACTCACGGGACTCCGCAGGTGCCCGACCAACCGGCTTGGGAATTCAAACGACACCAATCAAGACCCAACACCGCGCTAGCGGGGGTGCGTAAGATAAATCGGGCGACATTTCCACACCGGTCGCGACCAATCCACCGAGTCAACCGCACGGAAGCACTCTCTACAGTGCTCTGTCGATCCAGGGTCCGGTCGAGATTCTGGACGGCTTTTACATCGTTCCGAGTGTGACGCCGTCCCGTGAGGTTGCAGGTACCTGGCCGACTCAACGAGGAATCCACGTCACCGCATTTCCCGTGATCTGTACCAGGCAACCGCGAGTACGATGACCAGCCCGACAAACAAACCCGCCACCAACCCCTGAGTGAGACCGAGGCCCAAGCCCGCCTGCGCTGGATCGAGTTCAATGCCCGGAGGAATCCGGAACACAATGCGATAGTAATCGGGTGTGAGCGTACCCATTGCGTACCCCAGCACCCCGCCGATCGCGGCAAATACGAGGCCACTCGCAATCGTGATGATAAATCCACGAACTACGGTCATTGTGACGCCCAACGTCTGGGTTCAGCCGGTTTACGGATGAAATCCGTCTGCAGTCTAGTCGAGCGGTTCGGGCGGGACCAAGCCCGTACTGCAGCTACGCGTGTGCTCTCCTGAACACGGGCCAGCTAGTAAGTCTCAATCACTCCCCCACGGTGCCCTGTCCGACCCAGGAGCCTAGTCATCCTGGACGGCTTCCGGTTGCGGGTGTGACCTGGACTCCCGCTCCCCGCCTGCGGCCGAGGGGGAGTGGGTTATGTCTTGACGCTTCCGTTGGCCACACGCGGCGCAGCCGACACCCGCCGCGATCACTCAATCTGTTTGACGCGACCCGCTGTGAACTCTCGTCATACGCGTGGCGATTGGACGATTTCACTTTTTGACACTGGTTGGCACCGCTCGTAACATGCGCACAGCAGATATTCACCAAGTTCTTCGTGCTACAGACAGGTCTCTCAAGACTCGGAATGTCCATTAGATTCAATCCAGGCACTCTACGAATCGGCGCAGATGTCGGCGGAACCTTCACCGATGTTGTGGTGATTGATGAGCACGGGAAACTGGCGCGTCGAAAGATTCCTTCCACGCCTCCCGATTTCGAAACTGCCGTCCTGGATGCTATTGAAAACCTGCTTTCCGCAACGAACCAAGACGATTATCTCGTAACCGCCGTTGCTCACGGGACCACGGTCGGCACCAACGCGGTTCTGGAACATCGCGGCGCACGGACTGCGCTGATCACCACGGCCGGGTTTCGGGACGTGCTGGAGCTGCGACGGATTCGCGCCCCCCAACTGTACGACCTATTCTTCAACAAACCCGACCCGCTCGTGCCGCGGTATTTGAGGCTGGAAATTGAGGAACGTGTTTCCGCGGCTGGGGACAGAATCACAACGCCAAAACAAGCAGAACTTGCGGCCATTGTGGAACGACTGAGATCAGAACATGTCGAATCCGTTGCCGTCTGTTTGCTGCATTCGTATGCCTATCCGGAACATGAACAAACCGTCGGCCGGTTTCTCCGTGAGCAGTTGCCGAACGTCCCCGTGTCCATTTCGTGTGAAGTGCTGCGCGAACGACGCGAGTACGAGCGAACGGCGACAACCGTCGTCAACGCATACGTCCGGCCGGTCATGGAGGGCTATCTGGCGAACCTTCGACACGGGATGCGGAAGCAGGGAATCTCTGCGCCCTTACTGATCATGCAATCAGCCGGCGGGTTAACACCCGAAGAAGACGCCCGCCTTCGTCCGGTGTACGTTCTCGAATCGGGGCCGGCGGCCGGCGTGCTGGCTGCGTCCTGCCTCGCGAAACAGAGCGGCATCGACAATGTGATTACGTTCGACATGGGTGGCACGACGGCCAAAGCCTCTCTTATCGAGAACGGAAAGTGGAATTACAGCCCGGAGTACGAAGTTGGGGCTTCGCTGTCCGCGGGCAATCGTCTTGTCGGAGGCGGGGGAGAGTTGATCCGCGCGCCGACGATCGACATTGCGGAGGTCGGCGCCGGTGGGGGAAGCTTGGCGTTTCTCGACCCTGCGGGTGGACTACATGTGGGACCGCAAAGCGCGGGTGCCGTTCCTGGCCCCGTCTGCTACGGCTGTGGAGGGACCCAAGCCACGCTGACCGACGCCAATGTCGTTCTCGGTTTCATCCGTTCAGGAAAATTGGCCGATGGCCAGGTTGTCATCGATGAGGGTGCGGCCCACAAGGTGATCCATGATCAAATTGCTGCGCCGCTGGGATTGCGGGTTGAAGAGGCCGCGGAAGGTATCCATCGCATCGCGAATGCGCGCACCATGCGCGCGTTGCGCGCGGTTTCCACCGAACGTGGCCGAGATCCCCGCGAATTCGTGCTGCTGGCGTTCGGCGGTTCAGGTCCCGTTCATGCCGCAGGCTTGGCGGGTGAACTTCAATCGCCGACCGTGCTGGTGCCCCCACTTCCGGGTCTGTTCAGCGCACTGGGGCTGTTGTATTCGGGTATCGAACATCATGCGGCGCGGAGTTGCCGGCTGGTGGGGAAAAACGTCACGGTCGCCGCCGTCAACACCGTTCTTCATGAGCTGCGATTGGAAATGCTCCAACAATTTTCTGAAGAAGGACTCGGCGCAGAGGCAGTCAACCTGCACGCAGCCGCGGACTTGCGATTTCGCGGTCAAACATCGGAGATCCGGATCGACTTTTCGGCAGATGAAATCAATCCACAGACGATGGGACAACTCAAAACGGATTTCGAGAACGAACACGAACGGCTCTATGGACATCGTTCGGACCCGGATAATCCGATGGAAATCGTGACGATTCGGTTGATCGGGCGGGCGAGTGACTCGAAGAATCGTCCCGCACTGAGTTCTGTCGATAGTTCGGTTGGATCGGTAGGGGACCGGGACGCCTGGTTCGGCGAACAACAGGGACGATTACACACACCGTTGGTGTGTCGTCGCGATCTGTTGCAGCAGACAGAAGGGCCGCTGCTGATCGACGAATACGACACGACAATCGTCGTGCCTCCGAATGTCCGAGTCCATTGCGATGAACACGGGAGTATTGTGATGAACTTTGGCGGAACCACGTAACACAGACGGTGCGGCAGCATCTAAATGGGACGCCCAATGATTGACCCGATCACGCGAGAAATTGTGCAAAGCGGGTTGTCCGCCGCGGCGGATGAGATGGCGAATACCGTGTATCGCACGGCGTATTCGACCATTGTCCGAGATTGCCTTGATTACTCCACGTCGCTGTGCGACGCGCGCGGAGAGATGATTGCCCAGGGAGTCACCATTCCGTTTCACTTGGGCTCGGTTCCGTTCGCCATGGAGGCATTGCTGGCCAAATTTGACGAAGACATGTATCCCGGCGACCTGTTTATCCTGAACGATCCGTTCGACGGCGGCATGCACATTCCGGACATCTTCATCGTCAAGCCGATCTTCTGGGAAGGAACGCGGATGGCGTTTGCGGTCTGTACGGCCCATCACCTCGACTTGGGTGGACGCCTGCCCGGAAGTTCCGCCTGCGACAACGTGGAGATTTTTCAGGACGGTTTCCGTATTCCGTGGCTGAAGCTGTATGAACGTGGTCAGCCGAATGAAGCGATCTTCACGTTGTTGCGTGCGAATGTCCGGGTACCGGAGATGACGATGGGTGACTTGCGGTCACAAATCTCAGCCTGTCATATCGGCGAACGCGCCATATTCAATTTGATCCGGCGTTACGGCGCCGACTCCCTGAAGGCACTCACCACCGACCTCATCGACTACACAGAACGCCTCGTCCGCGCGGAAATCGGCGAATGGCCCGATGGGACGGCCACCTTTGTCGATTACATGGACAGCGACGGAGTCGATGTCAATCCGGTGAAATTACAAGCGACGATCACCATCGAAGGGGATTCGCTGACCGCCGATTTCACAGGTTCCGCTCCGCAAGTTCGCGGCGCTTTGAACAACACATTGTCTTTCACGGCTTCGGTGGTGTACCTCTGTGTGCGGGCCGCGATGAAAACCGAAGTTCCCAACACGGCTGGGATGTTCAAGCCGATCACCGTCATTGCGCCGGAGGGGACGGTCGTCAACGGCGCGATGCCGGCTGCTTCCTCGATGCGCGGGGTGACCGGATTTCGGCTGACGGATACCGTCTTCGGGGCTTTGGCTCAGTTATTGCCAGATCGGATTCTGGCCGCCGGCGAAGGCGGGAATACCTTAGTCATTATTGGTGGCGAACGACCGGATCGCTCGCACTACGTTTTCTACGAATTGTTGTCCGGAACCTGGGGAGCGCGTCCCGATCGCGATGGAAACGATGGATTGTGCAATCCCGCCAACGTCGCGTCCAACATCCCCATCGAAGAAGCGGAATCGAACTACCCGATTCGCATTGAACGGTACGGCCTGTTGCAGGATAGTGGCGGGCCGGGCAAATTCCGGGGTGGACTGGCCATCCACCGCGAATGGACGTTGCTGGAAGGTGACGCCCATCTCGCGATTCGGTCCGATCGGCGGGATCACTTACCGTATGGACTCTTTGGCGGCAAACCGGCAACCGGATCCCTGAATCGCTTAAAGAGACCCGAGGGGATCGAGACCTTGCCGGTGATGATCTCTTCGACAATACACGCCAACGAGACGCTGTATCACCGACAACCGGGCGGTGGTGGGTTCGGCGATCCGCTGGAACGAGTTCCGCAGCGGGTCGCAATCGATGTGAGAAACGAGAAGGTCTCCCGCACAGCCGCCCGTGAAGAATACGGTGTCGTGTTTCAGGGCGACTCGTTCGAAGTCGATGTCGCTACCACCGAAGAACTGAGGCAGAATCTGGCATTGCAGCGATCGCCCACGGGCAGAAAGCGGCCCGGCTAATGCGGTTCTTGTTTGTCCTGAGTTCTGACATATGAACATCGATCTCTTGATTCAAGGCGGCACGATTCTCGACGGCACGGGGGACGAACCGTTCGTCGCCGATGTCGCAGTTTCCGACGGCCGAATTGTCGATTTGGGGAACATCCCCGAAGACTCGGCTGGCGAGATCCTCGATGCCAGCGAATGTGTTGTGGCACCGGGTTTCATCGACATTCACAGCCACTCCGATTTCACGCTCGTCATCGATCCGCGCGCGGTGAGTTCCATCACTCAGGGAGTCACCCTAGAAGTCGTCGGTAACTGTGGGCATGGTTGCGCGCCGCTTGGTAATCCTGAATTGACCCGCTCGAACATCTACGGGTGTCCGGCCGATCACGAGATTCCCTGGCGGAGTGTGACCGAGTACCTCGACGCGCTCGAACGGGAAACGCCGGCGGTCAACGTGGCGACATTGGTTCCCAACGGCAACTTGCGGCTGGCAACGGCCGGGCTTGTCGACCGTCCTTCGACGTCCGACGAACTCAAGCAAATGAAAAACATGCTGTCCCAAGCGCTCGAAGAAGGCGCCTTCGGATTCTCGACTGGGCTGGAATACGGCCCGGAACGGGGATGCTCGGAGGCGGAGATCGTCGAACTGTGCAAAGTGACGGCCAATGCGGGAGGCATCTATGCGACGCACACTCGCAATCGGACCGGTGAAGCGAAGGAAGCGATCGCCGAAGCGATCCGCACTTCCGCTGCCGCCGACGTCGCTTTGCAGATTTCGCACATCTCGGTGGTCGCGCGACTCATCGAGGACGGACGGGGCGCCGTCGAGCAGGCAATCGAACAGGTTGAAGCTGCCCGGCGATCGAGTTTGAACGTTGGTTTCGATATGCACACGCGTTTGTTCGGGACCACTAATCTGAGTGCCGCTTTGCCGCCGTGGGCATTGGACGGCGACAAGGCCACGATAGCCGCCAGGCTCCGTTCTCCCTCCACGCGCCGAGAAATGAAAAAGTACGAAAGCATCATCACGGCCCTGGCCGGAAACGACTGGAGCCGCATTGTCATTTTCCATTGCGAATCCGAACCAAGTTGGTCGCGACGCAGCATTGCGGAAATTGCTGAAGAGCGCGGGGACGATCCATTCGATGCAATCTTCGACCTGCTGTTGGCGGAAGTCGACCGGCTGCACGAAATCATGGTCCTGGCGTTGACTTATCGGGAGCGGGACCTCCGTCTGGCGTTCGAACATCCGGATTGTATGATCGGCTCTGACGCAACGGCATTGGCACCGGACGGTCCGTTGGCCGGCACATCGTTTCACGGAGCCTATACATGGGCGGGGTGGTTCTTCCGTCACTTTGTCCGCGATCAAAAAATGATCACTCCGCAAGAAGCCGTACGACGATTGACCTCGCTTCCAGCACGGCGGTTGGGGCTCACGAATCGAGGCGTGATCCGCGAAACAGCGTGCGCCGATCTAGCGATTCTTGACCCGGAGTTGTTCGCCGAATGTGGAAGTATGTTTGAGCCGAATCAAATCGCAACGGGAATGAAGCACGTTTTGGTAAACGGCGTGATTACATTACGGGACGGACAACTGACCGGACGCCGCGGGGGACAGGTTCTGCGGCGTTGATTGCTTGAGGAATGCGGCTGCAGGACTGGCTCAGCGCGTCTCGCCATCGAGACGACGAAACACGGCCCATCGAGCTTGACGAATACGGTCATTACTTGCCAGGCAACTGGTAGCGAACATGCGTCGGAAACGGGAAAGTAGCTGGCTCGGGATCATCATCGGACCCCTTATTGTTGCGACGGGCGCTTAGCGCCAGACACTCTCGAGATCCCGTGACGGTTCGACAACCCAGCATGTGCCGCTGGCCCTATCCAACCGTGGTCGATGAGGATGGCACCTCGCATCTCGCCGCCGGACGCACACTCGGCGAACCGCGCGACAGCAAAGAAGATCCCGGTGGCCCACCCGTGACCTGTCCCGGGGATCGTACTCGGGTTCGGGTTGACCATGACTCAGCCGCGCGAGAGATTTTGACTGCGGCGCCCGAGAGCGTAGGGGCGGGAGACACGGGGACGGCGGCCGATGG